>NZ_JAUBPU010000038.1:0-55012 GCF_036700885.1 Microcoleus sp. S13_B4
ACCTTAAATTTGTTGGCCATATTGCATCTCCTCTACTTTTAGCCTACATTTAGTGTACCTTCATAGTGAATTGGTATAAGGAGGTAGGGGCGCTGTGGAACCGATCGATTTTTTGATTGCTTGGCTGGTGACGGGCAGCAGCTTGCTGCTAATTTCTCAACTGCCGATCGGCGTAGAAATTGACAGCACACCGAAAGCAGTAATTTCCGCTGCGGTTTTGGGAATGGTGAATGTTTTAATTTTGCCAATTCTGAAAGCAGTTTTTTTCGTACCGAACCTACTGACGCTGGGATTGCTTTCCGGCGCCTTTGCTTTTGTAATGAACGTGATTGTTTTTGCCTCCGCTGCGAAGTTAGTAGAAGGATTTAGCTTGCGGATGGGCATTTGGAGCGCGGCGGTACTCGGGGCGATCGCCTTGACTGTAGTTAGCAGCTTTATCAACGGCGCACTGATTTAGCAACTTCCGCAGAAAAAGGGCGATCGAAATCGCCCCATATTTCCACACCTTACCTTCCGCGTTTCGTTTGCCTAAAAGCGATTTCTATCGCCGAATATTTATTCTCCCTTCTTCCTTCTATCCGTTACATCCGTTACATCCGTTAAACAATCCGTTGCCGAACTTCCTTCTATCCGTTACATCCGTTACATCCGTTACATCCGTTGCCGAACTTCCTTATATCCGTTACATCCGTTACATCCGTTAAACAATCCGTTGCCGAACTTCCTTATATCCGTTACATCCGTTAAACAATCCGTTGCCGAACTTCCTTATTACTTCCCCATCAGCGACTTATAGGCTGTCACCTTAAGATCAATCCCAGTAATATCTGTCCCGACAACAACAGCCGCGGCTCCTAAATCCAACGCTTTTTTAGCCATTTCCGGCCCCGATATCCCGCCTTCGCAGATAACAGGAACCTTAAGCTTTTCTACCATTTCCGCAAGCAAATCAAATCCCGGCGGCGATAAGTTTTCCGTCTGGGCAGTATAGCCAAAAAGAGTTGTTGCTACAGTATCTGCACCAGCTTCGCTTGCCGCGATCGCAGCTTCTATCGTATCTACATCCGCCATCACTAATTTGCCCAATTCGCTGTGAATTTGCGCGATTAATGTCTTTAAGTCTTCGCCACCAGCAGGACGGTTTCTCAGAGTAGCGTCAACGGCGATAATATCGGCTCCAGAAGCGGCGATCGCCCGCGCGTCTTCAAACCGAGGAGTAATGTAAATCTCGCATCCCGGCAATTGCTGCTTCCAAATCCCAATTATGGGAGCAGATATCTGTTTTCGCACCGCTGCAATGTGAGCCGGAGTGTCAATCCGCACGCCCGATGCACCTCGATTGATGGCGGTTCGAGCCATTGCTGCAATTACGATCGGATCGTGCAGTGGCGAATCAGCAGGTGCTTGACAAGAAACAATTAATCCTGTAGGAATTTGACAATTAATCATGGTGAATTGCGGATGGGGAATTGGTAATTGGGAATTACAAATTATACCAGTTCAAAAAAAGAATGTAACTGTAGACCATATCCCAACCCATATCCAATGAGTCATTCCCCAATCTAAAATCTAAAATCTAAAATCTAAAATTGTATTACCCATTACCAATCCCGGCCATTAAAGAAATAATTTTGTCAAGCAATTGCTCAGGGTCAATTGGTTTAACCAAACAATCGTTAGCTCCAGCCGTCACGGAAGATATCTCATCTGCGGGAATCTCTTTAGCGCTTAAAGCCAGAATTTTGATATTTTCAGTAGCGGGCTTTTGGCGCAGTTGGTGAATTATTTCACAGCCATTCATACCGGGTAAACGCATATCAACAATCACAGCAGTCGGCTGCAAAAGTTCAATTTGTTCGACCGCCGCCGAACCTTCAATCATCCACACTACTTGCAGTCCTGCTGCTGTCAGGATATCGCAAATCAGCATGGCAATTTCTTCATCTTCTTCGATGAGGACGAGGCTGCCCCGCGAGGAAGAATGCAGGGGTAGAGATGAATTCGATTTTTCATAGGTGAATTTTGTGGACTCATCTTTGCTTTGAGTTTGGATGGGTATAAAAACGGTAAAAGTAGAGCCGACATCAACTGTTGAGTTGACTTCGATCGCGCCGCCGTGAAGCTCTACTAACTGTTTAGTTAAAGCCAATCCCAGACCGGTGCCACCGTATTCGCGGCGGTAGGGGGAATCCAACTGCTGGAATTTTTGAAACAAAAGCGATCGCTGATCTTCGGGAATTCCAATGCCGGTATCTTTGATTTGAAAAACAGCGGTGCTGCCAGCAGGTGCAATACCGGGATGTCGTACTTCTGGCCTTCGATTTTTATCTTCTGTCACCCAAACTCGCAGGATTACTCGCCCGCCTTCGGGAGTAAATTTAATCGCATTTCCTAAAAGATTGAAGAGAATTTGTCTCAAGCGGCGCGGGTCAGCGATGAAGCGATCGCACTCTTGTTTTATGCGCTGCTCTTGCACCAGATCCACGCCTTTAGCCGCAGCTTTTTCTTTGAGGGCGTGCAGGCTCTGAGAAGCTAATTTGGAAAGTGAAAATTCACTAACTTTTAATACTGCTTTGCCCGCTTCTACTTGCGATAAATCTAAAATATCGTTAATTAATTCTAATAAGTGGTCGCCGCTGTCTCGGATAGTTTGCAGGTACTGCCGTTGCTTTTGCACTGGCACTTCTTTACTGCCAACTTTACCGTAAGACCACCGCAGCAGCGTGTCAGAAATGCCGATGACGCAGGTGAGAGGAGTCCGCAATTCGTGGCTCATAGCTGCCAAAAATTCGCTCTTGGCGAGGCTGGCAGACTGGGCGGCGACCAGTGCATCGCGCAGTTCTCGCGTGCGCTCTATTACGCGCTGTTCTGAGGTGCGCTTTTCCTGCTGGACTTGTGCATAAAGTTCGGCTTGGTAAATGGCGATCGCCAAATGTTCTGCTATGTGCCGCAAAAATGTTTTTTTGCTTTCTTCCCAATGCCGAACAGTACACTGATGGGCAATTAGCAGCCCCCACAACTCGTCTTGAACTACGATCGGCACTAGCAACTTCGCCCGCACCTTCGCCCGCCGCATCAACTCTAAAAAACAAGGCTGCGAAGAGTAAGTTGTTTCCACATCTGCCACGCACAAAGCCAAACCTTTGCGATATTTCTCTCGGTCAATTACTCCATTGGTAAAACACTGCGCGCCTTCACTAAAATTCAGTACAGACGAGATAGTATCGTTAGCTAAAGCTTCGTAGGTGACACGACCTAAATACAAGTAAGACCCGGAATTTTTGGGGATTTCGCCAGACTCAGAAACCGGCGCAAATATTTCTTTAGCTAACTCACGATTGTGCGGCGCTGGCACTTTTTCAAATTGATAAATTAACAGGCGATCGACCTCCAAAAACTCTCGCACTCGCTCGACTGCTTTTGACAAAATTACAGGCAATTCCAAACTCTGGCGGATTTGAGTTGTCACCTGATTCAAAAGTCGCTCTTGTTCAAGCTGCTGCTGCAAAGCATCTTCTACTGGCTGACAAAATGAAATGCAGGGACTAGCAATTTGTAATTGATTGACGGTTTCGGCAATCTGGCTCTGTAGCGTTTCTGGATCTATAACTTTGGGCGCTGATTTTCCCTCTATTTCTGTTTGGCTGTGTAGGGGTCGAGGATTATTTGGGCTGGCATTGGCAGCCAGAATATCCAGCAAATTTAGGGTGAATTCGCTTTGAATAACGGCTGAGTTG
The DNA here is from genome assembly GCF_036700885.1 of Microcoleus sp. S13_B4. Classification (NCBI taxonomy): domain Bacteria; kingdom Bacillati; phylum Cyanobacteriota; class Cyanophyceae; order Oscillatoriales; family Microcoleaceae; genus Microcoleus; species Microcoleus sp. S13_B4. Next base: position 3,738 of record NZ_JAUBPU010000038.1, read on the forward strand.
GGCTGTATATTTTTAATTCCTTGTTTGAGGGCGCGAATGTCAATTTGCCACGAGGGTGCGGGGGTTATTTCTGCGAGTTTGTCTGCGAGAGGAGACAGGAAATTGGCGATTGCCCCGGGCTCGAAAGTCAACTGCACATTCAATTGCGAAGGGAGATTTTTTTCGCTGTGCTTGTGTCCGTTTGTTGCGAACTCATCTAATAGATTGCCCCGCAGCAGCGCGCTAAAATGCTCTGATACCACTGCTGCAAACCTTTCCGACGAATTTTCCAGATTTTGAGAATCCGCGTAAGCATCGTCGCTCAGCCAAATCGCCCCGGGGAGTTCAGCCATTTGCTGTAACAACTGGTAAGCAGCCTCAAAGGTTGCTAGTGGCAAAGTCCGATTTAAGGTTTTTGATTTCAATCTAGATATTTTCCCGGTTGTTTTAAAGAACAAAATATGAGTGTCCCTGTTGTGAGGACGGAACCTGGGGCACAGCAGGCGCGGCCGATCCAACAAACTTGAGATGACAGTAGTCAGAAAGTAGGTAATAGAAGGCCCCGGAGCCAGAGAGCTAATTTCTCCCGATAGTTGTCATGTTTCTTCTGGGCGAGTGACCCGCGCTCCAGCGCTTTACGAGCGCGAAAGCGGTAGGAGGAAACGGCGGGAAGGGATACGGCTATATAATCGATCGCTTCTGGTTGTGTTTGTGAACCGGGTTGTTGATGGAAACTAAGGAATTCCACTCCCATTGCTGGGGTGAAGTTAGCACGCGCCTTTATTTTCTGAGCTGATTCGCCTAATGGCACGTCTTTAACCCAAATAAAAATGTTTAACCCTTAACGACACAACAGGGGACTAGCTACGTATCCGCTTGGTGTCATTACTCAAAAAACCTAGACATCAAAGGTCTCAGGCTGGTCAACGGAAAATGAAGTTTTAGGCCCGAAGCCCAGTCACTTCCGTGCTGGCTCGTTGACTACTTTCAACAATCTTATTCCAGTATAATATTAATATATAATTTGTTAACTTGTACTTAACACTATCCGGGTAAATGAGCAATCCAACTCAACTCACCCCCGATTTCAGGATCGGACATCTGCCGTGTCACGACTTCCAAGTGAGCGCTGCAACTCCAGGACAGGTAGTGGCTGAAAGATTTGAGCAAGAACCCGACCTGCCGGGAGTCATTATTACTCATGAATCACAGGTATTGGGCATGATTTCTCGCGTCAAATTTCGAGAGCAAATGAGTTTTCCCGATCGCGTAGAACTTTACGGGTCACACCCGATTCGAGCCTTGTTAGATTTTATTAGAATTCCGCCTTTGCTGCTTTCGGAAAACTGGAAAGTTGATGATGCCGTCCAAGCGTCCTTCAACAGGCACAAAGACTTGATTTATGAACCGATTATTGTGGTAATGGAAGACCAGAGCTACCGCCTTTTGGACGTTCATACTCTGGTGATTGCCCAGTCAAAATTGTTAGCGCAAGCTAACAAAGTTATTCAAAAATACCGAGTAGAAAGACACAAGTATTTGGCGCTATTTCAACAAGAACAGGCTAAATTTAATCAATGTAATGAGCTTTTAAAAATCCAACAACGTCAAGCAGAAAAGTCGCATATTAATCCCAGCTCCCAGCAATTGGCACTGGTCAAACAAGCTGAAGAAATTGCTCAAATGAATCAGCGATTTGTGAGGATTGCGAAACTGATTTCTTCGGAAGGTCGCCAAGCATTTCAAGCTACTTTTCAAGGTGCTAATTCTATTTGCAACAATACAGATAAAATTTTGGGAGTGGGCAAAGCAATAGCTAATGATTTAGAAACGGTTAACCGCACTTCCCGAACCATCCGGGAGGCGATCGAACAAGTCAGGCATTTAGCAGTACAGGTGGCTGTAGTTACCAATCAAATGGGAAGTCAGCCCAGCGGTCTGAGCAAAGTGAGTCTAGAAATTGGCAGGCTGGCAAGTAAAACGTTTGAATTGGGGACTCAAATGGAGCAAATTGCCAGTCGGTTTAAACTTCGAGTTCACGAACTCACGGAGGCAGCAAGAGCGGGTGCTAATGTGGCTAAATCCGTGACGATCAAGATTGATCGCGCAGAAATGGCCCTGTTAGAGTTGGAAGAATTAATAGCGGAAAAAAAATTTACTTCATTGACCGCTATCCAAGAACCTTTGGGAGTCATAAAAAGTGTTACCGCTGATTCTTTAGTTCAAGAACTAGAACACGCCGAAGTCGCGGTTTCCGAGTTGGAAAACTTAGTTAAACATCAAGATTCGTCGCAATATCTGATTCAAAAGATTCAGCAGGCGCTGAAGTCCAAAAAGCCCTAAAGTCCCAGCGCGAATCTAATGAAATATTACGAGAGGAAAACAAATAAAATCATCATAATAATTGACACTTATACTATTTCAAGAATAATATTTGTTATAATGAAGGTGGGTAATTTTTAAATTCAGTTGTAAAAAGGATATTTAATTAGCCCCAAAAACCGATAATAAAGTTCCAAGAAGAGTTGGAAGGACAGGTGACGTTTATGAAAATCCTGCTGGTAGAAGATGACACAGTTACAGTCAGTTTGCTGACTCAAGCGCTGGAGTCTCACAATTACAATGTGAATGCGGCAGCCGACGGTGAAACAGCGTTGCATTTGGTGCAGGCATACGATTACGACCTGATTGTTTTGGATGTGCTGATTCCTAAACTCGACGGCATTAGTTTGTGTCGGAAATTGCGAGCGTCCGGCTGCCAAATGCCGATTTTACTGCTGACAGCGCTAGATAGCAGCAACGATCGAGTCCAAGGTTTAGAAGCGGGTGCAGACGATTATGTGGTCAAACCCTTTAATCTCGAAGAATTAATCGCTCGAATTCGCGCTTTGCTGCGCCGGGGCAAGGCAACTTTGTCGAGTAAAAATTTGACCTGGGAAAAACTGCAAGTCAACCCCGACACTACCGAAGTAGCTTATGCTGAAAAAGTGCTGCACTTGACTCCCAAAGAGTACAATTTGCTAGAACTTTTCCTGAGAAATCCCAGGCGTATTTTCAGTCGCAGCGCCATCCTCGATCGCATTTGGTCTGCCGGCGAATTTCCTCAGGAAGAAGCCGTTACCGCTCACATCAAGGGGCTGCGGCAGAAGCTGAAAGCAGCCGGGATGATTGTAGATTTAGTGGAAACCGTGTACGGATTGGGCTATCGGCTCAAAAGCCGGCCGGAGGATATGGAGAACCCAAAAATTGCGGGGGAAACGGCAGAAACTGCTAAAAGTCCAGAGACTTTATCTGCTGAATCGAGCGGGTCGAGCCAGGAATTAAACAATGACGACCGCCGCCTCAAAGTCCTGAATGTGGTTGCCCAAATGCGGGTAAATTTAAAAGCAAATTTTATAGAAAAGGTGGCGATCTTCGATCGCGCGATCGCTCAACTCAAAAACGGAAGCTTGGAGGGCGAACTGCGCCAGGAAGCCCAGGCTCAGGCTCACAAATTAGTCGGTTCTTTGGGAACTTTAGGGCTGCCCAAAGGTTCAGAAGTGGCGCGCCAGATAGAACATTTGTTCAAGGCGGAAAACATCTTGAAACCGGGGACGGATCAGCAAATTGAGGGATTTCTGCATAAGCTCAAACAGATATTCGATCGCCCGTCGCCCGAACCAGAAGGCGATTTGGCTGCTCAGGTTTCCCCAAAGCGCCGAATGCTAATTGTTGATGATGATACTTTTGGGAGCGAGAAACTGAAAATAGCAGCATCCGGTTTTGGCTTCCAGGTAGAAGTCGCCAACTCTCCGCAAGCGGCAAGAAATGCGATTTCTCAACAGCCTCCCGACGCGATTTTGCTGGATTTGACATTTTCCAGATCTCAGGAAAACGGACTTGCTCTCCTAGCCGAACTCCGCAGTGAAAAACCCGAAATTCCGGTGATGGTTTTTAGCGGGCACAATCAATTGAGCGATCGAATAGAAGTTGCTCGTTTGGGAGCTTCCGGCTTTTTACACAAATCTATCCCCCCAGCCGATATACTCAAAGCAGTCGCCCAAGTCCTCGACCAGACTGGCCCTGCTGAAGCGAAAGTTATGGTGGTAGACGATGACGTGCATCTATTGGCTGCACTGAAAGTGATTCTACAACCTTGGGGATTTCAAGTAACAACATTGGACGATCCTGAAAAGTTCTGGGAGGTACTCGAAACCACTTGTCCGGATTTGCTAATTTTAGATGTGGAGATGCCCGGTTACAGCGGTATCGAGCTGTGTTTGGCAGTGCGTAACGATTTGCGCTGGAGCAAGCTCCCCGTGCTATTTTTGACTGCTCATTCCGAGTCGGAAACAGTGCGCCAAATGTTTGTCGCAGGTGCTGACGACTACGTGAACAAGCCGATCGTGAAACCGGAATTAATTGCTCGCCTCCTCAATCGTTTGGAGCGGACTCAACTCAGAAACAGACTGGCTCAGGCACAGCGCTAATCCCATTTTAGATTTAAAGAATTAAAGAATTGAAAAAGTGGGAATGACTGATGAGATATGGGTTTCGATCACGTACCTACAGTTGTATTCTTTTTTTTAAATGGGATACCTAGGAGCAAATATGCAGTGCGTGTCCGAAACAAATCAGGAAGCCTTAGCCAAGACTTGGGATTGTTAGATTGTGTGATTCCGACGCGGTGCTATTGATTGATGCTTGGCCGCTGATCAAGAACACAGGCTAATTTAGAGAAGTATTAATCAGATGAAAGCAATGTTATTGCCCTCAGACACAGGCACTCTCAATAACAGCGACTGCGAACTAATTTACGCCCCGGGTTCGATTCAACCTCACGGCATCCTTTTGGTGCTGGAATCTCCGGCGTTGAAAATTTTGCAAGTTAGCAACAATACTTTTGAGGCGATGGGCCTTTACCCCGAACAACTTTTGGATAAATGTTTAGAGGAATTTGTCGAGACTGAGGAAATTGAGGCTATTGAAAAAGCTTTATTTGAAAAAGACCACCAACGTAACAGTATCAGATTATCATTCACAAGTCAAGACCGCAAGTGTTTTTTTGAGGGGACGCTACATCAATCAAATTCAGCATTAATTGTTGAACTAGAGTCGGTTGTTTCCCCAAAAACGAGCGCTTGTTTCAATTATTATAATTTAGTCCAAGAGCCGATCGACAAAATCCACAAAACACCAAACCTGCAAGTGCTGTGTCAGACAGCAGTTGCAGAAGTGCGGCGGATGATCGGTTTCGATCGGGCGATCGTCTATCAATTTGATGCCACCGGGGCGGGGGAAGTTATCGCCGAAGACAAAGTAGAAAGTTTGGCTCCTTTATTGGGGCTGCACTATCCAGCTACCGATATTCCCCCCCTGGCAAGAAATTTGTTTAACATGAATTTAATTCGGTTTATTCCCGATATTAACTGTCAGCCTGTCGAACTAATTCCTCACTGCAATCCGTTGACGGGTCGCCCCCTGGATATGGCCTATTCTTTGTTGAGAACAGTTTCGCCTTGCCACGTTCAATATCTCAAAAATATGAACGTGGCCGCTAGCATGACCCTGACATTAATCAAAGATAAAAAAGTCTGGGGATTGCTCGCCTGTCACCATCCAACACGAAAGTATGTAAACTACGAAACAAGATCTGCTTGCGAAATGCTAGCAAAGTTTGTGAATCTAGAACTCAGCTACAAACAAGATAGCGAAGACTGGGAATATGGAATTTATTTAAAAAAAAATTGCCATAAATTTATCACAGAAATCTCTCGAAAAAACTGCTTTGTAGAAGGTTTGCTTACATTACCAGATGAATTGCTGGCCTTAGTGGGCGCTACGGGTGGAGTTGTGTGTGCCAATGAAAATTTAACAACCATCGGCAAAACCCCGGAATTGGGAGAAATAAAAAACTTAATTACTTGGATAAAAGGTCAAATAAATAATGATGTTTTTTATACAGATTCTCTCTCAAAACTGTATCCGCCATCCGAGAAGTTTCAAGAAGTTGCTAGCGGTTTGCTGGTGCTTGCCATGTCCGAGATGCAAAATTATTACATTTTGTGGTTCCGTCCCGAAGCAATTCAAACTGTCAACTGGGCCGGTCAACCAGACGGGCAAATTGAATTTAAACCGGATGGCAGCCGACCGAGGTCTCCTCGCACTTCCTTTGATTTGTGGCAAGAAACTGTGAGGTTAAAATCTTTGCCTTGGCAGCGGTGCGAAATCGAAATAGCCCGAGAACTTCGAGTTGCTATTACTAGCTTGGAGTTGCGGAAAATTAATCAGCAGCTTAGCTTAGCTTTGTCGGCTACCAAAATCGGATTTTGGGACTGGGACTTGCAGAAAAATCGCATTGTTTGGTCGAGGGAACACGAAGAGTTGTTTGGGTTGGCCCCGGGAACTTTTGCGGGAACTTATCAAAGTTTTGCAGCTTGCATTCACCCAGAAGATTTAAAAAATACGGATAATACTATAAATCAGACCCTGGCCCAGCGAGCAGATTACTTTCTGGAATACCGCGTGGTTTGGCCCGACGGCAGCATTCACTGGATTGAGGGAAAAGGTAAGTTTTTTTACAACGAAGCAGGCGATGCAGTGCGGATGGTGGGGACAGTTACAGAAATTACCGATCGCAAAGCTATAGAATTACAGTTGCGCCTGTTGGAATCAGCAGTCACCACCACTGACGACGCCGTGTTAATTACCGAAGCCGAACCGATTGACGAACCGGGCCCGCGAATTCTTTATGTCAACCCAGCTTTCACGCGGATGACCGGCTATACGCTAGAAGAAGTTTTGGGTAAAACACCGCGCATCTTGCAAGGAGAAAAAACAGACCGCGCCAGTCTCGATCAAATTCGGACAGCTTTGGAAACCTGGCAGCCGGTGCGGGTTGACTTGATCAATTACCGCAAAGACGGGACGGAATTTTGGGTAGAAATGAGTATTGTGCCCATAGCTGACAAAAATGGTGAGTTTACCCATTGGGTATCTGTGCAGCGCGATATTAGCGATCGCAAACTTGCTGAAGCCGCCCTCCAACAGCTCAACGAACGGTTAGAAATGCGAGTTTTGCAGCGAACCAGAGAACTAGAAAACTCTCAAGCAGAACTCCGGGAAAGCGAAGCTTTATTTCGCTCTCTGAGCGAGAGTTCCCCCGTGGGTATTTTCAAAATCGATACTGAGGGGAAATGTACTTATACAAATCCTCGCTGTCAAGCAATTGGTGGCTTCACACCTGCCGCAGCTTTAGGAAACGGCTGGAGGCGGTTTGTTCACCGCGAAGACCTCAAACTAATTCTGTCTAAGTGGTCCCAATCGCAATCGCTAGATGGGGAATTTTCCTGCGAATTCCGCCACATCCAGCGAGACGGAACTATCCGCTTTTGTCGGCTTAAAACAGCTCCGATTTTTTCCGACAGATCTCAACTAATTGGTCACGTCGGCACAGTCACAGATATCACAGAAAGTCGGGCAATTGAAAAAATGAAAAATGAGTTTATTTCGATTGTCAGCCACGAACTGCGAACTCCCCTTGCCTCCATTCGTGGTTCTTTAGGTTTGCTGGCGGCTGGGGTGCTCAAAAATAAACCGGAAACTGCCAAACAGATGTTAGAAATCGCCTCTAACGATACCGAACGGTTAGTGCGTTTGGTAAACGATATTCTTGACTTAGAACGGCTCGATTCGAGCCAAGTTATCCTCGTCAAGCAGTGGTGCGATGCCCAGGTTTTGATGCGGAAGTCTGCAGAAGCTGTACTTTCTTTTGCTGCTGAAAATAGCATTGATTTGTCGATTTTGCCTGAAACAGCCCAAATTTGGGCTGACCCGGACAGAATCGTTCAACTGCTGGTAAATTTGTTGAGCAATGCGATTAAATTCTCCGCTCCAGGGAGTACAGTAACTGTCAGGGTTGAAGATTTGGGCGATTCCCTACGGGATAGCTACGCTTCACGGGTTTTATTTGAAGTCAAAGATCGAGGGCGGGGGATTCCTGCAGATAAACTAGAAACTATCTTTGGACGGTTTCAACAAGTCGATGCTTCTGACTCCCGCCAAAAAGGAGGTACGGGTTTGGGTTTGGCTATCTGTCGCAGCATCGTACAGCAGCACGGCGGCAGAATTTGGGCCGAAAGTGTTGTCTCAGAAGGCAGCAGTTTCTATTTCACAGTGCCTGCACCGTTGGAAGGCGAAGGGGGAAAAAGTTTGGAGTTTTGAGATTGCTTTGATAACAGATCGCGACAGCTAACGTTCCTCGCAACGCACGCGGGGAGGATGAGTTTGGGAGGCTTATATGTCGATTTTTCTGTTTTTGGTTTAAGTCGGTGAGCGGCAAAATATAGCAACCGCGCTCGACGATTAGGATGTTCTTAAGTGCTGAAACTCTTAATTTTATTGCTTCTTCCTTCTGCTATATCTGTGAAGAAACCGGGTTGATGAGGCAGCGTGCGTAAGTCCTCTTTCGGTTGGCCATGATTAATTTAAAAGTTGAGTTTCAATTATGTCAGCAAAGCGCATTCTGGTAATCGATGATGAAAAAAACCTCTCCAGCGTGATTCAGGCTTGTCTGGAACATTTAGGCGGCTGGACTGTACTAAGCGCGCCCTCCGGCAGCCAAGGATTGCTTTTAGCTGAAACTCAACTCCCTGACGCTATTCTGCTAGATGTGATGATGCCCGATATGGACGGACTTACTCTGTTTGGTTTGCTGCAAAACAATGCGGCTACTCGCGGGATTCCGGTTATTTTCCTGACTGCTAAGGTGCAGGCACTGGATTTGAGCGAATTTGCTGATTTGGGGGTAGCGGGGGTGATTGCAAAGCCTTTCGATCCTTTGAGTTTGGCACAGCAAGTTGCGGAAATTCTGGGTTGGGAACCGTTGCTTTAAACTGGGGTAAAATGCGATCGCACATAGCATATCAAACTCGGCAGTTGAAACCCTTACTAGACAAACAAAGTTGGCCCCGCCCGACTGAAGAATCAAGGGGGCATTAAAGCCGGATGACGATCGAAAATTCGCTTTCTCGTTCCCTTGATTCTTGCAAAAATCACGCAATTATGTTATTAGACGGGGTTTGTGTGTCCAGGAAAGTCCTAGTTTTTCCTGGTGTTTTCAGAATTTCCTCATTTTTTTGATTTAGCTTTGAGATCGATCGGTGATTGGTTAATTTAAACTCTGATTCCCTAGAAGTTCCAGAGATGCTCTCAGGGAGTCGGGGTTTTTTGTTACCCGCAAAGCCTAAAGGCTAACACCGTATTTACAGGCAGAATAACTGCCCCAGAAGTTACGCACACTTGCCTCAAGAACGGTTTTTTTTAAGCCGGGATCACAGAGGCAGCGAAGTTTTTTGGTAAGAAACCCGGTTTCAGGCTGCTAATCCAAGAGTTACGGAGAGTTCCCTCAGAAACCGGGTTTTTTAACCTACCATCACAGGTGCAGCCTATTTTTTTGGTAAAAAACCCGGTTGTTGCCTAAGTGTTGTAATCCCTGCTTCGGCAAAAGTATATTTATCAAAAAAAATTATGACCTTCATAATTTCCTCATATTTTTTAGATAATATTTAGTCCAAGCTCTTGAGTTGAAAGTCTATGCCATCTCAGCACCATTTCGCTGCCAAAGAACGAACCTGTTGTCAGGAGCTTTCGGGTCAGTGACGGTACTTTTGATTAACTGGTGCCACAGCACAACCAGCCTGCATAAGTCAGGGGTTAGGCAGTGCCTACCACAAAAACCGGGTTTTTAACTGGGAAAAACGGGGTTGGCGCGCCAGTCCTCTAAGTGTTAGCCGGAGAACTCAATGGTAAAAAAATTAATAACTGAAGATGTGATGCGCGCTCTCGAATAACACCCCACAAATACGTCGGTCGTTTTGTCAAGAGCCAAACTCGCAATAGCCACTAACAGGCAAAGCAAAGTCTCAGTAAGTTTTTGAAAGAGTGTGGAGATTTTTCAAATGTCAGATCAGCTATCTTCTAAAGGTAAGAACCAGATTTTGTGCTATTACGCAAATGTTAGCAACCTAGTTCAGGTGGTTCGGATTGAGAACATTCCTAATTTCTACTTTGAAAGAGTGATGTTTCCGGGACAGCGACTGATGTTTGAAGCTGCTGCAGAAGCAGTCTTAGAAATTCACACGGGTGCGGTGGCAACTGCTATTTTATCCGACAAGATTCCCTGCTACGTGCTGCGGGTTATAGAAGAGGTAAGTTCCGAGATCGAACTTGTGATTCCCGAAGGACGATGTGCGGTATTAGCAGGCTAAGATTCAGCAGAAATCACACGAGAGCGAGAGCGGCAAAAAAAATAGTAGTTAACCAGTATTTTGGGACGGGAAAAATGCAGAAAAATCTTGTCAATATTACCTTGGCAGTAGTCACAGAGGAAGTAGAAATTATCTTGGAGTCTTATCCCACGCATCCCTACCAACAAGCTTTTTCGCCTTCGGGCTTGCGACAGGATTTAATTGCTTACGTGCTCACCCGAGTTCCTAATAGATATACTGCGATCGACTCCGGCGAGTCTGTGTCAAACCAAACAGTTCAGGTTCGCTGTTCTTCTGAGCAGTTGCTGCACATAGAAAATTTGATTCATACTGGCATTCGCGACGTGCTGCACAGCTATCAAAAGATAGATTATCGCCTTCCTGAAGAAGTTAAATTCGATTCCAGAGTTCCTAGTGGGTTTTGATAGTTTGTCGTAAATGAGGGAGACGCCGAGATTCTCGGCACTCTCGGTTGGGCGAGGTGGAATTGTCCACGGGCTCGATGATTCAAGACTTTTGGTAATCGCCGCAGCCGTCGCACGGGCCAGTAGGTTTGACAGCACAGCGCAGAATTTCCGATCGAGCATTAAAGCGACAGCTAGCATCTCCGATAACCCAGATGCCACTTACAAAAGTTCTTTCCGTCGGCGGTGTGGCCGACTGCACGTACAGGGCAATTTTTTGCAGTCGGTAGCGGCCGGATTGGAGTTGATAGCGGTGGTGGCGTTCCAAAACAGCATAGGTTTCTCCCTCTAAATCTAGATAGTTCCCCGGTTGTGGCGTCCAATCCAGCCGAATGCTACCTAAATATTGGCGGGGGTGAGAGAGAATCACCTCTACGGGTAAAGTATTTTGTTCCATGTGGCGGTGCGTTCGCGAACTGAACTAAAGGGGCAAATAGTTGCCTAAACCGACATTTTCTTCATCTAGGAAGATAACTTCTTCTAGAGAGAGTAATTTCGGTTGAGGCGCTAAACTTAACTATAGAACCTTTGGCGATCGGCGGATAGCCGACTAACCAACAGGGCTAGGAAATAAACTTCAACTCGCTTGAGGTAACTAAAGTTAAGTTCGATTAGCTTTGATAAAGCAGTACACGCTGATGGTATCGCAACTAGCAGGTTCGATCGATACGCGGTTGAGATTCCTGAACAGATTTTAACGGTTTGCAGGACTTGGGGTGCTTCGGGTGCGTTTGTACTGAGGACTTCAGTCGTCTGATTTGTAGGAGGACTTCACTGCTGACTACAAACCAAACCGGATTTTCGGCAATCAAAATTCCCAAAAATATGCCATTCCTTCCATGATTCCCCAAGCGCAAGCAGAACCTGCTAAATAATGATTTTCAGTGCCAGATTCGCGATGCCATTCTAAGAGTTCTGACAGAGCATTAGCGACGATTACTCCCCGGACATCCTGTTCAAACATATTGATATCATTGCCAGAATCACCGCAAACTAATGTTGCCTCAGATGGAATTTGTAGGCGTTTTTGTAAATAAGTAAGGGCATTGCCTTTATTGCTAGTTTGCGGTAAAATATCTACATCGCGATTGCTGCTAAAAATGATTTGAGCTGGTAGTCGCGATTCAGTTAACTTTTGCTGCAAAGTCTGGAGAGTCGAACTATTTTCTGCTGCTGGTTCCAGACAATAACTGATTTTCCAAGGATTTTGTTCTTTTAGGGATTGGAGTTTAAGCTGGGAAAACTGCTGAGCTAAAGAGGCGATTGCCATTTTATCCCAGTCTTGAGAAAGATACTCCGCCCAATCTAAATCGAGGATTCCGTCTTGGTAAATTTCGCTGCCTACACCTGCGATCAAATAGTCGGGTGCTAGCAGTTGCTTTTGGGCAATTAATTCGCAAGTGGAAGCATAAGAACGCCCGGTAGCGTAAACCAAACAAATTTGCGATCGCTTTGATTGCAAGCGCTGGTTTAAAACTTGAGTTGCTTCGTCATCTCCGACTAGCGTGTTGTCTAAATCTGTAACTAATAAAAACTTCATTTTGGGAATTAGTCAGTAGTCATCCGTGATTAGTGATTAGTGATTGGGAATCGCTTGCTTCCTAAAATAATTTTAAATATTTATAAGAATTTGTTAAACCAAACACATTTATAAGCAAGCTTATCGTTTAAGATTGCCCAAATTTTATTTTCAACAAGTGGTGTGAGTGGTATGGTGAATAATTCAACCTCCCTTAAAGCTTTTTGGCTGTCTTTCTTGATTTCTGGTGCCGCGGTGCCTTTGGGGCCGATCGCAGCAACAGCTCAAATTCAGGATACCTCAACTCCAGAAGTTGCGCTAGAAGCGAGTGCCGTCCCGGAGGCTAACCCAGACGCAGCGCTGGCAGCAGTTAAGATTGAGATACCGCAGTTAGCGGCGATCACAGCAGAGACTAAATCAACAGTCGATCGCGCTTTACCTGACACAGATGCAGCATGGGTGAATCGCGCTTTACCTGACATAGATGCAGCATGGGTGAATCACGCTTTACCCGAAACAGATATAGCAACAGTCGATCGCCCTTTACCCAAAAAAGATAAAGCAACACAGGATCTCGCAACAACAGCCCCAGAAATAACGGGGGCAATTCGCGAATTGCCCCCCCAGGAGTTAGAAATTGCAAACTCTCCTCAGTCTCAAAACGTTGCTGAAGCCAGCAACGTTGCCGAGATCTACAGCGAGACTGGCACCGCTGATGACCTCAGCATACAAGAAGACGCGGCACAAGTCACCTCTGTTTCCCAACTCTCCGACGTGCGGCCGACAGATTGGGCTTTTCAAGCCTTGCAATCCCTAGTAGAAAGATACGGCTGCATTGCGGGATATCCAGACGGCACATTCCGAGGGAATCGGGCAATGACTCGCTACGAATTTGCCGCCGGATTAAACGCTTGCTTAGACCAAATTACCAAACAACTTGGCGGTTCTACTGGTAATTTAGTCCAGCGAGAAGATTTACTTGCTTTGCAAAGATTGCAAGAAGAATTTGCGGCAGAGTTAGCTACATTGCGCGGTAGAGTAGATGCTTTAGAAGCCCGCGCTGCCGAATTGGAAGCCAACCAATTTTCAACTACCACTAAACTAAACGGATTTGCTTGGTTTAACCTGACTGGAGCTTTTGCGGGCGATCGAGTCCGAGTTGAAGCAACAAATGGAAAAGCTGCTCCGCTCGATCGATTTGCCGGACGCGATCCTGTCACCAACAGACCAATTGTGCAGAGAGTGGACGACCCAGAAATCACTTTCAGCCAGTTAGTTTGGTTGACCCTCACTACTTCTTTTACAGGGAAAGACGAATTGATTACACAGCTAGCTGTAGGTAATGGCAATTCCCCAGCCAATCAGTATACTTCAACTGGTCTTTTCAATACCTTTGGTACTCCTTTTCTCGATCAAACTGCGGGAGGAAATCCCAATGAAGTTATCCTGCGGGAACTTTCCTATCGGTTCCCGCTTAGCAACAGCTTGCAAGTAGTAGTCGGGCCGCGGATTAATTTTTACCGCTACTTTGACAACAATAACTTTAACTTTTTCGTAGAGGGTGCGAGCAGCTTTAATTCTAACAACAGCCCTTTGTTAAGCGCTACCAGACGCGGTGCCGGTGCTTTGGTTTTGTGGGATATCGGCCGCGCATTGAAACTGCGTTTTGGCTACTTGGGCGAGAGTACGGAATTTTTGCCCACTTCCGTGTTTAATTCCGCTTCCAATCCATCTCAAGGCTTGTTTGGTGGGACAAATACGACTACGGCAGAATTAACATTCAGTCCGACGGAACGGGCTAATTTGCGATTTCTGTACAGCCGTTCCAACATCCAGCAAATCGGTGGCTTAATTGGATCTCCTAACAGCAAGCCGTTGAACGGTGTGGCAGATGACGGTTTCGGCGGCCGCCTGGGGAATGCGACTGCGAATACTTATAGTTTCAATTTCGATTGGTTAGTCACTCGCGGCTTTGGTCTTTTCGGCCGCTACGGCTACGCCGAAACCAATATATTTCCCAAAACTAACCGACCCGACGGCACGATCAAAAATCAATCTTATCAGTTAGGACTTGCATTTCCCGATTTATTCAAAGAAGGAGCTTTGCTTACGGTGTCATATTTAGTACCTTTTGACTTTACTGGCGGTCGGAGGTTTCTGGTTTCTGGCGGAGGAAATGGTGGCACGCAGTACGAAATAGAGGCAACTTATTATTTGCCTCTCACCGACCATATTTCGATCGTGCCGGCATTTTACGCCATCAGCAATGCCAATAATTTCGATAACAACCCGACAATTTTTGTGGGCAATTTGCGGACGCAGTTTAGTTTTTAATTCCACGCATGGGAACCCAGAAACCGGGTTTTTTGACGAAAATACTGCGTTCTAGCCCCCACCCAAGGTAAAAAACCCGGTTTCTAAGTATAGGCGGGGCCGGTTTATATAATTTGTCGATAATTGTCAAAAATATAGGCGAACCCGACCCTACACAATTTAACATCATACAAGTCCGAATCAAATGGACATGACATGAATTGACACAGACTCGATAATTAATCTGTGCCTTCATGTTCATCCGTGTAGTGCCTTCCTGATTCCTTCTACTTAATTGGAATTTCGATGATAAATTCAGTACCTTTACCGGGTTCTGAGAGGCACTGCAATTTGCCGTTGTGTTTTTCAACGACAATTTGGTGCGAAATTGATAAACCCAAACCTGTGCCTTTACCTACGGGTTTTGTGGTAAAAAACGGGTCAAACAAACGCACAATCTGATCTTCGGGAATGCCCAAACCGTTGTCTTTGATCCGAATTAAAATGCTCTTGTCATCAATGGTTTCAGTTTTAATTGTAATAGTAAGACAGATAGAATTTGCGGTATCTTTTGCTTGGCTGCTGCTTTCTTCTAAGGCGTCGATAGCATTTGCCAATACATTCATAAATACTTGATTTAACTGTCCGGGATGACAGTTGATTTGGGGCAATTCTCCGTATTCTTTAATCACTTTAATGCCCTGCCAGTTTGCCTTAGCCTTCAGTCGGCTGTTCAACATTAACAAGGTACTTTCTAAACCTTCGTGAATGTCGGCAGTTTTGATTTTCGCTTCGTCCGCCCGCGAGAAATTACGCAGAGTTTGAATAATTTCTACAATGCGTTCGCATCCTGTCTGCATCGAATTAAGCAATTTGGGCAGGTCTTCTGCTAGAAATTCTAAGTCTATATCCTCGGCTTGTTGCTGAATTTTGGCTGGGGGATTTGGATACTCTTCTCGATACACCTGCACGATTTCTAACAAGTCGAGAACGTCGCCTCGGACGTGGCAGAGGTTGCCGGCGACAAAGCCAACTGGGTTGTTTATTTCGTGGGCAATTCCTGCTAGCACCTGTCCGAGGGAAGACATTTTTTCGGTTTGTACTAACTGCATTTGAGTTTGCTGCAATTCGTGCAAAGCTGTTTGCAGTTCTTCGGATTTTTGGCGATCGCGATCGGCGGCGGCGGCCCGTTCTTCCTCAACTCCGATCGCCCCGGCAATAATTCCGATCAGCTTGCAGTCGGCTTCTGTGGGCGCGATCGACTCAGTGTAAACAACGCACAGCGCACCCACGTAATTGTCGCCCAGCCGCACTGCTTGTCCCAGATAGCTTTGCAGTTTGTAGCGGATGACAGCGGGATCGGTTTGGGCGTAGATCGTGTTCTGCAAGTCAGGAATGGCAACAGCCCGATCGCTTCCTTTGCTGCATACGTCGGTGCAGATGTGGCCTTCGGCGCGATCGACCAGCGGGTAGTCCGGCGGCGCTTGCCAAGTTGCGATCGCGCGCAGCAGACCGTCACCGACATGGCTGTAGATGGCGCAGCTTCCGCCCAAAAGCTCGCCCGCTAAGGATGTCAGGCGCTGGATGTTGTCAGCGGCGTCGGTGGTGAATCCCAAAAAGCACTCGTTGATTTTGCTGAGGCGGTACTCTGCTTGCCTGCGCGCCGTCATGTCGCGGGAGTTGATCACAATTCCCCTCACAGTGGGGTCTGCTAGCAAGTTAATGCCCACGCCTTCGAGAAAACACCAAGAACCGTCAGCGCGCCGGAAGCGACCTTCTACGGCGATGGGATCGCCTGGATTTGCGATCATTTTTTCGCTGTCGGACATCAGGGAGGGAAGGTCGTCAGGGTGGATGAAATCGACGGCAATTTGACGGGCGAGTTCCTCTGGTTCGTAGCCCAACACTTTTTCTACAGAAGGGCTTTCGTAAACAATGCGACCGCTTTTGTCGAGAATAGTAATGATGTCGGAACTGTTGAGAATCAGCGATCGCCACTTAGCCTCATTTTGCAACAAAGCTGACTCAGCTTGTTTGCGATCGGTAATATCTTCTACCATTTGCAAAATAAACTGTGGCGTTCCCTGACTGCTATCGATGACAGAGGCGCTAAGGCGTCCCCACCTGATGCTGCCGTCTGGGCGGAGGTAGCGCTTCTCGATTTGGTAAGCTTCGCGCGAACCCGCGGCCAACTGTCGGTGCAACTCCCGCGAAACAGGCGCGTCTTCCGGGTGCGCGCAGTCGTCGAGTCCCATACCGCGCAGTTGAGCTTCCGAGAGCCCCAGCATAGCTTGAAATGCCGGATTAGTGGCGATCGCAACACCTTCGAGGGTAGCGACTACCATGCCGATCGCCGCGCGTTCAAAAATTGCCCGAAACCGCTGTTCGCTGTCTCGCAAAGCTGCATCCGCGGCCACTTCCTGGGTGATGTCCCGCCCCGCGACGGCCAAACCTTTGCGCGAACCGTCGGGGTTGAACAGCGGCACTTTCCGCACTTCAAACAAATTGCTGCCGCTTGTGGGCAAGGGGACAATTTGGCGGCTGGAGGTAAGAGTGCCTGCTTGCCAGGTGGTTTCGTCGGTTTCCTGCCAAGTTAGGAGGATTTCTCTGACTCTCGGAGTGGCGGCGGCAGCGAGTTCGGCAGTCGTTTTGCCCTGGTAGTCTGCGGTTTCCCAGCCCAAAAGTTGCAGGGCGCAGTCGTTGGCAATCAGCCAGCGTCCCTCGCTGTCTGTGAGGTTGATCGCGTCGGGCACGGCGTCGATCGCGGTTTTCAGCCAGTATTCTTGATTTCGCAGGGCTGCTTCGGCTTGTTTGCGGGCGGCGATTTCGGCGACGGTTCCTTCGTAGTAAAGGAGTTCGCCGCCTTCGTCGCGGACTTCGCGCACGTTTTCCGAGATCCAGGTAGTGCTGCCGTCTTTGCGGCAGACGCAGGACTCAAACTCTTTCAGGGAGCCGTTTTTGCTGATTTCTGCAATAAAGGAAGCGCGGCGGGTGCGATCGGCGTAAAGGTTTTTTGCCGAACATTTTGCGATCAGTTCTGACGGCGAATCGTAGCCGTACATTCGGGCGAGTGCCGGGTTGGCGCTGAGATAGCGCCCGTCTGGGGTGGTTTGAAATATGCCTTCGGTGGCGTTTTCAAAGATGCTGCGGTATTTTGCCTCGGTTTGTTTGAGGGCTTCTTCTGCTTGTTTGCGATCGGTGATATCCGATTGGACGCCGATGAAGTGGGTGACGAGTCCGCTGCTGTCGCGCACGGGCGAGATGGTGAGTTCGTTCCAGAAGGGGGTGCCGTCTTTGCGGTAGTTTTTCAGAACTACTTTGCAGTCGTGTTGTTCTTTCAGCGCTACGCGGATTTGATCGACGGCAGCGCGATCGGTATCCGGGCCTTGCAGGAAGCGGCAGTTCTTCCCAATTATTTCGCTGCGATCGTAGCCTGTAATCTTCTCGAAAGCCGGGTTGCAGTAGACTATTGGCTTGTCCGGCCGGGTAGCGTCCGCGATCGCGATGCCGTTGCTGGTAGCTGCCAGGGCGCGATCGTACAGTCGAAATACTTCTTCTATTAAATTCGGTGCATTGCCGCCAGTGCGAGTCGGCGATAGCGTTTCAGAAGGAATGCTTATATCGATCTGCATGAGTTTCTATATATTGAGTTTATTGTCGATCCCGACTGACAGCACACCCTAATGTTTAACAGAATTGCCTGTTTAGCGAAGGCAGAAGTTAGAAGGTTATTATGCAAAATTTGAGCGATAAATTCAACTTACAAAAAATCTGGCATCCATCTTTTTTTGCTTCTGCCTTCTGCCTTGTGCCTTCTACCTTCAAAGGAATCCTACTTGTTAATTTATAATAGCTGTTCCGCCGATCACTCTATCTCTGGTATGGTTTACTTGGCAGAGTTTGGGCGGCTTACAGGTTCGCGCCTTTATTTTTTCGATTGAATCAAAACAAATTGAGCGTCGGGCTCTAGTAAAATATTTTTTTAATTATTTTTTTATTTAAAGGATTCACACTATTCTAAAAAAAACAGAGTCAAGATTAAGTTTGAACGAGCGCGGCCAATTCCGAAATATCCTTGATCGCGAAAGTCGGTTCTAGGGCGAGACACTCAGCGCGATCGCCATATCCGTAAGCCGCCCAACAAGCATCTATCCCAGCATTTTTAGCAAACAGCAAATCAACCGCTGTATCGCCCACCATTAAAACTTGACTGTTATCCAATTCCGGGAACAGAGGTTTAATAATCGAGTGAAAAACAGCCGGATTTGGTTTCGGGATTATTTGTCCGTTGTCACCTAAAATTAAATCAAAAAAACCGTGAATTCTCAACTTTTCCAGTAAGAAATTTACAAAAGTAACCTGTTTGTTGCTGAAAATTCCCAGGCTCAATCCAGACTGGCGCGCCAACTGCAAGAGTTGCTTTGTGCCGGGAAATAAATCTACCTGTTTTTCACCTTCAGTCCGATAATAAGAGCGGTAAGTTTCAACCCATTCGGGAATTGCGCTTTCCTCGATCGCCGGATGGAGGAGTTTGAAAGTATTTGGTAAATTAAGGCCGATCGTACCTATAATAGTATCAGCCCCAGGCGGAGTAATATTAAAATTTTCAAAGGTTTTGGTAAAGCAAAATATAATAGCTTTGTGAGTAATTGCCAAAGTGCCGTCGAAGTCAAAAATAATTAACTTGTACTTACTCATATTTCTGAAGATCTTTTAGCAACCAGAGGTTTTCCATGACATAATAGCATTATTAATCTCTAAGTCACCAATTATAAGTATAATCTTTAAACCTTCAAGAGGTCAACATGAGTGTCACCGAAAAACCAGAAATTGTAGCAACTGATTTCCCAGACCACACTCAATTACCAGACTCCGACGGTACTTTTGTGAAAAATTTTCAAGAACACCCTCAAAGCATCCTCTTAACAACATCAATTCGACCCATTTTAGACCAAATTCATCCCGACGGACAATACTGCATCGGTCAAGATTCCGGTATTTACTGGCGAGTGGCCAGGCCCCCCGAACCGCCAGAAAGAGGAGCCGAAGCACCTGATTGGTTTTACGTGCCCGACGTGCCGCCAACTCTTGACGGAAATCTTCGCCGCTCCTATGTAATGTGGCAGGAATTAATGCCACCTCGGATTGTACTTGAATTTGTTTCTGGTGATGGCAGTGAAGAAAGAGATAGGACTCCTCGCCAGGGCAAATTCTGGATTTACGAGCGGATAATTCGACCTGCTTTTTACGGCATTTATGAAGTCAAAAAAGCACAAGTTGAAGTGTATCATTTGGTAGAAGATCGGTTCGAGTTAGTCCCACCAAATGAGCGCGGACATTACAAAATCGAGCCAATGGGATTGGAATTAGGCATTTGGCAAGGGGTTTATCAGGGTGTAGAACTGCCTTGGCTGCGCTGGTGGGATGCTTCCGGGAATTTGCTGCTGGCTGCTGATGAACGGGTTGAACAAGCGGAATTTGCCGCCCAACGAGCGGAATTTGCCGCCCAACGAGCCACATTTGCGGCAGAACAAGCGGAATTTGCCGCAGAACGAGAACGACAACAGCGCATAGAAGCTGAGTTGCGAATTCAAGCTTTAGAAGCGCGTTTGCGAGAGTTAGAAGGCGAGTAATTCGATTTTAGATTTTAGATTGGGGATGACTGATGATTATCGGGTTGGGTTTTTCATAAGTCATTCGCCATTCTTCAATTCTTCAATCAAAAATCTAAATTCACATAAGTCGCAGATTCCGGTAGGGACACCGCAATTCAGTGTCCCTAGTAATATCATGTGCTGTAAAAACCCGATCGCCTAGCAGCCTCCTCAGAAACGATATAAACATTCATCGGTTATTATCAAAAATTTGCGTATATTAACTTAAGTATTGGATCACTTTTTGTGTAAGTCTTATGGCACTAATTGTTCAGAAATATGGCGGAACCTCGGTTGGTACAGTCGATCGCATTCTGGAAGTAGCCCGACGAGTTGTAAACACAGCACAGCTCGGCAACTCTCTCGTTGTCGTACTTTCGGCGATGGGCAAAACCACAGACGGTTTAGTTAAACTCGCCAAGGAAATTTCCCCAAATCCCAACAAGCGGGAAATGGATATGTTGCTTTCCACTGGGGAACAAGTCTCGATCGCACTTTTGAGCATGGCATTGCAGGAAATGGGACAGCCCGCCATTTCCCTCACCGGCGCCCAAGTCGGCATTGTCACCGAAGCAGCCCACACCCGCGCCCGGATTTTGCGAATCGACCCAAATCGGCTTGAAAGCCAGTTAAAAAGCGGTAAAGTCGTTGTGGTTGCGGGGTTCCAAGGTATCGCCGATGCCGGAGAATTGGAAATTACCACCTTGGGCCGTGGCGGTTCCGACACAACAGCAGTTGCCCTCGCTGCTGCGCTGCGCGCCGACAGGTGCGAAATTTATACCGACGTGCCCGGAATTCTGACTACAGATCCGCGCTTGGTTGCCGACGCGCAATTGATGGACGAAATCACTTGCGACGAAATGCTGGAATTGGCGAGTTTGGGCGCAAAAGTCCTCCACCCGCGCGCGGTAGAAATTGCCAAAAATTACGGCGTGCCGCTGGTAGTGCTTTCTAGCTGGAGTGATGCCCCCGGTACGCGGGTAGTGTCCCCACCCCCGAAACTTCGGCCTTTGGAGGGTTTGGAGCTCGCAACCGCGGTGGATGCGGTGGAATTTGACTTAGATCAGGCAGGGGTGTCGCTGCTGCGTTTGCCCGATCGCCCCGGCGTAGCAGCGCGGTTGTTTGGTGCGATCGCCCAACAAAACCTCGATGTAGACTTAATTATCCAGTCAATTCATGAAGGAAATACTAACGATATTGCCTTCACCGTGACGCGAAAATCTCTGCAACAAGCCACCGCCGTTGCAGATGCAATTATTCCCACCCTCGGCAAGAATTCTCGCCCAGAATTGGGAGAACCGGAAGTGAAAGCAGAAGAGCGACCAATAGCTAAAGTTAGCATTGCGGGTGCGGGAATGATCGGTCGTCCGAGGGTAGCGGCGCAGATGTTTAAGACTTTAGCGGATGCGGGAATTAACATTCAAATGATTTCCACTTCCGAGGTGAAAGTTAGTTGTGCGATCGATGCCGAAGATTGCGATCGGGCCGTTGCCGAACTCTGCAAAACATTTGATGTTGCCAACTCCCCTATTGGGCTGCGTTCATCATCCCAAAAACCGCCCGCAGTCCGCGCCGTTGCGTTGGATATCAATCAAGCGCGTCTAGCAATTCGCCAATTGCCCGATCGCCCCGGAGTAGCAGCAAAACTGTTCGGACTTTTAGCCGAAGAAAATATCAGCGTAGACACGATCATTCAGTCGCAGCGCTGCCACAATATAGACGGCATATTAACTCGCGACATTGCATTTACCGTAGCGCAAATTGACGCCGAAGCTGCTAAAAACGCCCTTGAAAAATCGGCGCTTGAATTCGGATGGAGCGAAGTAGCAGTCGATACACAAATTGCCAAAGTTAGCGTTGTCGGTTCCGGGATGGTAGCGCATCCTGGAGTAGCGGCAAAGATGTTTGAAGCGCTTTCCCGCCAGCAAATCAACATTCAAATGATTGCAACTTCTGAGATTAAAATTAGCTGCGTTGTGGATGAG
Source organism: Microcoleus sp. S13_B4 (assembly GCF_036700885.1). Taxonomy (NCBI): domain Bacteria; kingdom Bacillati; phylum Cyanobacteriota; class Cyanophyceae; order Oscillatoriales; family Microcoleaceae; genus Microcoleus; species Microcoleus sp. S13_B4. The sequence continues at coordinate 25,899 of NZ_JAUBPU010000038.1, forward strand.
GAACAAGGTGTAACTGCTTTGAAAGCAATTCACGCAGCCTTTGAACTGGCCGGCACCGAAAAAATCCAAGTTCCCGCCTAATCAAGTAGGGAAACGGCACTGGCGTGTCCTTACAAAAATCGAGGAGACAGCAATGCCGTTTCCCTACAATTAATTGAGGTAGGGAAACGGCATTGCCGTCTCCTGACTTTGGGTAACTTTAGTCCTTATCTTCAGCTTCTTGTGAAATTAAATTCATTGCTTGATTTATAAGTGCCTCTTGATTCACTAACTGCGACAATTCTTTTGGTTCATAACGCCCTTCTTCCACTTCTAGGGAAGCTTTATTAATAGCTTGTTGATACGCCATTTCTAAAACAATGAGTAACTCTTCTAGAGGTAAGTAAAATCCCGCGCCTCTCGGTCGCTTATTTTCCTCCTGAATTTCTAAAACCGAGTTCCGAATCGAGATATCCCAAGAGCGAGTTGTACGATTTTCAGCTTGCTGTTTAATCAGATGCAATAGTAAAATCACTGCATAGCTGCGAATAGTTTTAATGATGTCTTTTTTGCCCATTTCTTCTAGTTCTTCAACTATAGCTAATGACCCAGGTATATCCCCTTTTAGCAGTAAGCTTTTTAAGGTGAGTAATTCTTCCATGACAACTATATCTATCTTGGGTGACTTATATTATAGCTCAAAGTTAGCGCTTGGTTAAGGCTAAAATTGTTTAATAACAAAATTTATTTCAAGTAATAGTGTTAACTAGAGTCCCGGCTTCTGCAAGCAGTTGAAACTCTGGACATCTTTGTAGTTCCTTCTTTTCATCATATAATAAATTTTGACTTAATATTTCTTTGGCGATCGCCTCCACAACCGGTACACAAACCGAATTCCCAATTTGCTTGTAACTTTCCCCCGCACTCGGATAACTTTTAAAATCTTCAGGAAAACCCATAAGTCGATAACATTCCTTCAGTGTCAATTTTCTCACCATATCTTGCTCAGGAATGTAGATAAAAAACCGACCAGAGGTTTCTTGCGAAGGAATAGTCGGATGCACTCCATCTACCGAATAAATGCGATTAGGCTGTCTGTGAACTCTCGATAAATGTTCTGTATTGGGCCTCACGCCAGTTTTCCAAGTACCTTTATTTCTGTAACCTACAAACAAAAGTCCCGAATCTTGCTTTCTCGGATAATCAATTAAAGTATACTCTGATTTGTCCAATATTTCAAAATCCCCTGTCTCGTCTAGAAATTCCCTGAGTTGCGGAGGAAACTTGCTTTTAAGTCGAGAAAAATTGAAGTCTTTACCTTTAGTTGCAATAATGAATATTCTTTCACGATGTTGAGGAATTCCAAAGTCTTTAGCATTCAGCATTTTGTACTTCACGCTGTATCCCAACTCTCTCAGGCTGGCAATAATTACTTTTAATGTATTTCCCTTGTCGTGATGGATTAAGTGCTTGACATTTTCTAGGACAATTACTTGAGGTTGTTTTACTTTAATAATTTTACAAATCTCGAAAAACAGTGTGCCTCTCGTATCTTCAAAACCCAACTTTTTGCCACAGATGCTAAAAGGTTGGCAAGGAAAGCCGGCGACTAAAACATCAAAGTCTGCTAAATCGGCGGGATTGATGTTACTGATGTCGGCAAAAGGAACGTCACTGAAATTATCCTGGTAAACTTCTCGGCATTTGCTGTTAATTTCGCAGGAAAAAGCGCATTCAAAGCCAACTCTTTCAAAACCTTGTCTGAAACCTCCTATTCCTGAAAACAAATCTATAAATTTCATCTCTAATTTAATACAAAATGTTATTCATCCCAATGATAACATATTTTATTTTTCTCTCTTATTTCACTCTGCGTTCTCTGCGCTCTCTGCGGTTCATTCTATCAATTTCAACAACTCTTCCTACAGCCCTCAATCTTATACCACTCATTAAAAATCGCACAACCCCGCACCGGACTTAGGCTCAGCCCTGTCCCCAGAGATATCCCAGAGAATGTCGATCGCCCAAACTTTCCCCCGCATCCAACCAATGTCCCAAACTTGTCCCGCAGCCGACTAAACTAGAAATAGCAGCAAAAATTACAGCTATTGTTTACTTTCTTTCACCAACCATGAGTCAAACCTTGGAAAACCTCACCGCAATTGATGACAAGCTATCCAAACGCCACATCGACCTCGATCCAGGCGGCTACTTCATCATCTATCTCGATCGCGAAACCAGCTTAATCTGTGCCAAACATTTCACCAACATCATCGACGATCGAGGCCTGGCCGTCGATCCCGAAACTGGTAAACCAATCCCCGCCCGTGGCAAAGTAGAACGCACAGAAGTCACACTTTTTACCGGCAGAACCGCCAAAGAGCTTTGCGTCAAAATCCTAGAAGAAACCCGCCCCAGCCCGGTGACAATGTTAGATCACGCGGCTTATCTGGGACGGGAATTTGTACGGGCAGAAATTGCATTGTTGAGCGATCGAGAATACGTTCAAGATTAGTCGAAGCATCAACTGTTTAAAAACCTCGCTGTCAACAGTCAACAGTCAACAGTCAACAGTCAACAGTCAACAGTCAACAGTCAACTGTTCAAGAAAAACCTTGATACCAGAAATAAGTCACCATCGGAATCACTGTCGCCAATACCAACAGCACAACCACAACAACTGTGGCATTGCCTTGGTCTGTTTCTTCAGCTTTTTTAAACGTGCCTTCAACTTGAATGTTGTCAACAACTTCAGGAGGACCCGGATCGGGTTCGCCCGACAAAACAGTTGCAATGCGCGTACTTGCAGCCGTAAAAGCCTCGTTGTATTTATTGGCTTCCCGCAGCGGTACTTGCACGGTTTCCCCAGCTACACTCTGGGCAATTTCATCGGTTAGCAGGGACTTAACCCCTTCGCCGGTGCGAATTGCCGCGCTGTTGGTAACAGTGTCGAGAACGAGTAAAATTTGATTAGTCTGGTCTTCTTTTGCGGGAAACCACTGTTCAAACAGTTGGTCGGTGAAAGTGGCCGCCGTTTCGCCGTAGTCTAAGCGGTGGATGGTGACAAATCTGACTTGTTTCCCTGTTTTGTTTTCCAGATTGTCGAGCACGCTGCTGATATTGCTTTCGCTGCTGCGGCTGAGCACGTCGCCTTTGTCGAACACCCAAGTTCGATCGCCCGCCGACAACAGTGGGATTTCGTATACACCCGTCGCCAATGCTGGCAATACCGCCATCTGGGATGCGATTAGGACGATCGCGATCGTCGTCGCCAAAAATTGGAGATATTTTCTCCAGTTAAATAATTGCTTCAGGAGTCGAGTCATGAGGTTAACCGTAAAACTGACTTTTTTCCAAAAATACTATAGAAACCTCCGTAAAATTCATTTTATGCAGGGCAATATTTACAATTAGCTCGCCAGTGGAACTCCCCGCCCGATTATTTTAGGATTCTCACTATGGAACCTGCAGACACTTATAAAGGTTGGATTATTCAATCTCAGAAAGTCTTCTACGTCGAGGTTTGGGATAGTCGTGGCAACCGCCACGTCGCCGTCCAAAATGCCAAGACTGAGGAGGAAGCTTTGGAATTGGCCAAAAACTGGATTGACAAATATGAGTCAAAACCCGGAAGAATGCCGATCGACGTACCCCATCCTTTCGGAGACATGATCGATATGCCATTTTAACTCTGTTGACTGTTGACTGTTGACTGTTGACTGTTGACTGTTACATTACAGCTTGTAGGGTGCTCTACTAGAGAAAAAAGCTCTTCAAATCAAGAAATTATGGCAACTGACGCATCCGAATAATAGGCCAGTTGCGTCCAGGAGTGCGTTTTTCCTGAAATACAATTACGAAATTCCTTGCAATTTCCGCGTATTTTCTACCAAACTCCGAGCAAATTCGTCGAACCTGTCAGACAGTTTTTCATCCAACAATTTACCATCAGGACTAAAAGCTTTCCAAGCTTGTCCGATCGCAATTTGTTCGGGAATTACCCAAGCGTGTACCCATCTCAAAATGGTTCGCAAATCGTTGAGTGCGTTGCTGTTAACTTGCCCTCCCAAAACGCTAATCGCACCCGCAACTTTCCCGTCCAAATGCTCAAAACTCATCAAATCCAGGGCATTCTTGAGAGCACCGCTGACGCTACCGTGATACTCCGGGGTTGCCAAAATCAAGCCGTCGGCTTGCTTAACCGCATTCTGCAGCTTTTCCACATCCGGGTAATCGATATAATCATTCTCACCATTGCAGAATGGCAGATTGAGCGATCGCAAATCGAAGATTTCAACTTCTGCGCCCAGGGCCTGCGCCCGTTCTGCTGCCACCTCCAATGCTAACTGGCTGTAGGAGCCAGCCCGCAAACTTCCACCAATGCCGACTACTTTTACCATAAAGCTTAAAAACAATAACTGTCTTCCTAAAACGTACTCATTACGAGTATGATTAACATAGCAAGTTCGATAGACAACTGTCAATCGATTTTAGATTTTAGATTTACGGATGGGGCCCAGAAACCGGGTTTTTTGAGCAAAATACTTCCTTGCAGCCCCCAGATTAGGTAAAAAACCCGGTTTCTAGAGGAACAGTGGATTCAAAACCCCCCTCTTGAGGGGTCTCTTGAGATCCAGCGAGAGATAAACCCATTCAACACTCGCCATCTTGTTAAAATAAATGAACGTAGCAAACCAAAAGCGGTCAATCTTGGCAGTCTTCAACCTTGGGCAAAGCAATATGAAAAATTCTTGGAAACACGCATGGCTGGGGCATCTAGCTGTAAACAAAGACAAATCGAGCCAGAATCCTAAAAAATCAATTCCAGGACGGAATCTTTGGCGCATCCTGGGCAGTTTGGTGATTTCTCAAGGAATATTGCTCTCGACCCCGGTGTTTGCCGACAGCGCGCCAAACACCATGAGTTACAGCCAACTGATCGACAACATAGAAAAAGGGCAAGTCAGTAAAATCGAAGTAGACGAAACTCAAAAAACTGCCAAGGTTAAGCTAAAAAATCAAAAAAGCGATTTAACCCAATCAGTTAGTCTGTTTGACTACAACAACCGAGAACTGTACTCGCAAATCCGCGCCAAAAAGATTGACTTTGAAGTCAAACAAACAGCCGACAACGCCGCCGCAGTCAGTTTAGTAGTAAACTTGCTAGTGATTTTTGCAGTGTTGGCAGTGTTGATGGCAATCCTGCGCCGATCGACCCAATCTCAAGGAAATGCCATGAACTTCGGCAAATCCAAAGCTCGTTTCCAAATGGAAGCCAAAACCGGCGTGATGTTCGACGACGTAGCAGGCATCGAAGAAGCTAAAGAAGAACTGCAAGAAGTCGTAACCTTCCTCAAAAAACCCGAACGGTTCAACGCCATCGGCGCCAAAATTCCCAGAGGAGTTCTGTTAATCGGGCCTCCAGGAACCGGCAAAACAATGCTGGCAAAAGCCATCGCAGGGGAAGCAGCCGTCCCCTTCTTCAGCATCTCCGGTTCCGAATTTGTCGAAATGTTTGTCGGAGTTGGCGCCTCCCGCGTCCGCGACTTGTTCCGCAAAGCTAAAGAAAATTCGCCCTGCATCGTCTTCATCGACGAAATAGACGCCGTAGGAAGGCAGCGCGGCGCTGGTATAGGCGGCGGCAACGACGAACGCGAACAAACTCTCAACCAGTTGCTGACAGAAATGGACGGCTTTGAGGGTAACAGTGGCGTGATTGTGATTGCAGCTACTAACCGCCCCGACGTACTCGATACCGCCCTGCTGCGGCCAGGCAGGTTCGATCGCCAAGTAACGGTAGATTTGCCCAGTTACAAAGGGCGTTTAGGGATTTTGCAAGTTCACGCGCGCAACAAAAAACTCGACCCAGAAGTTGCCCTAGACACGATCGCCCGTCGCACTCCCGGCTTTTCCGGCGCCGACTTGGCAAACTTGCTCAACGAAGCAGCAATTCTCACCGCGCGGCGTCGTAAAGACACTATTAGCAACTTAGAAGTTTACGACGCGCTCGACCGGATCACGATCGGGCTTAGCCTCAACCCGCTGCTAGATAGCAAGAAAAAGTGGATAGTAGCATACCACGAAGTCGGACACGCCCTAGTCGCGACCATGCTCAAAAATGCCGATCCACTTGAAAAAGTAACGATTATTCCCCGTTCCGGCGGTATCGCAGGCTTTGCTAAGTTTGCCCTCGACGACGAAATGCTCGATAGTGAAGGTTTGAGGAGTCGGGCTTGGCTGTTAAGCCAGATTACAGTAGCCTTGGGGGGACGGGCGACAGAGGCTGAAGTTTACGGCGATGCTGAAGTAACCATGGGTGCCAGCGGCGATATCAAAGCAGTTAGCAGTCTCGCGAGGGAGATGGTAACGCTTTATGGAATGTCGGATTTGGGGCCTGTGGCTTTGGAAAGTCCGAACAATGAGGTGTTTTTGGGTCAGAGCTGGAATTCGCGATCAGAGTATTCCGAAGAAATGGCAATCAAGATCGATCGGCAAGTCCGGGAAATTGCCTTTAACTGCTACGAAGAAGCTCGCCGGATTATCCGTGAAAACCGCCATTTGGTAGACAAACTTGTCGAAGCGCTGTTGGATGAAGAAACGATCGACGGCGACGAATTCCGTCAAATTGTCTCTCGGTACAGCGAGTTGACCAAAAAAGAGTTGACACCGAGGTAAAGAGTCAGTTGGCAGTGGTCAGTGGTCATTCGTTATATCATGTCCGCCTAATCACTTACGATATGTCCGCAGGGAGTGAAACCAAGCAATCGCAATGTTTCTGCGATTGCTTCTCTACGGTCGCAATGACAAGTGTTTAACCGGACAATATATTATTGGTAATAACTGTCAACTGTCAACTGTTTAAGATTGTTGCGCGTACATTTCCCGCAGTACCAAAGCCGGGTCTACCCAGCGGCCGCCGTACTTCAATCCCCAGTGCAAGTGAGGCCCACTCGTGCGGCCGGTCATCCCAACTCTGGCAATTCTCGCACCCGCAGGCACAGTTTGACCCTGCCAAATTTGCAAGGTACCTTCGCTATCGGTATAATAACGCCCGCCGTTAGCCGTTAGCACTCGGCCTCTGAGGTGACAGTAGATGTGTTCCCAATTTCCAGATCGCACCACCATACCAGTGCCGCACCGGCCATCTTCCCAAACTTCCACTATTTGCCCGGCCCACCAATTGCGGATATAGCTGCCTTCCGGGGCCGCCATGTCCAAACCGTAATGAAAATCTCCCCCGCGGGGGCCGAAGGCGGAAGTGTATGTTTCAAAGTTTTCGACTGGAAAAGAAGCTTCTTGCCACAAATTACCCGTCGCTACTCTGCTTGGTAAGCCTGACTGAGCTTTGACCACCTGCTGCTGCAAATAAGGGCTGATTAACACAATGCCGATCGAAAGTGCCAGCAGCAGCATCTGTCTGAGACGAAAAAAGCGTTTTACCGTCAGCGGGCCTCTAGAGTCTTGCAGGATTTTTTTCACGGCTCAAAGTTAAATGTGTGTGTGAGTGTGCGTTGTCTGTTAGGCTCACATCTTGCACCCTTGTCAATAAAGCTTTCAGGGGCGGGCTTTCCGGCCCACCAAAAAAATCATTCTTTGTGGAACGGGTATCTTCCCCGTTTCTGAGAAGGGTGCAAGATGTAAATTATGCCAATTCGCTGCAAGATTGGCTTTGAGCTCTACCCGCGATCGCGAATCAGTTTATCAACAACGTGTATCTTACTCCATCCAAAACCCGTGTCAAGGCTTCCGGGTAAATGCACAGGGGTGATAAAAAAAAATTGGTCGAGGAATTCGTGCTGCGGTTGAATTCGATCGAGCTTTTGCTTGACACTATAGTTAAGTTCGGGGATTTTGGATGTCATCCAAAATCTCAAATTCATAACACACATCAAGCAATGCTTACTGAAATTTTTCCCTTTAGTTTTGCGATAGATGCAACTGCGATCGCCGGTGCGTCCTTGTGGTCTTTGGCTTTGTACTGGGGTTTGTCGCCCCTGACAGAATGGGTAATCCTGCAACTCAACCGCTGGATGAATTTTGCCGAAAGATCCCTCTACACGTCGGAAGCCGAGTTTGAAAGAACCCGCCAAGCGAGAGAAGCTCAAAATGCCTTTTACGCTTCGCTGTTGAGCATTTTGCCCTTTTTGATTGTGGGCGGATTGTGCAATTGGGGGGTCGAATTGTCTCTGGGCACTGGTTGGGCGGTATCTATGGGTACGATCGCCTGTATTGGTGGCGGCGTTTACGAACTCGGCCGCCGTGACGGTCAATCTTAGGCGATTTTAGATTTTGGATTTTGGATTTTGGATTGCTGAAGATATTCGGGAATTCGCAGGGTTCTAGAATGGACGATCTTCTCAAATCCAAAACTCAAAATCTAAAATAGACGAGCAATTACATAAATTTTTGAGAGGGCCCGTCAACCGCAGATCTAAGGCAGACAAACACAGATAAACGCAGATAATTGCCTGTTATGGGGAGGCAATTAATGCAATTTAAGTCTCAAATTTATCATATATTTCACCCGTAATTTGACTCGGGATGCTTGCCTAAAAGCCGCAGTTGCCGTTCAGTAGCGGTAGCGATAATTTCGGGGTTAAACTGCCACGGCCAAGGCGAAAATTTCTGCGCTATGTTGCGGTGGGAATAATGCACTTGCAGTAAGTAGCGAGTTCCATCTGTGGTCGTATTTCGGCCGCCGGAGTGCCAAATTTCACTGCGAAAAAATAACACATCTCCGGCTTTGCATAAAACTGGTTCTGGGGAGTGTCCGTGCCAAGTTTCTTCCCCGCGATCTGGTTTTCGACCAGATTTGTGACTGCCTGGAATAATGTAGGTAGGACAGAGGTCTTCTGCGATGTCGCTGAGATAGAAATGGGCTGTACAAATCCATACTGGCAGTTGAAAAGTGCGATCGGCAAACACGCTTTCGGGCACGGGTACAAACACCTGATCAACGTGGACGCGCCAACCATCATAACCGGGCCCGCTTTTCCACGCAGTCATGCCGATAATGTGGCAATCGCTGCCCATTAATGCTTCGGCTAATTCAATGATACCGGGTCGATCGGCATAGGAGAGCCACAGGCGATCGCGATTAAAAACGCATTTAAAATGCTGGTTCAATTCACTCCAACTGCTACCATCGAGTCCGAAGGGTTGCAGGCGATCGAGTGCTTCCTTGGTTTGCGCCACTTCCGACGGACTGAGTACACCAGGAATCAGCGCAAAACCATCTTCATGCACTGCTTCTGCTAGACCTGCGGTATCGAAAAGATCACAAGTCTTTTGCCGATAGCTGAAAACTTCGCTTAACGTGCTTGCGTTCATAATTCCAAAAGTAAAATTATTAACTGTTATTAAATTAACACTTATTCTGGTCGATACTTGCATACTATGAAACCAGCCACCCGGTTTATTTGTACATCAGGACTTACACAAAATTTAATTATGTAGGGCACGCACTGCTCACATTACGTCTGATTTGGGGATAAATCAAATGAAATACCAACCAGAACCAACATCATTAAATCAAGCCCGCGCCGCCTTCCAAAAAATCTGGGGATACGACGACTTTCGCCCACCCCAAGGAGAAATCGTCGGTAGTTTATTAGCAGGAAAAGATACAATTATAATTATGCCGACAGGTGGTGGCAAATCAATCTGCTTTCAACTGCCAGCTTTGTTACAAACAGGCTTAACGTTGGTAGTTTCGCCGTTAGTCGCACTGATGGAAAATCAAGTGCAAGAATTGCGAGATCGCAATCTCCCCGCTTCCCTCCTCCACAGTCAATTGCCAACACCGCAGCGCCGACAAACTATGCAATCGCTGCAACAAAACAAATTAAGATTGCTGTACCTGTCTCCCGAAACATTACTCAGCAAACCAGTTTGGGAAATTATCAGTCAGCCACACATCCAAATCAACGGTTTAATATTAGATGAAGCTCACTGTTTAGTGCAGTGGGGCGATACTTTTAGACCAGCTTACCGCCGTTTGGGCGCAGTGCGATCGGCTTTGTTGAAAGCTAAACCAGCAAACAGTAAAATTGCGATCGCAGCTTTCACCGCTACCGCCAACCCGGAAGCACAGCAGACAATAAAAAATGTCTTGCAACTGCAAAAACCCGAAGCCTTTCTGCTAAGTCCCTACCGTTCTAACCTGCACCTGCAAGTGCAAACAGTCTGGACGCCGAGAGGACGCAAACAGCAGTTATTAACTTTTATTAAAGCTCGACCAAAACAAGCAGGTTTAGTGTATGTCCGCACTAGAAAAGATAGCGAGAACTTGGCGGATTTTTTGGAAGATGCTGGTTATGAAACAGCAGCATATCATGCAGGTTTAAGTCCAGAATCACGAAGAAAAATAGAAAAAGCTTGGCTGAACAATGAGCTTAAATTTGTGACTTGTACCTCAGCATTCGGTATGGGAATTAACAAGCCAGATGTCCGGTGGGTTGTTCACTTTCAAGCACCTTTGCTATTATCGGAATACATTCAGGAAATTGGTAGAGGCGGACGTGACGGCAAATCGGCGATCGCCCTGACATTGATTAGCGAACCCACGGGTTTGCTTTATCCCGAAGATAAACAAAGAGGGCAATTTTTTCAAGATAAATTGCGATCGCAATACCGAGAAGCTCAGCAATTAGCCAAAAAACTGCCAGTTAAAGGCGATATAGAAGCTGTTTCCCATGAATTTCCCCAAAGCGATCTCGCCCTTTCAATCTTGCACAGCAGCGGACAATTAACATGGCAAGATCCTTTTAATTATGCGATCAACAAATCCGCACAGCAAAAAGCGGAAAAATCAAACTTTACCGCTGCTGAGGAAATGGCAAAATATCTCAAACATCGCGAGTGCAGGTGGCAATTTTTGCTGCAAGCTTTTGGGTTTGCCAAGGAAGCTACATCAATGCGCTGCGGCCACTGCGATAATTGTCGATAGAATAGACGATTATACTCAAGCGACTTAACCACTCCAACCAAAGAAACCGGGTTTTTTACCCAGTCTGCGGGCAGAAACGAAGTATTCCAGTGAAAAAACCCGGTTTCTCGCTACCCGTGCGATCGCGAACTAACTCACAGATGTTATGATTAAGATATTTGCTTTACACACTTGGCAAAAAATAGTAAAAAGTAAATGATAGAAACAGACACTGCGGCGCAGATTTACACAGTAGAAAATACAGAGGAATTCGATCGCAGTAATGTCAATCAGCGATTAGATATTTGGCTGTCAAACCAGATACCGGACTTATCCCGATCGCGAATCCAAAGCCTCATATCACAAGGCAACGTCAAAGTCAACGACGAAACCTGCACCTCGAAAAAAATCTCAGTAAAAACGGGCGATCGCATCCACCTCACATTACCTGAAGCCCAGCCCACTTCCTTGCAGGCCGAAGCAATTCCCCTCGACATTCTCTACGAAGACGACAGTCTAATTATTATCAACAAACCCGCCGGATTAGTAGTCCATCCAGCCGCCGGACACCAAGACGGTACATTAGTCAACGCTCTGTTAGCGCACTGTCCCCTAGCAGAAATAGGCGGAGTTCAGCGGCCGGGAATCGTGCACAGATTAGACAAAGATACAACAGGTGCGATCGCGATCGCCAAAACCGACATAGCCCACCAACACCTGCAAGCCCAACTCAAAACTAAAACAGCCCGCCGCGAATATTTAGGCATAGTTTACGGCGCTCCCAACACCGAAACAGGCACAATAGACCTACCCATAGGGCGGCATCCCACAGACCGGAAAAAAATGGCGGTAGTACCAGTAGAAAAAGGCGGTCGCCCCGCAGTTACTCACTGGACAATCAAAGAAAGAATCGGCAACTATTGCTTAATGCACTATCAATTAGAAACCGGCCGCACCCATCAAATTCGCGTGCATACAGCGGAGATAAAACATCCCATTGTCGGCGACCCGATGTACAGTTCCAACCGTTCTATCGGCGTCAATTTAACCGGACAAGCTCTCCACGCATGGCGGCTGACATTGCAGCATCCCGTAACAGGAGAATTAATAGAGGCGATCGCACCTTTACCCGATCAATTCAACACTTTGTTAAAAATATTGCGATTGCGCTCTCACACTTGATATTGTGGGCCTAGGGCATAGGGCATAGAACATTAGTAATTGGTAATGACAACAGACAACAGTCAACTGACAAAAAATTATGAGTCCCGAGTTTTGGATTCCAAGTTTATCAAAAAACTCAAACCTCAAAACTCAAGACTCAAAACTCTCTCAGCCTAAAAGCCGATCGATTCAGTCGATCGCCCGACACAAATAATCGCATCAGGGCAGCATCAATTACCGGCGACGGGGAACCATCGTGTCGATATTGATATTAGCTAGAGGCACGCGCTGCGGCGGAGTAGCAGGCATGGGCATATTGCGCGCCATACCCAAATAGTTCGACGGATCGCCAGCCTTCGGTTGCTGCTCTTGAGGAACAAAACGGCGCACGCCAGTCTGCCAGATGATTTGCGGGAAGCCAAGCTGCGAACGGTGGTATTCGCTGTAGCGGGGCGTCTTCAAGTTGAAAGGAGTGTCCCCTCCAACTCGCTGAGGCAAAATTCGGCGCTGCTGGTAAGGTATTGTGTCATAGCCGAACTTTTCCAGGTACTCTTCGCTATTGACCAACTCGTCAATAAAGCCTTGAGGCCCCTTATTGGCTACCACGATCGACCAAGCAATCTTTTCGCGCTCGCTGTACACATCCCGGCCCAAAATGCGCTGCACGCACATTTCCACAAACCGATAGTTGCTGTTAGTTTGGTAATTCCGCTCTAGGAAAGGAGAAGAAGTCGCCAAACCGCGAATAAAGTCCCGCACAGTAATTTGGCCGAACTTGAGTTGCGACTCCAAAGACTTTTGGCGGTTGCTCTTGAGGATTTGGTGTTCGCTGTAAATCTGGCGATATCCAGCCCAAATCAAATTTTCCATGTCTCCAGACGAGAGCACATTTTCAGTTGTGAAAATTCTCGGCTGCTCGTCGCTCCCCACTTCAAAACCAGCAACGCGCTGGTTTTGGCTCTTGGGGGCGTAGCTTAATAAAGGTAGCGCCACGTTAAAATCTCCGTTATCTCAAATTTCAGAAATAGTTGACACCGTGAGCTGCCAGCATAACGGATACAACTAACCAACATACAGATTAGGGGATTCCCGCAATCTAAATCTGATTTTCCTGAATTTTTGCAACAATCTGTAACATTTGTTGACTGTTGTCAGTGGGCAGTGGGCAGTCAACACTCAACAATCAACAGTCAGCAGTCAACAGTCAACAGCCAACAGCCAAATTACCAGCCCAGAGCCGAATAAAACTCGCTGGCGGGTACTTGATCGGCTGCTGCTTCTGATGTTGCATCCGAGTCTGGTTGCACCCGAATTTCGGTACAAAAAGTCGATGTGCTGAAACCGCCAAAGCGCTTTACGGTACTCGTCCGCATCCGCACGTTCGGATTAGCAAACCAGAAACGCTCGATCGAACTCATCGTCTCGTATTCCGTAATCAGCAGCAGCCCATCCTCATCATCCATCTCAAAACGGCCAGCCACCGGCACAATTTCCGCATAGCCGCGTTCCCGCAACATCAAACCCTGCCGGGGATTTTCAGGATCGGGGACGATCGCGAACACCGTAGACCCTTTATGATTCTCATCATCCTTATCCCACGCCATCGAGCCGTGCCAAGTCACAAAAGCCCCCCCAGCAGCCCGGCTCGGATCGACTTCGTGCATCTTGCAAATCTCGGCGACTCGCGCGTCATCCGCACCCAGCGCCGTTACCTGAATATTTGAATCCCCAATTTCCGCTTGGCGGAAAGCGAGGTGGTGAGTGCTGCGCTGAGAACGCCACTCCCCAGCACTGCTTTGAAAAAACTCCATTGCATCCATACGAACTAGCTCCTTTGGCTTAGGCTTCCCTGTCTTTACGCCTTTTTATGATAAGGCTCCCCCCACTTTGATGTACTTTTGCGACACAAATTAGTTTCAAAATGTGTACTTTGGACATATTGTCAAGGGAATGTTATGATAGTTTACAATGTAGGAGACACAACAAATCCTGCGAAACGTCATTCCGATCAATTTCGCATCAATCTCAGCAAACTGGAGGAGCGATTTATGGATATGCCTACAACCAGCCTCAGCATGGAACAGCAGTTCAAACTTCAAGTGCTGCGCGAAGAAGTCAAAAGGTTAAGCCAAGACCAAGCTCAGGAATACTTGCTCGAAGTTATGCGGCAAAACATGGTAAAAGAAAACCTGTTCAAGCATTGGATGAAGAATATGTGAACTCTTCGAGCATTTCTTCACAAAAATCAGTGGCTTGTATCTGCAAAAAGTGCGATCGAGCTTTTAATTATAAAATCCAGAATCCCGCTTTCTCCAAGAAAGCGGGATTCTAAATTCCGAAAAGCTTTACGCGGTTTTTTTTGTCGCTACCAGACTCAGCAAATTAAATGTTTTTAGTCTCAAGCGAGAGGGAAGAGAGTTTGTGTAGCGATAGCTTTCAACCTGTCGCGAAATCAACCAAAACGGCCACTCACATAATCCAAAGTAGACTCTTCCTTCGGACTTTGGAAAATTACCTCAGTCTTGTCACACTCCACAAGATAGCCAAACCGCTTCCCATCATCAGAAAGTTTAGCATTGAAAAAAGCAGTCAGGTCAGAAACGCGAGAAGCCTGCTGCATATTGTGAGTAACGATCACGATCGTATACTTCTCCTTGAGTTCCCGCATCAACTCCTCAATCTTAATCGTAGAAATCGGGTCAAGAGAAGCGCAAGGTTCATCCATTAACACTACATCAGGATTAATCGCGATCGCCCTAGCAATACACAAACGCTGCTGCTGGCCACCCGAAAGAGAAAAACCGCTTTGCTTCAACTTATCCTTCACCTCATCCCACAAATAAGCTTGGCTGAGCGACTTTTCCACCAGCTCATCCATATCTCCCTTATAATTGTTTACCCTCGCACCGTAAGCAATATTGTCATAAATCGACTTCGGAAAAGGATTCGGCTTTTGAAACACCATCCCAATCTTGCGGCGCACCGCCACAGCATCAATATCAGGATCGTAAAGATTTTGACCGTGGTAATCAATTCTACCCTCTAAACGAAAACCGTTAACTAAATCGTTGAGGCGGTTAAAACACCGCAGAATTGTACTTTTACCGCAGCCCGACGGCCCAATCAAGGCAGTAATGCGATTTTTGGGAATCTCCATTGAAACATTTTTAACCGCGTGAAAAGCGCCGTAAAAAACATTGATATTTTCTGTTCGTAAAACTGTTTCCGTTTGCTGGTCTAAATCTATCATCATACAAGTAACAATCCAATCGAATTTTACAAACTAAGCCGAAAATGTTATTGGTTATCGGTTGTTAATTATTGGTTATTAGCCTTACCCAGCGACTAACAAATAACTAATAACTAATGACTAATGACTTCAATAAACTTTTTGGCGAGTAGCCCAGCGAGAAAGAATACTCGTCAGCAAAACCATCAACACCAAAATCAAAGATGCCGCCCAAGCCAATTCTTTCTGTGCCTTAAAAGGAACCGTTGCAAAGTTGTACACCAAAACCGAAAGACTCGGAGTTGGCTTATCAAATCCTGCCGGCCAAAAAGGCGAATTCAGCGCCGTGAAAATCAAAGGAGCAGTTTCTCCAGCGGCGCGAGCAATTGCCAGAGTCACACCGGTTAAAATAGCCGGAATTGCCGCAGGCAAAACCACCTGCAAAACTGTTTGATAATTAGAAGCACCCACACCAACCGAGGCCCATCTAATATCTTGCGGGACGATTTGTAGAGCTTCGTCAGTAGTCCGCACAATCGTGGGCAACATCAGCACAGCCAGCGCCGCGCCCCCTGCAATTGCCGAAAAACCTCCCATATTTACCACGAACAAACCGTAGGCAAATACCCCGGCAATAATCGAAGGAACTCCGCTGAGGACATTAGTAGCAAAGCGCACCCAGCGAGCTATTGAGCCTTTGCTAAATTCAGACAAATAAACGGCGGCCAATACACCAAAAGGAACAGCAATTAGAGAAGCAATTCCTACGGTCATTAACGTACCGACAATTGCATTCGCGATACCGCCTCCCGATAGTCCGGGCGGCGGTGGCAGCTTGGTAAACAAATCTAAATTTAGGCGATTGAAACCTTGTACGGTGACGTAGGAAAGCACGGCAAACAAAGGTAGCAGAGTGATGGCCAGACTAGCTCCAGCCAGTACAGTCATCGCCAGATTAAACAGCGCTTGCGGGCTGTTTTTAACCTTCTTTAAACTGCCTGTTTTTGATACCAAAGGATTCTCGTCGGAGACGCTATTTGACATAAACTAAGACTATGTAGGAAATGGCGGCAAACTTCTAGTTGTACTTCGCTCTTACTTGAGAAACAATCCACTCTGCCAAAATATTAACAATCAGTGTCATAATAAACAGAATTAGCCCAGTGTACATCAGAGCTGCTACTTGCAACCCGGAGGCTTCCGCAAACTGATTGGCCATCAAAGAAGCAATAGTATTTGCCGGAGCTAGCACCGAAAAACTTAACTGATTGGAATTGCCAATTAACAGAGTTGCGGCCATTGTTTCTCCCATGGCGCGACCCAGCCCGAGCATAATTCCGCCGACAATGCCGGAAAAAGCCGCCGGTACGAGCACTCTAAAAATTGTTGTCCAGCGAGTAGCTCCTAAACCTAGAGATGCTTGCCGCAATTCGGGGGGGAGACTTGCCAAAGAGTCGCGGGAGATAGCAGTAATAATGGGCAAAGTCATGATTCCTAAGATTACTCCGGCTGGTAACATTCCCGGGCCCACTGGCGGGGTGCTAAAAATCGGCAGCCATCCGAAAGTGCCGTTGAGAAACTTGCCGAGAGTGGTAATCATGGGAATCAATACAGCAATTCCCCACAAACCGTAGACTACGCTGGGAATGGCGGCTAAAAGTTCTACTAAAAAAACTAAAGCTGTACGCACTGGCAGCGGCAGAAAGTCCTCGCTCAAGAAAATGGCAGTCCCTACTCCTAATGGTACTGCAATTAAGAGCGCGATCGCCGAACTGACGATCGTCCCGTAAATCATTGGCAGCGCACCGTACTCTTCTTTAACCGGATTCCAGCTACTGCCAAATAGAAATCCCAAACCGTACTGTTGAATCGCCGGTAAAGCCCGATAAGCAACGGTGAGCGCGATTACGAGCAAAATTACACCAACTCCTATGGCCAAAATCCGCGTGAGCCAGATAAAGCCTTGGTCTAAGGATTTTTCTGCCCCAGAGCGCGATCGGGTCTGTGGTTGAGCGCTGTTATTATCTGAAATCATAGAAAAAAAACCAAATCTATAGTAGCGAAAAATAGTCTGTTTCCGAAAAAGCTAGAAGGAAGCAGAAAGAAAGACCATAAATAAAATCAAAGAGGGGCGGGTTTATTAATCCCCTGACTTTTCAACAAATATTTCTGGTCAAACCCACCCCTACACAGATGCACCGATTGTTACATAGAAGAGGGGCGGATTTATTAATCCCCTGACTTTTCAACAAATATTTCTGATAAAACCCGCCCCACAGAAATATCTCTCTTCGTTCTTCCTGATGTTTACCCGCACGCGCAATGCCCAAGGGCTTTTTTCCCTCTGACAACGGACAACAGTCAACAGTCAACAGTCAACAATTACTATTTGCCAACCTCAATCTTGTAGTCTGGGCTGATGCCGTCCGCGGCCGCTGCTACTTTTTCTTTAACGCTTTGGGGTAGAGGAACGTAGCCCAATTCGGAACTAACTTTTTGACCTTCAGTTAAGCCGTATTCAACCATTGCCTCGATGGCTTTGGCTTTGTTGGGGTCAGTAACTTTTTTGGGGACGAGCATCCAAGTGTAAGTGACAATTGGATAGGATTGAGCGCCTTCGGGGTCTTCGATAAATGCTCGCAGGTTTTCCGGCAGCGGCACAGTTGCTAAAGCTTGAGAAGCTGATTCGTCGGTAGGTACTACAAATGTGCCTGCTTTGTTTTGCAAAGATGCAAATTTGAGATTGTTGTTTTTGGCGTAGCCGTATTCTACGTAGCCGATGCTGCCGACGGTTTGGAGGACTTGGGCTGTGACGCCTTCGTTGCCTTTTGCGCCTACGCCTACGGGCCACTGTACTGTTTTGCCGTCGCCTACTGCACTTTTCCAGTCGGGGCTGATGGCACTCAGGTGTTTGGTGAAGACGGCGGTGGTACCGCTACCGTCGGAACGGTGGACGATTGTGATGGCTTGGTCTGGCAATTTAGCGGTGGGGTTGGCGGCTGCAATTTTGGGATCGTTCCAGTTGGTAATTTTGCCGGCGAAGATATCTGCGTAAACATCCCGTGGCAGTTTCAGTGGTTCGGTTAAGTCTGGTAAATTGTAGCCGATGACGATGCTGCCCGCTGTCATGGGCAGCAAGATGACGCCTTTGTCTGCTGGAACTTTGGCGATTTCGTCGTCTTTCATGCCGGTGTCGCTGGCCCCAAAGTCTACTGTGCCTTTGGTAAATTGTTCGACTCCGGCGCCGCTGCCTACTGATTGATAGTTAATTTGTACTTTGGGGTTGATTTTGTTGAAGTCTTGAAACCAACGCTGGTACAGGGGGGCGGGGAATGACGCGCCGGCTGCGGTGATGGCTACGTCTGAGGCGAGGGCAAGTTTGGTGTTTGTCGCTGTGCCCGTGGCTGCAACGGGGGATGCGCCGGGGGAGGCTGCGGTGTCGCCGGGGCTGGGGCTGCTGCTGGTTGTGCTGCCGCCACCGCAAGCTGCTAAACTCAGGGCGATCGCCATAGCCGAAATTGCTGTAGTCAGACGGTTTGGATTAATCAAGTTGAGACGAAAAAGCATAGGTATAAAAAATCTGCGATCGTTATATGGGTGTCCCGCATCAGCATAGCGCGCAAAAGTAAAGGTTAGGTTAAGAATCTTTACACTTAATCGCAAATTAATATTAATTAATATTATGAATGTTATTTATGAGCTTGACGATTGTGCATTTATAAGATATAGGGCAGAGAAATAGCTACGAAAACAAGCAGTCGATCGCCCGATCGCGAAATATTCCCCATTAAATTATCACAAGATCCAGGGTTGAGAACCAGAAAACCCTAGAATGGTGGTTTTTTTGACAGTAGTGCTACTATTAAGAATTTAAAAGCTGCGGGCATGGAAGCTTGCCTCTGACAAATGCCTTCTGCCTTATACCTTCTGACGAATGCCGTTTGATGATAATGCCTGCTCCTATTGAATTAATCTGGGCTGTTATTGGTTTGCTCCTGACGATAGGAGGCACTTTTTTGCCTGCATCTGTCACAATTCCTATTGGTTTGTGGGACGATCGAGGACTTCAGGCGTACTCTTTAGGTGTTACCTATCAAATTGGAGCCGTTTTGCTAGTAGGCTGCATGGGGGGAAAAAATGCTGCGGCTCTCTCGCAAATTGCTTATTTAGCATTAGGATTAACTTTGTGGCCAGTTTTTTCTCAAGGCGGCGGCATCGGCTATCTCAAAGAAGCGAGTTTTGGGTATTTGCTGGGTTTTGTGCCGGGTGCTTGGGTGTGCGGCTGGGTGGCTTTTAAGGTAGCTTCGCGGCTGGAATCTATGGCTTTTAGCTGTTTGTGTGGTTTGTTCACTGTTCATGCGATCGGCTTAATTTATCTAATTTTTACTTACTTGCTGCCTCCGGCAAAAAAAACACCTTTATTGGATGAGATTCTTAAATATTCGGTTTATCCTCTGCCAGGACAATTGGCGGTTGTTTGTGCGATCGCAGTGCTGTCATTTACTTTGCGCCGTTTGATGTTTTATTAATTGCGAAGGAAGAAGGAAGAAGGAAGGAGGAAGAAGGAAGAAGGAAAAAGGAAGAGATAACTCGGAATTGTGCAAAATAAGGTTATACTATCCTTGCCCAACGAGAGAGTCATCCCGTTAAGGCTGGGATTGCTGAGTTTCACTTCATTCTAGTGACAATAACCAGCGAAATTTGAGTAAATTATCTCATGCCCGATGCCCCCTATTAAATTGCTTAATTCATGCGTTTTAAAAGAAATCCCTTGTTCTGGATTGCTGCTGTTATCAGTTTAGTTTTAGACCACCTGACTAAGTTTTGGGTGGTGCAAAATTTTGACTTGACGATTCCTCCGCAGACGCAGCCGCTGTTACCCGGAGTGTTCCACTTCACTTATGTTGTTAATACTGGTGCCGCTTTTAGTCTCTTCAGCAATGGCGGGGCGATTTGGTTGCGCTGGCTGTCTTTGGGCGTTAGTGTGGGATTGATAGTGCTGGCTTGGTTTGGGCCGCGAATTAACCGCTGGGAACAAGCTGGCTACGGTTTGATTTTGGGGGGAGCACTGGGGAACGGGATCGATCGATTTGTTTCGGGCCATGTTGTAGATTTTATCGATTTTCGGATCATTCGGTTCCCGGTGTTTAATCTGGCAGATGTGTTTATTAATGCTGGGATTATCTGTTTGCTGATTGCAACTTTTCACAGTGCGCCGCCACCTAGAAGTCAGGACGATCGCAATTCTATTTCAGACTAACTTTCAACAAGTCAATGGATTTTCGATTTTCGATTTTAAATTAACCCACCCACGGGCTGTACCGTTCTCAGGTTTATCGGCTGGGGAACTCTTTTTTGCTTATCCACTGATGAATCGGGAGGCCTCGCAACCAATAGCTTTCGGTGATTTGTCAATAGTCAGTTATCAGAAGGTAGAGGTGTCAACTTCAGGCTAGAGTCATTTATGAGCTATAATTAGATTTTTTATTGCTAAGGCTAAACTTGCTCGCGATTCTAAGCAATGTGGTCACAAACCCCCGGATTTATCCGTGGGATAAATTCCCTAATCTAAAATCTAAAATCTAAAATCTAAAATCGGATGACTCCTAATCCCTTTGCTCAAGAACGCTTGCTATTTGCCCCAGCAACCCCCGATGCTGATGCTATCCCGACTATTTTTGCTTTTCCCAACGAGTACACGGTGGGTATTACCAGTCTCGGCTATCAGATAGTGTGGGCAACTTTGGCTGTGCGATCGGATATTGAAGTGGGCCGTTTATTTACTGATATCCGCGAACAACTTCCCCGACATCCAGAATTACTGGGATTTTCGCTTTCTTGGGAACTAGACTATGTAAATATTCTCAATTTATTGGAATCTCTAGAAATTCCGATTTGGGCGTCAAAACGAACTGATAATCATCCGATAGTCTTCGGCGGTGGCCCGGTTTTTACGGCTAATCCAGAACCTTTTGCCGATTTTTTTGATGTGATTTTGCTGGGAGATGGCGAACATCTCATAGACAATTTTATTGATGCTTGTAAAGAAGTCCGTACCGCCGACAGACCAACTAAATTGCGGCATTTAGCCCAAGTTCCAGGAGTGTACGTCCCCAGTTTGTACGAAGTAACTTATCTGGATGCAACTGAGGGTATTAAATCGATTCAGCCTGTCGATTCGGGAATTCCCAGTATGGTTGAAAAACAGACTTATCGCGGCAATACTTTATCGGCTTCCACTGTGGTGACAGAAAAAGCTGCTTGGGAAAATATTTACATGGTGGAAGTGGTTCGGAGTTGTCCAGAAATGTGCCGTTTTTGTTTGGCAAGTTATCTGACTTTGCCGTTTAGAACTGCGAGTTTGGAGGATTCGCTAATTCCGGCGATTGATCGCGGTTTAGCTGTGACTAATCGTTTGGGTTTGTTGGGTGCTTCAGTTACTCAGCACCCGGAATTTGAAGCGTTGCTGGATCATTTGAATCATCCGAAATACGACGGCGTGCGGCTGAGTCTTTCTTCGGTAAGGACGAATACGGTGACAGTTAAGCTAGCAGAAATATTGACCAACAGAGACAGCAAATCGGTGACAATTGCGGTGGAAAGCGGGAGCGATCGCCTCCGCACAATCGTTAACAAAAAACTCACTAATGATGAAATTATTCAAGCTGCTATCAATGCTAAGGCTGGCGGCTTAAAGGGAATTAAACTTTACGGGATGGCAGGAATTCCCGGCGAAGAAATGGAGGATTTAGAGGAGACGGTGGCGATGATGCGGGCGATTAGAAAAGCTGTTCCCGGTTTGCGGTTGACTCTGGGATGCAGCACTTTTGTCCCGAAATCTCACACTCCTTTTCAGTGGTTTGGAGTGAATAAAGATGCGGAGAAGAGGCTGAAGTTTTTAGATAAAGAATTGCGGAAGTTAGGTTTAGAATTTAGACCTGAAAGCTATAATTGGTCGGTAATTCAGGGTTTGTTGTCAAAGGGCGATCGGCGGTTGTCTCGGCTGTTGGAATTAGTGCGGCATTATGGCGATACTTTGGGCAGTTATCGGCGGGCTTTTAAGGATTTGCGGGGACAGTTGCCGGAGATGGATTTTTATGTTGTTCAAGAGTGGGAATTGGATCAGGTTTTGCCTTGGAGTCATTTAAAAGGGCCGCTACCGGAGGCGACTTTGAAGAAGCATTTGGCTGAAGCGATGAGTCATTTTAGGACGAAGGATTTGCAGTTGACGACTTAGGAAATAGCGGGATGCAAAAGATTGAAACTAACGGTTGCTGTTTGTACTGATACAGAGGATAATACTGCAAATGCTGAAACGCGATCACACTTAACTGTCTAGCCCAACGATACAATGCCCAATTTTAAATATTCGTCGCTGATTAATGCTACCGTTGAAGCAGTCTGGAACTTCCACGAAAGGCCGGACCTTCTGCAACTTTTGACTCCGCCTTGGCAACCGGTTCAAGATAAGATGAGGAGCGACATACTATAATACAATTATGGCAGAAGTCCAACCCAGGGAAATTCAGCGTTATGTTACCTCAGACGGTCAAGTGCCGTTTGATAACTGGTATGATTCGCTCCGAGATAGCAAAATTTCAACAATTATTGATAAAAGACTTAACCGAGTTATTTTGGGGAATTTGGGAGATTGTCAATCAGTTGGAAATGGAGTTTTTGAATTAAGGATAGACTATGGTCCTGGTTTCCGAATCTATTTTGGGCAAGTAGGAACAAAAATTATACTTCTTCTGTGCGGAGGAGATAAAAGCACTCAAGACCGAGACATTCGCCAAGCCATAGAATACTGGACAGATTATAGGAGTTAAAAAAATGCCTAAAAGTTTACCATATCATGACTTTTTGATGGCACGGCTAAAAAGCCCCAGTTATGCGGCAGTCTATCTCGAAACTCATTTTGAATTAGATGAAGGCGAAGAACCTGACGAAGCATTACTCAGACTTGCTCTCAGCAATGTAGCTGAAGCTCTAGGTCAACCAACAATGACTCCTGAAGAATATGAATTGCACTTAAAAAAACTGGAGGAATTGCTGTCGCAGCAAGGAAGTGATGCGATTTATAATCTGGGAAATTGGCTGAATGCTTTGGGATTGAAACTAACAGTTGCTGTTTGTACTGATACAGAGGATAATACTGCAAATGCTGAAACCCGATCGCACTTAACTGTTTAGCCCAACGATACAATGCCCAATTTTAAATATTCGTCGCTGATTAATGCCACCGTTGAAGCAGTCTGGAACTTTCACGAAAGGCCGGATATTCTGCAACTTTTGACTCCGCCTTGGCAACCGGTGAAAATCATTCGCCGCGAAGGGGGACTAGATGTGGGTGCTGTATCAGAATTTCGTCTGTTATTGGGGCCGATTCCTGTAAAATGGGTGGCGACTCACACTGAGTGCGAACAATATCGCTTGTTTGTTGATGAACAAACTGAGGGGCCGATGGCACGTTGGACTCACCGACACGAGTTTACCTCAGAAAATGGCAAGACTAGATTGACAGATGCGATCGCATTTTCGATACCGGGCGGCCCGATTGTCGATCTGTTGTTAGGTTGGTGGGTGGAAATGCGGTTAACAGATATGTTTCGCTACCGCCACGAAGTCACAAAAAGAGAGTGCGAGAAAGATGCAAACAACGGCTGAATATTACTGTGCTTTCTGCGGCGAACCGAGTACAACTTTTGTTGATATCAGCGGTGGTATGGAGCAATCTTATATCGAAGATTGTCAGGTTTGCTGTCGCCCGAATGTTCTGTATGTCAGAATAGATGAAGATACCCTGGATATTGAAATAGATACTGACTATCAAGAGTAGGCGGTTGAAACCGCTACTATACAAACGAAGTCTGCCTTCGCAGACTAAGAGAGTAAGGGGATATTTAAGCCGGATTTAGCATGAGATACTAAATGTGCAAAATTCACGCCGACAATTTTAAAGCTGATTGGGTAGAATTCATAAATCTTGAAGCTGCTGCTTCCACAAAAGCCTGAAAAATTCGAGAGTTGAACGAACAGTTTGGCGACATTTCGGGATGCCATTGAATTGCTATCATCCAAGGGTGATAGCAGTGTTCCATTGCTTCTACCAAAGTGTCAGGTGCGTTGGCTACAATTCGCCAATCGGATGTTACTTTCCGCACTGCTTGATGATGCCAGGAAACAACTGTTGTTGAAGTTTTTCCCATAATTTTTGCTAGCCGACTGTTTGGCTCAATTTCAATGGTATGCTCGATCGCACGCGGGGGAATTCCCGATCCGTGATTAACCTCGTCTCCGTAAGCATCCGGTACGTGAATCACCAAACTGCCACCGCTGGCTACGTTGAGGATTTGCATTCCCCGGCAAATCCCCAACACAGGTATGTCAGCCTTCAAAGCTAGCTTTGCTAAGTTTAATTCAAAATTGTCGCGTTCTGCATTAACCGAGTAAACTGTGCGATCGACATAACCGCCATAAAGTTCTGGGTTAATATCTCCGCCCCCGGAAAAAATTAAACCATCTACTGCATCCAAAATACTAGCCGGATTTAATTGATTGGGCGGCAGTAAAATTGGAATGCCACCAGCCGCCTGAACTGCATCAATATAAGTTCCATTTAAGCGATATTCGCCTGCTGGACAGCGGTTGGATGTTGTGATGCCAACAATCGGAAATTTTTTCATTTGCTAGAGACTGGGAGATAATTATTTACATTAATACTCAGATTTGGCACTATTTGTAATCAGTGTTTCATGGGCGGGCTAGGAGCCCACCCACAATAAAACTTACTTATTGTGGAACAGGTATCTTGCCTGTTTCTTGTCTGATTACTTGTGATTGATTCCTAGATTAAAGTGAGAATTGCCTGCACTGCTGTCTAATTTGTAACAGTTTCCGTATTAGTTTCCGGCAGCGGTTTGCGCGTACACAGATAAGCCAACGGCCCGAACAGCGGTAATAATGTTACAGCCCAAAATGCTGTAGAGTTCTGCATTCCTCGGCGCGCCCTATCGTCTGCCAATAAGGCAGGAAATAGTAGGCAAAGCATACAAAAATCTAAACTCATTACGTGTATAAAACGGCTGGTTTGCCACTGTCCAATAAAATCAGACCAATCGCCTTGTGTCAAGCCAAAGGTAACTAAACCAACAGCAGCTAATGTTAAGAAACTTCCAGTAAAACGGGAGTCTAATATCTTTAAAAAGATATTTTTATGACCGGGAAATTCTGGATTCGGTTCGCGCAGGGCTAAATAAGGCAGCAAGGCAACGGCGCCGACGCCAAAGGATAAAGTGGCAAATAGCCATGCAGGTATTTTCTGCCCCCTGCCGTCAGCAAATAAGACGCAACTGTAGATGAGCGGCCAGACTCCCATGAGGTTGAATAACGCTACAATTAAAGGGTTGATGTCTGCTATTTTGCCTGTGGAAATATTGGTAATTAGTGTGATTGTTTTTTCTGGGCTGTCGGGTGGTGCAAATACAAAGGCGTAGGTGATAAATGCAATCCAAAGCAGCCCAAATCCAATTTTTCTGAACATAGTTAGTTTTTCTTACTTCTGATATTACTATAGCAAGCTTAAAGGGTTTTTGAATAAGACTTTTTTAATTTACCGCTGTTGACGCAGAGGAAGAGAGGAGAATATCTGAATGTCTTGCTATTTGGTATTGCGGGTTTTGGGCAGATTGCTAAATTTTTGCATAAATTGGCGATCGATCCAATCTTTCCAGTACCACAGCAGCGCCGATTCCCACATGAAAGATCCGCGAGATGCGATCGCCCTTTTATTCCCAGTACCAATTAACCCTAAGTATTGTTCTTGCGGTGCAAAGGGTTTCAGCGGTTTTTCCAATAAAAACTGCTGCAAGTTTTCAAACAGCGGTTTGCCCTGACGCACGGCAAACACGCCTGCTTTCGGACGCGGATAATTAACCATCGCAGCGATATCGCCAGCCCCAAATACGTTGGGGTGAGAGACTGATTGCAGGCAATCGTTGACTTGCATAAAGCCGTTTGAGTCGGCTCCTAAACCGGATTCTCTTATCCAATTGGCTGCCGATGCTTGTGTTACCCAAAAAATGCGATCGCACTCTAATTCTAAACCTGATTTACAGGAAATTTGGTAATTGGTAGGGAATTGAGGATTGCTTTCTCTCTCAATCTTTTTTACTGCACAGACTTTTTCCTGCAAATGCACTTTAACGCCACGATTAATCAGAATTTCTTTAAGGCGGCGGCGCACGCGCTGATTGTGTCCCTGCATCAATTCAGCCCCGCTGTGAAACAAATGAATTTCTGAGGATAAATATTCTAAATTTTCTTCCTTCTTCCCTCTTCCCTCTTCCTTCTTCCCTCTTCCTTCTTCCCTCTTCCCTCTTCCTTCTTCCTTCCCCAATCGAGATTGCATATTTAATGCTAATTCTACGCCGCCTGCACCGCCGCCTACAATCGCGATACGCAGCGGTTTTTGGGGATGGTTTGCTCTTTCGGAAATTAACTGATTCCAGCTAGCTAAAAACTCCGGTACGGGTTTAGCTGCAATTGCATATTCAGCAGCACCCAGTACAGATAAAGTCTCAGGAGTGGTGCCGATATCCACAGAAAGCACATCAAAATTAATCGGAGGGTGAGTTTGACAAATAACTAAATTTTTGTTAAGGTCGATCGCGATCGCCCGATCGACCAATATTTGACACCCGGCAAATTCAGCGAGCGATCGCAAATCGATGTGACATTCATCATAATCGTAAAATCCGGCAACGTGCCCCGGCAGCATCCCCGAATAAGGCGCGTGCAGTACGTCGGTAATCAGAGTCAAACGCACTCCTGCCAGCGGTTTGAGGCCGAACATTTTTAATAGAATAGCATGACTGTGACCGCCACCAATTAACACTAAATGTTTCACAATTACAGATGTTCGATCGAAATGTTCCAGCACCGATATTGTACAGCACTCGAACTCCTTGGGCCGCACTATCCGGTAAGGAAAGCTTGCAGTGCGTAATTAATGATTTCCCAGCAGTTAGACAGAATGCTCTCACTTACCCTCTGTCTCTGAGATTATACTTAGCTCATTTGCGATCGCATAACATCAATCCACCCATTGCACTTAACCGATTTCACATTCAACGCGAATGGCTGTAGACTGTAGAGCGAGCAAATTTTATCACCAAATTATGCCGGGGTGTGTTTCAATAGCTAACTCACCATTCAAAACTATGACATTACGCATCATTCCGCGCAGTTGGCAGCGATCGATTAAAACTCTTTTCCCGCTTCTGTTTGCCCTATCATTGATTATAGTATTGCTGGCGAACAACTTCATTCCGGCGATCGCCCAGCAACCCCGCCAGGAAATTCGCGGCGTTTGGATGACGACAAACGACAAAGACATCCTCAGAGATCGTCGCAAACTAGGAGATGCTGTCAGCCAATTAAAGCGGTTAAATTTCAACACTATTTATCCTGTAGCCTGGAATTCGGGCTATGCCATGTATCCCAGCTATGTAGCGCAGCAAAGAGACATTCAACCCTTTGTTTACAGAGGGTTAGACGGACAAGATATGCTCGCAGATTTAATCGATAAAGCTCACCGCCAAGGCCTGCTAGTAATTCCTTGGTTTGAGTTTGGTTTCATGGCTCCTCCCACATCAGAATTAGCCACACTTCATCCCGAGTGGCTGACACAAAAACAGGACGGCAGCCAAACATCAAACGACGCCGGCGGCGAAGTAGTTTGGCTCAATCCCTTTCATCCAGAAGTGCAGCAATTCATTACCGAACTTGTACTAGAAATCACCACTCAATATAACGCGGATGGCATTCAATTTGACGACCACATGAGTTTGCCGTCGGAATTTGGCTACGATGACTACACAGTTGCTTTGTATACCAAAGAAACAAAAAAAGCTCCGCCCAAAGATTTTCAAAACCCAGCATGGGTGCAGTGGCGAGCCAATAAAATCACTGCTTTTATGTCGCAGCTAAATCAAGCCGTAAAAGCAGCCAAACCCAATGCAATTTTCTCGATTTCTCCCAATTACTACGAGTTTGCTTACAAACATCACCTCCAAGATTGGCGGACTTGGGTGCGTTTGGATATTGCCGACGAGCTAATCGTACAAGTCTACCATCCCAATCTAGAATCATTTGTGGACAAGATTAACCGTCCAGAAATGCAAGAAGCACAGCAAAAAATTCCCACCGGAGTGGGGATTATGACAGGTTTGAGAAATAATCCAGTACCGATTCATCAAATTAAATCTCAGGTGCAAGCAGTCCAAGGATACGGCTTAGGCGTCGCTTTCTTCTACTACGAAAGCTTGTGGGAAGATGCGCCAGAACCCATCGCCCATCGACTTTCTCAATTTAGCGATTTCTTCCCGTCTTCTGCATTCCGAACAGCTCTACAAATACCCAGACGCGCGGCGACTTTCCCTCCGCCTGCGCCACCCAAACCAGAGCCGAAAGCTAAGCCAGATCAACCTACCAAAAACAGCGCACCTTCGCCCTCGCCCACCACGTAAAAGAATTAAAGAGTCATCAGTCATTGGTAATTTTGTAGGGTGTGCCATTAGTCCGACAGTCCAACAGGGGTTTAAACCCCTGTCTCATAGCTGAAGTCGTCTAAAGACGACTCTAGCAATTCTATCAAAGCTGTTTTTGTATAAAGTTAGCGCAGAATATATGTGTAACTCTAATTTTCCAAATTGAGATTACTATTTGAGTCGGTTAAAACTGAGATCTTGCACCATTCTCAATTAGCCATACTGCCAACCACTAACAGTGATGTCAAAACCCTGCTGACGAGCT
>NZ_JAUBPU010000039.1:0-29616 GCF_036700885.1 Microcoleus sp. S13_B4
TGCTCAACAATGGCTCAAAGCCACTATTTTCCTCTTATTAAGTATTTATACTTAGCGCAAAAGTGACACGCTCCCAACGTCTTACTCTCGCGACTAAACCAATTGATGCTCAAAAAGCCACAGAAGCAATCAAAGTTGCCTATGCAGCTATTGGCCTACAAGAACCCGAAGTTATTGTTTGGAGCAGTCTCCGCGACGCTTTTCTCCAAATCTTCAACTTGCCTAAACACGACCATTCACAAAACTGCTCAAACGAATGGAGCAGGAATAGATTGGGGGAAAGACTAGACTGGAAATGGATTTCCCCATCGATTATGGGAGAATTTACCAGTCCGACGGTGTGGTACTACGATCTCCATCGCATGACGATCGAGTGCGAAGCAGATAGCACACTGCGTTCGCTAATCGGTGAATTGGTTCGCGAATATACGGTATCGGCGAGACCAAGGATAGGGAATGTTTTGAAAGATTTTTTGTCCTACCTGGGATACCCTAAAACCCCCACAACTTTGTTTAAAGAAATCTATTTAACTGAACTTTATATCTCTTCATCAGGCATCAATCTCTCGGAAAAGGCACAAGAAATACTTCGTTCCCAAAAGCTGCTTTTCGAGCATTGCGGTTGGATATTTCCCTTTGAAAAGTTTTGCGCGGTGTGCGATCGCCCCCGCCACCTGCGCTTTGACAGTCAAAACCGCCTGCACGCCGAAGGAGAACCTGCGATCGAGTTTGCGGATGGATGGAATTTTTACTATTATCACGGTGTCAGATTGCCGGAAAAATATGGTCACGTCCACCCAAATCAATGGCAATCCCAATGGATTTTAACAGAAAAGAATGCCGAACTTCGGCGAGTGTTAATTCAAGGAATTGGTTACGATCGCATTTGTCAAGAGTTGTCAGCAGAACAAATAGATAGTTGGCAGGAATATGCACTCTTAAAAATAGATAATGCCGATGTCGAGCCGATTTGTTTGTTAAAAATGACTTGTCAGAGTACGGGATTCATTCACGCTTTGAGAGTGCCGCCTAACCTGGCATCAGCTAGGGAGGCAATTCGCTGGGTAAATTGGGATATCGATCCAGAGGACTTTTCCGTGCAGACTTGATCGAGTTGCGGCGGCAGTATATAATTAAATTAAGGTTTTATTAACAGTCGCAATGTGTGCTTGCGTAAGTCTTGCGTAAGTCATGAAGAAGGAAGAAAGAAGAAGGGAAAAAACTGCTTTTTTGCCTTCCCAAGCCCAACTCATTGGTGTCAACTTAATGTGAAACTCCGATTCAGGCAGGGCGTTTAAACCCCTGCTTGAAAGCTTAAGTCGTCTGAAAACGACTGTTCAACTAACTTATTATGCCAATTCCGCATTTATAATCCACTTTATATTGAGCGATGGTGGTCGCCCCTACACCGACAAAGCCCACCTTCGGAGGATTTAAGATGAAAGTTGAAAAATAATTTCTGACTGTACAGATCCAAAATTATAGAGTCAGCGTATATTACTAATGAACGCAGTACAAAATTTCATAGGTTCGCACCGCTAAAAAGTTTAGCTTGGGGGTTTGCAGTTGCACTGGCGCCACCCCTGGTTATAATGCAAACTATCAAATATAGGCGGGTATATTTGTATCTAGGGCGATTTTATATATCTCGGCAGGCGGATTTACTTATCATTCTAGCTGCGTATAATTTATCATAAAATCGGCTGCTCATACCTAAAATATTTTAGTCAAATTAGCCGACAGTACGAAGTGGAAATTTTTTGTACTGAGAATTCCCTTGCCTAAAGGTAACGGGAATATAAATTTTAGAGAGTGATTAGAACATGGCAGAAATTAGAGACACCGCACAAGCAAACTTGCTAGCCGGAACTTCAGAAGATGACCTGATTTTTGGTTTGATGGGCAATGACACTATTGCGGGAAACTTGGGTAATGACAGCATTTTTGGAGGAAAGCAAAGCGATTTAGTTGATGGCAACTCAGGTCAAGATTCGCTGTTTGGAGATTTAGATAACGATACTGTTAATGGCGGAGAAGGTAACGATTTTTTAGTGGGCGGAAAAGGCAGCGATTCCATCTCGGGCAACTCCGGCAATGATGTTTTGTCGGGAGATAGAGATACTGATATCCTGATAGGCGGAGACGGGGCCGACATATTTGTTTTGAGGCGCTACGCTGAGGCTGACCCTTCCCGTACCAGCGGCGGTGTTAGTTTGGCAAATGCTGACGCGATCGCCGATTTTGCACCCGGTACGGATTTAATCGGTTTGGGCGAAAGTGTCAGTTTTAGCGACTTAAATATTCTGGAAGCTGGAAACGATACTGTTATTCAAGACCGGGTGAGTGGAGAATTTTTGGCTACTCTCAAAGGGGTGAGACAAAGTTCGATCGGTCAAGCAAACTTCACTAATAATATTGGCAGCATTGTTCCCACTCCCCCGCCTCCAGCGCTGACCGCGGCTTATGCTTTAACTCCTGCTAATCGGATTGTTGGTTTTAGTCTTTCCAATCCGGGAAGTGTGATCTCAGATTTCCCCGTGACTGGATTACAAGCGGGAGAAAGTTTGCTGGGGATTGATTACCGACCGGCTAACGGCGGACTTTACGGTTTAGGTAGCAGCAATCGCTTGTATACTCTGAATCCGAGAACCGGAGAAGCAAGTCAAGTCGGTAGCGGGCAGTTTGCTGTTCCCCTAACTCCGGGGGCTGCGGGTTTTGATTTCAATCCAACAGTCGATCGAATTCGGTTTGTCAATCAAGCTGGTCAAAACGGTCGCCTCAACCCGGATACGGGGGCAGTAGTCGATTTTGACACGCTGGCGGGGGGAATTCAACTCGACGGGAATTTGGCTTACCGGGCGGGCGATCGCAATTTTGGGTCAACTCCAGCGGCTGCGGCTGCTGCGTACACGAATAACTTTGCGGGCGCAACTTCGACAACCCTGTTTGTAATTGACAGCAATTCAGACGTTTTGGTGCGGCAAGATCCGCCGAATAATGGAGTGTTGAATACGATCGGATCTTTGGGAGTTGATGCCACTAGCATTCTCGGCTTTGATATCAGAAGTATTGGCGGCCGCGAGGTAGCGGTGGCGGCGCTGGAAGTTGGTGGGATTTCGGGCTTGTACAATATCAATTTAAGTAGCGGTCAAGCTTCCTTTGTCGGGCCAATTGCGGACGGGAAACAGATTAACGGTTTGGCTTTGCCTTTGCCTACAGCCTACGCCTTAACTGTCAGAAATGGCGCTGAAACAATTGTCGGTTTTAACGAGGCGGCGCCGCTGGCAATTCTCAGCGACGTGGCAGTTACAGGGTTGCAGCCGGGAGAAAGTTTGCTGGGAATTGATTTTCGCCCCGCTAACGGTTTGCTTTACGGTGTGGGTTCTAGCAATCGTTTGTACGCGATCGATCCGGTGACTGGGGCTGCAAGTCAAGTCGGTAGCGGGCAGTTTGCTGTTCCCCTAACTCCGGGGGCTGCAGGTGTTGATTTCAATCCGACAGTCGATCGAATTAGGTTGGTCAATCAAGCCGGTCAAAATGCCCGCCTCAACCCGGATACTGGGGCAATTGTCGATTTTGACACGCTGACGGGGGGAATTCAACTCGACGCGAATTTGGGTTATGCTGCGGGCGATCGCAATTTTGGCAATCCTCCCGCGGGTGTGGGGGCTGCCTATGTGAATAACTTTGCCGGGGCAACTTCGACAACGCTGTTTGTAATTGACAGCAATGTGGATGTTTTGGTTCGCCAAGATCCGCCGAATAATGGAGTGTTGAATACGATCGGGCCTTTGGGAATTGATGCTGGTACCGTTCTCGGCTTTGATGTCAGGAGTGGTGGCGGTAACGAGACGGCTTTGGCTGCGATCGATGTGGGCGGAGTTTCCAGCTTGTACAATATCAATTTGACAACCGGTCAAGCTTCGATCGTCGGTCAAATTGGCGACGGCAGGGGATTTAAAGGTTTGGCACTAACTTTGATTTAGATGTTCTTAGTTGCAAATCTGGGATAGTAGTAAGGTGCGAATTTCGCACCTTACAAATAGGGTTAAGGCATAAGTCCTGTTAGTCAAACAAGTTTTGGAAAGCATACCAACCATCGCCGAGATAAAAAATATTTTGATCGCCGTTGTTGCTACCGGGCGCAAAGCTAAAATTTATAGCTTGGAAACCACCTGGTTTGCGAGATAAATCCCGAACGAAACCCTGATGCGCCCACTTACCCTCTATCTCAATTGAGGTGACATTGGTTGTGGTCGGCGAGATTGCCAGATTATTTGGGGCAGATTCAGATTGGTCGTACACTCTGTAGGCACCAAGAATCTCAAAAGTTCCTATTTTTTGACTCGGATTAAACTCCAATACTTTGTTTTGAGAGGTTGCCACTTTTACTCGATCGGCTAGTTTTTCTAAGGCCGGCTTGTAAAGCGTGAAATTGAACCATAATAAAAGATGTGTTGCCCAAATTAGTGACAAAATCCCTGCTAGCAATGGAATTATCCACCAACGAAACTGTTTCAGCCATAGACGTGCATTGATGAGACTGTACACCCAAATTAGCAAGATTGACAGCCAAAGCAACCAAGCTAAACTATCCCAACTAAAATTAGATAATGAAGATAATAAATTTAAAGGAATGTACAAAATAAATTTGACAGGAGCTAGGATAATGTTAGTTATATCTATAGGGTCAAGAATTTGATAGCTTGGCGACAAAAAGCAGCATAAGATAGTAGCGAAAGAGAAAAATGCTATGCTATTGCAAATCTTCCCGGTCGATACTTTTAATCTTGAAATAATTTTCATTTTTTATTATTCCTGAAGTTGTTGATGTTTTCTCTATTTTAAACTATAATAAATTTAGGAGTTACGCACAAACTCTATCTGTAGGGCGGGCCATAAGCACTTTACCCCCTACAAATAGTGCAAAAATTGCACCTTTGCGTAAGTCTTTACAATTCATCGCCAATCTGAACAGCTAAAACATAAGATGTTATCTCAAGTTTTTTACTTGCTGCGTTCTCGTGCTGACGGCAAATATATCAGCGCTTGTCCCAATCCAGATTCGGCGGTGAGTTACCTGCTGATGTTTCGCGAAGACTATGACGCTTTGAGCTATCTCAACGCCCACGCTGCTGATGTTGCCGATCGATTCGGAGTAGAATCGATTTCGGGTTCTCAGGTAAAAAAGCTACTCGAACGTTGGGGATTTAACGGTGTGGGGGTTGTTCAAGACCCGCTGTTACCGAATATTGAGTTTTTATTGACAAATAATTGACAATTGACCAGATTTGCGCTTAACCCGGTTTCTGGAAGAAATCGGGTTTTTTTGTCAAGTTTTGAGGATCTCGCCCGATCGAGCTTGTACACTTCTGTGCCCCATATCTAGTGCAAATTGTCAAATATATTAACCTTTTACCCTAAATCTGAATCCTGTTGTATATTCGTAGTCTGTTGATATATTCCGACACGTCAGTACACAACCTATGGTTCGAGAATTAGAGCGATCGAGTGCCCGCGAGAAACGCAACCTGTCCGATTTTCCCGAAACAGCACCCGCAGCCAATCCAGTATTTTTTAGGACTTACAGCCGCCGTACCGAGAGAGGGCGGGAGACTTGGGAGGAAGTGTGCGATCGAACAGTCAAGGGGCTGCAAAAGCTGGGAAACCTCACCCCCGAAGAAACACAACTGCTGCACCGGATGCAAAACCAGCTCAAAACCCTAGCTTCAGGTCGCTGGCTGTGGGTAGGTGGCAGCACATGGATCGAACAACCAGAGAACTTTTCCGGCGCCTATAATTGCTCCTCAACAAATATTCTCGACTGGCGTTCCTTTGGTTTGTTGATGGATTTGGCAATGATGGGCTGCGGCACTGGGGCAGTCTTGGAACCACAATATATCAACCAACTGCCGCCGATTCGCAACCGTTTAACCCTAACCATGCAAGGCGAAATCGGCTCTACACCCGCCCAGTTGCGCCGTCAAGAAACTGAAGTAAAAATAGCAGAAAAAACCGCAACTATTTATGTCGGAGATTCTCGCCAAGGTTGGGTAAACTCCTATCAAACTTTACTGGAATTATCCACAGATGAAAGATTTTCAGGAGAAGTTCAAGTATTCATTGATTTGAGCGATGTTCGCCCGGTGGGAGAACCTTTAAAAGGTTTTGGCGGAGTAGCAAATCCGGTGAAATTGCCCGACCTTTATCAGCGCTGCGCCGCAATTTTGAATAAAGCTTTAGGGCGGCAGTTAAATTCAGTTGAATGCTGCATTTTGATAGATGAAGCTGCGGTCACAATCGTCGCAGGAAATATTAGAAGATCGGCCGGAATGCGTCAGTTTTCTTTTGATGACGAACTGGGGGCAAATGCTAAAAATAATTTGTGGCAACAAGATGATAACGGCAACTGGAGAATAGACCCAGAACGTGATGCCCTTCGGATGGCAAATCATACCCGCGTTTTTCATTCCAAACCTACATTAGAAGAATGTATTGATGCTGTCCGCAAACAGTATTATTCGGGTGAAGGAGCAATTCAATGGGCTGGTGAAGCTGTAGCTAGAGCTAACGTTGACTTAATTCCAACGCCAAGTCTTAAAATTGAGTTTTTGACAGCTTACGCACAAGGAAAAGCTAAACAGTGGTTGCAGGAACGCTATCCCGATATGACTACTGAGGAAATAGAGCATCGGTCAGTTCGTGTGGGCTTAAATCCTTGTGGTGAAATCATCGGCTCTAATTTTCACTGTAACTTGGCGGAGGTTCACCTCAATCAAATTGACCCTTACAACTTCAAAGAACAGGAGGAAGCTTTCAGGGCGGCGGCTCTATCTGTAGCGGTACTTCTCAATCACAAATTTCTTGAACCCCGCTATCAATACAGCCGCGAACTAGACCCCATTGTCGGCGTATCTTTCACGGGATTGTTCGATTTCTTCGTTCACGCTTTCGGCGTTGAGTGGCTGCGCTGGTGGGTGGAAGGCCGCCCGCAAACTCCGCAAGGAATCGCGTTTAAACAGCGGGAAGAAGAGTATTTGAGTGGTTGGCGGGAGATTGTGAATCGGGTAGTTTGGGATTATTGCGATCGCCATTCCTTAAAACGCCCAAATCGCTGCACAACCGTTCAACCATCGGGTACTAAATCTCTGCTGACAGGTGCTTCCCCCGGCTGGCATCCGCCGAAAGCCCAGCGTTTCATTCGCCGAATCACTTTCGGCAAAAACGACCCCGTAGCCCTCGCCTGCATCGACTACGGATACAACGTGATTCCGTCTCAATCTGACAAAGATGAAAACGGCAATTTGCTGAACAATCCCTTCGACGAACGCTGTACAGAATGGCTGGTAGAAATACCTGTTGCCGTAAGTTGGGCTGACTTGCCCGGTGCCGATGAAATTGACATTAACAAGTTCTCAGCAGCGGCACAAATGGACTTTTATATGCAGGTGCAAAAGTTCTATGTCAGACATAACACTTCGGCCACGATTGAACTGCGCGAAAATGAAGTGGAAAGTTTGGGTACGCGGATTTATGAAGCGATTCGCGATGATGAAGGTTACATTTCCGCAGCGCTTTTAGCTCGGTTTGATGCTCTTGAAACTTTCCCGCGTTTGCCCTTTGAACCGGTGAGCAAGGAAATTTACACCAAGATGGTGGAAGAGACTTTAGCGCGCCGCCAAATAGATGTTTTTCATGCGGCACTAAGTCGCTATGACTTGGGTGAAATGATGGATTCGGGGCCGGCGGGCTGCGATTCTGATAAGTGTTTGATGCCGGAGACTAAGGCTATGTAATAGCCAATAGCCAAATCCCCGACTTCTGAAATTACTTCGATATTTCACGAACATAACCAGAAGAAGTCGGGGATTTTATTTCTCAACCGTTCACATAATAATCCCGCGTTCCCTTCGCATTCATCGCTTCTCCGAGTCGATTTAACCCGTACACGTAAGCCGCAGTTCTCATGGAAACTGACAATTCCTGAGATTTTTTCCAAATAGCTTCAGTTTCTTCGACCATTTTATGCTTCAACCGCTGGTTGACTTCCTCCAGCGTCCAATAAAGTCCGCTGCGATTTTGCACCCACTCAAAATAACTAACCGTTACGCCTCCGGCATTGACTAAAATATCAGGAATTACCTGAATTCCCCTCGCTTCTAAAATCAAATCAGCAGCAGAATCAATCGGCCCGTTAGCTACTTCAAAAATAAACTTAGCCTTAACATCATTAACATTTGCTTCTGTTATTTGATTCTCCAAAGCTGCTGGAACCAGCACGTCTACATCTAATGCTAAAAGCTGTTCATTTGTCAAAATTTCGTGTTCGATAATATTGCAAACCGAACCTTCGCAGTAAAGAGCTTTGATACCTTTGTGAGAGTCTTTAAAGCCTCGAATACTGGGGATATCCAGCCCTTGTTTAGCATAAATTCCCCCTTGGGAATCGCTGACAGCAACAATTTTGTAACCTGCTTTCCAGAGCAGTTCAGCTATTTCGGCACCTGCATTACCAAAACCTTGTACCGCTACAGTTGTATCTTGAGGATTTAGCTCAAATTTGGGTAGAATAGTTTGTAGTACAAAAAAAGCACCCATTGCTGTTGCGGTATCTCTGCCCAAACTGCCGCCAATTGTCACTGGTTTACCAGTCACCACCGCTGGAGAAAGCTGCCGCTTAATAATATTGTATTGATCCATCATCCAACCCATAATCATGGGATTGGTGTAGACATCCGGCGCGGGAATATCGACATCGGGGCCGATGAAATCTGCGATCGCATCGACATAGCCCCGGCTCAACCGTTCCAATTCCAGTTTGGACAATTCCTTGGGATTGAGAGTAATTCCGCCCTTGGCCCCTCCAAAGGGCAAATTCAAAACCGCACATTTAAAAGTCATCCAAAATGCTAAGGATTGCACTTCATCAAGGGATACTTCCGGATGATAGCGTACTCCTCCTTTAGAGGGGCCTCTGGTATTGTCGTAGCGCACCCGATAACCTTGGAAAATTCGCAGCGAACCGTCGTCCATCCGCACGGGAATCGATACAATTAAACTGGATTTGGGGTGTTTCAGCCGTTCGATCGTATCCTCGGAAAGTGACACATATTTTAAGGCTCGTTCTAATCGGCGACTGGCATCAGCAAATAATGAATCAGACATAAGAAGTTAGTTGACTGTTGACTGTTGACTGTTGTCAGAAAAAGGCTTCGGGTGCTTAAGCTAATTTAATCACAATCCTGGTTGAATGCTGCCTCCTTTCTTCTGACAACAGTCAACTACCTTGTGTCGATCGACAATCTGGCAGTGCCAAGCAGCGATTAAGCAGATACACTTAGAATAGAGGGTGATATTTAAGCTCAAGCTGCAATTTGAGTTCGATCGCTCAAATCACAGCCAGCCATCAGGGAAATTAAATTCTGAAATAGATCGAGGCTTTAGCTGACGTTAGAAACTGAATTATTATTATGGTTGGACTCCTAGCCGCACTCTCTGCGTCTGCGGCAGGGGGTATGAGAATTGCCCTGCCCCTGCTGTTAATTGGTTTGTTGCGGATTGACAAACTTTGGTCGGAAATACCTCTATTGTCGGGGGTTCCCCCCCAGGTGGCTATCACCATCTTGGTGAGTTGGTCGCTGTTAGAGTTATTTGCTTCTAAAACTTTTGTAGGACAGCGGGTACTGCAAATTGTGCAAATTATTTTCAGCCCCATTGTAGGAGCAATTATGGGAATTGCGATCGCTCAAGTAAGTTTGATCGACGAAATTATTGCTCACCCTTGGATGCTGTGGATTATTGGTGTTGTCGGAGGTTTGTTGGCTTTAGTGCTGCAACTGGTACAAGCAGGATGGTTTTATCGGCTGCGGGGTTTGCCGATTTGGGTGATTTTCCTCCAAGATGTTCTGTGCATTTCCTTGGTTTTGTTTGCCTTTGACGCCCCGCGGCAGGGAGGGTTAGTTGCGATGATGCTGCTGTGGCTGGCAATTCGCAGTTCTAAAGAGTGGTATCGCTGGTACAAAAGTCAGGGAATACCGGGCGATAGGGGAAATCCCCGCCACCGCAAGCGCGATCCTGATTAGTTAGTGATTAGTTATTGGTAATTAGTTATGACTTATTAGTCATATCATTTACGGTTGTTTCGGAATGATTTAACCGCAGAGACCGCAGAGGGCGCTGAGGAAGAGAAGAGAGAGATGAATACTTCCGATACCCACGAATTTTATATCATTAGTCATTTGTAACAACAGTCAACTGTCAACAGTCAACTGTCAACAGTCAACTGTCAATTTAAAGCAATCCGATCGAGTGTAGCGGGCCCTGACCCGTAATTAATTCCAGCAATAATGCCACAAAACCAATCATCGCCACACGACCGTTCCAGACTTCCGCCCCCGTGGTCAAACCCCACTCCCACTGCTCTTGAGGGTACATTTTCACTGTCTTGGAAGGACGTATAACATCCGAGAATTTAACGCTGGGAGATTCGATCGACTCGATGACTAAATCGGCCAAAGCTTCAATAAACACCGGATGAGTATTCAGGGCGGGCACTCGGTAGAAATTTTTAATCCCCGATTCTTCTGCTAATTCTCGATACTCCATGTCAATTTCTTGCAGAGTCTCGATGTGTTCGGAAACAAAACTAATCGGAACTACCAATAAATCTTGGACTCCATTTTCTGCCAGTTCGGTAATGGCGTCTTCGGTGTAAGGCTTGAGCCATTCCACCGGGCCAACCCGACTTTGATAAGCTAGAGTGTGTTCGTTCGATCGGTTCAAATGTTCCATAATCAAACGAGTGCAATCTTCAATCTCGCGCTGATAGGGGTCTCCAGCCTCTTCTACATAGCTGAGGGGGACGCCGTGGGCGCTAAAAAAGATGTGAACTCGATCGGGATGAGGATTGTGGTCTAGTTCTTGGGCTATCAGTTCCGACATTGCCTGAATGTAGCCGGGCCGCTTATACCAAGAAGGAATCGCGGTATATTCGATATCTTTGAGGGCTGGATCTTTGCCCCACATTTCTTCTAGCTGCCGGAAGCTAGAACCGCTGGTGCTGATGGAAAATTGAGGATACAGCGGCAAGATTGTCAAATGTTCGATGCGATCGCGCTTAATTTTGGCGATCGCCTCTTCGGTAAAAGGATGCCAGTAGCGCATCCCCACGTATACTCGGGCATCCTGGCCCTTTTCTTGCAAAAGTTCTTGCAGCGAAGTGGCTTGTTCCTCGGTAATCCGCCGCAAAGGAGAGCCGCCCCCGATTTGGCGGTAGTTTTCCTGGGATTTCTGAAAACGCAGGGTCGAAATCAACCAGGCGAGGGGTTTTTGCATCCACGGAAACGGAATGCGAATGATTTCCGGGTCAGCAAACAAGTTGAACAGGAAAGGACGGACATCCTCGATTTGATCTGGCCCGCCCAAGTTTAATAGCAATACTCCCACACGACCCATAGCGGTTACAGCTCTCCCAATATCTCAGTTCTGTCACTTATCTTTATCATATAACTTAATAATATCTTAAGTCGATAGCAAGGTATACATAATTTTGACTATGGGAACAATTT
This sequence comes from Microcoleus sp. S13_B4, assembly GCF_036700885.1. Lineage (NCBI taxonomy): Bacteria > Bacillati > Cyanobacteriota > Cyanophyceae > Oscillatoriales > Microcoleaceae > Microcoleus > Microcoleus sp. S13_B4. The sequence continues at coordinate 11,568 of NZ_JAUBPU010000039.1, forward strand.
TTAGAGATTTAAGTTATCGGTATCAGTGGTTGTACGATGCGATCGCGCGTCTTGCTGCTTTGAGCGTAGGTGGCGATGCTCGTTTGGGGCAACTAGCTTTAGATTTTAGAGGCAACCCCACGGATGAATCCGTTTGCAGGTCGATCGGATGCGGATTTAGTCAATTGCGATCGACCAAATTTTGTAGGGGCGAGTTTCACCAACAATAACTGCCTAAAACCAACAATCTTATAAACTCGCCCCCACCCAACGGATCGTCTACATGAACTCTGACTTCGATCGAATCGGAAAAATGTACATTTCGATTTACGGTTGGGTTGGGGCGGGTTTTATATATCTTCAATCATTGGCAATTATGGTTGGTGAAACCCGCCCCTACAGCCACCTAATAACTAATAACTAAACAAACTTTTTCGCTTCTGCCAAAGCCGCTTCAAACTTCAGCAATACATCCTTTTCGGTGTGAATAGCTTTCTCTTGTTCCAGCAGCGGGCGGCCAAAGCGAAAAATGCCGTCCTGTTCTACGTGGTCTACATAAGGCAGCGTTTCTGGATGCGGCAAAAATTTTCTGCCGATTGTGTACGGCGTGTGGAAAGAAAAACTAAAATCGGGAAACTTGTCGCTCTTGATTTCCAGATAGTAAAGCGAGTAATAATCTTTGGTTTCGGAGTACACACATTCGCGGCACTTATTTACAAGTTTGCGGTTCTGATAGAAAAAGTCCCACTTATCCCAATAGTAGCCATCTTTCATCATTTCCTGGTGGTCGTCGCACAGTTCGAGATATAATTTGTCAGCATCAGCCGGACGGTAGAAGTAAAGCATGGCGTAAGGCATTTCAATCAGTAACTTGACTGCTTGATTTTTTCGCTGGTACCATTCCTGCTGGTGAGTTTCGTAGATTTCCTTATATTTATTAATTGCTTTAAAGCTGTTGAGCTGATTTTCTTTTGCCCACCGCGACGCCCACACTGTCCAGTAAGCTAGCTGGAAAGTTGCTGAAATTTCCGCCGAACCTTGTTCTTTCCAGTCGGCAATGATTTTTTCCCAAGCTGAACTAAAAGCTACTCGCGATTCTTCGTTTTCTTCGGGCTTTTCTGTATTGATTGGAATGGGTGTTTGGGGATGATTTTTAATCAGCCCTTTGGGTTCTTTGCGCCAATTATTAATATCGGTTGGCGTTAGACTTAAGATGAATCTTCGGTCGTGAACGGGATATTCTAAATGGATTCCTGATTTGCGGAAAGAGCGGTATTCTAGAACAGGGAGTTTGTCTTGTTCAATCCACTGCTGGCGTTCTGCTGGCGAACACTTGAGCATTGCTTCTAATTCAGCAGGATCGACGGCTAATTCACTTTTGAATGTCTCCCAAAATCTTTCTTGTTCGGCTGGATTTGCTTCCAGGAGGGATACAATTTGGTTGACGAGGTGATCGGTTTTGTCTTGGCAATTGTCGGGAAGTCCTAAGAAGTCGAGGAGTTTGGTCTTGAGTATTCGTCTGGCAGAGATTAGCTCGGCTAACATGAGAAGCTCCAGTAGAGTCATGACTTGCGCCCTTGAATTGGCAAGATTTGTGCAAGTCTTATATATCTTAATAGATTCTCCTGGGTTGTCGGCAATTGAAATGTCGGCGCGAGCGAAGCTATCCCGATCGCGCCTGCCTTCGGTTCGGGTAGGGAATCGCCGAACCTCGGCCCCATCCCTAAGCCAAAATACTCAAAACAAGGGCAAAAGACCGATCGACCTTTTGCCCTTATTGGCTAAAATCGATAATTGCGATCGCGCACCCACAAACTCACAGGCACAGCATGGCCTGTTTTGTCAACCTTTACTTCTACCAAAAAAGATTGTCGCTGCTTCCTTTGAGCTTCGCTAATGTCCTGATTGACTTTTTCCCTTTCATCCTCTGGCATATAATAAGTTTCTAAGCCGTATTCCATCTGCCAACCGTTATATTTGCCCTTAATTGCGATTTGATTGGCTGGCAAATTGGCGGGAGTTTCCAGACTGACGCGGACGGGTTTCCAAGCTTGGGGGCGGCCGGGATTAGTCGCGGCTTTGGGCGCTTCTAAGATTACATAAAAACTGGTTTGTGGCTTGGGATTGTGCGTAGTTTGTGGACAAGCAGCCCCGGGGGGACAAGGTGTTTTTTCGGCAGGTAAATCTTTCCAGCCGGGGAGTTTTTCGAGATTGGTGCGCTCGGAAATATCATAGCTCAAAACTTGGTAATATCCGCGCAAAAAGTCGTAAGGGTCTACTGGTGCTGTTTGCAGGACAACTGTTTTGCCAGTAATAAAAGTGTAAACTGCGGGAGCTGGTACGGCGACAATTAGTCCGATTTGCAGCAGCAAAGGAACCCACAGCCGCCACGCGGGAAGGCGTTTCGCAGCGGGGGGAAGGGTGAATAATGGGGGAGTAGGGCTGGTATCTGCTATTTCGGAACTTTGAGCTGTTAAAGCTGGATTTTCGGTGTTCATATTGGGAATTGGGAATTGGTTCGCAGAATAATATCGTTGACCTTTGAATCGGCATAATCATCTTCCGAGTGCGGTGCAAGGGGGACGATTGCACTATAGTAAAATGCTCCTATTCATCGGGGATTTTTGCGAAGTGGCGCTCGAACCACAAACCCGCAGCAATTACGCCAATTCCGCACAAAACAAATACAAAAGATTTGAGCAACAATCCTGTGTTATATTCAAACACTCGGCTGATAACTTGCAGGGTGATTAATACCATGCCTCCCCAAAAAGTCCGGCGGTTTTCTAAAGCTAAACCTTCTCGGATTAAGCCGACAGCAAGCAAAAATAAGAAAACATTGAACAGAAAAGTCGCTAATTGAGGAATGGGAGTAAAATTGAGGTGAAAAAGCGGTATTAAGGCGCTGGCGAGGATTAAAATGCCGATCGCACCTGTGGTCAAATCCCCTCCTTTTTGTTTCGGCCGCCGCAGTTCCAAACGTCCTAAACGCAGCCATTCAAACACCGTGAAACCGCCCAAAACAGCCACATTTGCCAGCAAAACCCAATCCGACTCCGTTGGCGCAGGATTCGGCGAATCTTGCCACAACCAGTGGAAAGAAAGAAAATAAAATAAACTGGCGAGAAACAGCAGTGCTAAACTGCGGGCGGTAGGTTGAAACAGCTTGCTGCGTACCTTCGGCCAGATTGCATCGTCGTATCCCCACAGCAAAGCGGGCGGTAGGGCGCAAAAAATTGCTGTACCCCAGGTTAGATTTAAGCCTTGGACGATAGAAACTTGTAGGGAAAAAATTATCGCGATCGCACCTATGGCAAAAATAGCACGCGATCGACACCAATAAGCCAGCGGCACAAACATTATACTGGCTGCGATCGGCATTTGCCGCACCAAAACTTCCAGCCAAGAAAACTCGACTTTAGAAGACCAATCTAACACGGCAAGCCAATAGCCCAAACCGATTAAAAGTGCGGACAAAACGCCCAAGGAAGTCAACCGCAAACTGTAAGCCATTCCGAGCACGCCGATTCCCCAAGCAAGGAAAAGTCCGTAGGAAGAACCGCCAATGTGGAACATTTGTGCCATCAATGCCATATTTGCTCCTAAAATTAGAGCACCTAATAGCAACAATCCTTCACCTAGGAGTTTGTTTCGCCCTTTTGTTGCGGGCATATTGGGATTGGAGTTTTGGCTTCGGGATGGGGGAATTCGCCACAGATAGAAACCTGCTGCATTGACTGCTACAAAAAGACTTAGCAGCACTGCAACTCTCACTTCGCGCGACCAAACTTGCCAGTTTGCCGCTACAAAGGTGATGACTCCTATACCGAGGAGAATGCCGCCGAGACTCATCAGAATGCTGAGGAATCGGTTGCGGGAGGCGGTTTCGAGTGTGTTGAATTGGTAGCGTTCGGAAAGTTGTTGGTAGAATGAAGTATTGATGAGTCCTTCTGCTTGCCAGAGTTTGGCTTGTTCTCGCAACTCGCGTCGAAATTTATCTGAAATCATTTTTAATATTCCAGAGGATTTGAACTGTGATAGTTTTTAATATGTCACTTGTGGGTCGATTGTCGATGGAGGCTGGGACACCTGCTGAACTTGCACAGCAGATTTGATTGATATCCTTCGGCTGTTGCAACCGTTTCTACAGCAACAAACTCCCAGCAGAAAGGAACGAATAAATCAAGGAATGTAATATTATGGTACAAGCTCAATCTAAAAAATTAACTTTTGACGAGTACCTTAATTACTCAAATGATACGGGTCAACGCTATGAGTTAATTGATGGGGAGTTAATAGCTTTGCCACCAGAATCTGAACCTAATAATTTCATTGCTAACTATCTATTTTTCTATCTTGCTAGCAGCGGGCTAGTGCCACTCAGGCTGATCAAAACGCATAATTGCGAGGTTCAAGTTGCCGTTTTGCGATCGGGAGATGCAGCCAACCGCTACCCCGATTTGATAATTCTGGAACCTGAACACATTCCGCTGACAGCAACCAGGCTAACTATCACTTTCGATATGCTGCCTCCTCGGTTTGTTGTGGAGGTAGTGAGTCCGGGTAGAGTGGGCAGGGATCGGGATTACGAGCGCAAACGAGCTCAGTACGCAGCGCGGGGCATTGCAGAGTATTGGGTTATCGATCCAATTGAAGAAGTTGTGACGGTTTTGCGGCTTGAGGATGGGCAATATGTTGAGGTTGGGGGATTTCGGGATGGGGAGGCGATCGTATCTCCGATGTTTCCACAGTTAAGTTTGACGGTTCAACAGATTTTGAGTGGAGAGGTTTAAGGGCGGATCGATAGCTAAGTGGTTAGCATTCATCTAACCACCTACCGATTAGTGAAAATCTCCACCCTCAACCTGATTGAGGTCATGTTTCAATCCCTGATAGGGATTTAGGTTGATTGCAACCTGTAAGTTTCGCTAACAGTCACACCATTTTTAGATAGTGACGTGAGAATATCACCAACCTTACTTTGCTAAATAAATCTAGGCGGGGAAAATCACATTTCCCAGCCTAGAGCCCACAAATGCTATATTTGCGTTATTAACTGATAAATGTGAAGTTATAAAATTCAGACTTTAATATTTGATATAATTTAAAATTGTGTCACTAAATCAGTTAATTTTTTCTAATGAGAGTATCTTTAAAAATCCGCGACTCAGGTGAGTACGAAGAAGAAAATACCAAAAAACTCCAATTTGGACGTATCCCTATGGTTGGAGAGTACATCGCCATATCCAATAGCGTCAACTGGTACAAAGTTGTACTTGTACTACACACACCATACCTTACCGAGTTTGACGAGGCTGAGGTATGGTGTGTAAAAACAACGCTGACAGCCGCTGTAAAAGCCACAGAGTTTTAATATTTTCAGACCTTAAACATCAAATCAAGTGAACCCGCTACAGCTAAGTTGTGGCGGATTCACTTTTTAAAAATCAGACTGGTTTGCACTCGCAGATGTGACGCTTTCCTGCTAGACCGCTCCGACCGCTGCAACCGCTCCAACCGTGCGACCGTGCCAACCTATCCGACCTTGCCAGCGCTGCAAGTACCAGCCGTGCCAGACGTGCGAGTGCGACCGTGCAGACGTGCAGCCGTGCCTGTGGTGCGATTTAGGCAGTGCCAGCCGTGCCAGCCATCCAATCACCCCAAACTCACTCACACCGCCCTAAATGGTGCATTTTCAACCCTTGCCAGCCGTGCAGCCGTGGTTAGGGTGCGACCGCTCCAAACTCTGCCAACCTTGCCAGCCATCCGATCGCCGTGTTGCCTCAAAATCATCCGATCGCCCTGTTGAATCTGGCAATTTGAAGGGGTAACGACAGACTAAAAAAATTACCCCCTCAAAAAAACACCTATCCCTAGGCGCAAATTTTATCCATCAACCCGATTCAAATTCCAGTCGTAAGGCAAAAAAACGATCGCCCATCCATCACTCACAGCCGCCTCCGGCCCCAAATAACCGCCCACATACTCAGCCACCGAACCTGCCGCTTTTACAAAATCCTCGCCGTACCACTTAAAAATCTTGCTCAAATAAAGCGTCTTTTTCTCGGCATCATATCGCACCTTATCAGGATTGTGAATAAAACGGCTGGCATCCGCTTCTAGTTGAGTCCGTACCGACTCCGGGAAATAAGCCCCCTGGCGCAGCAGCGGGCACCCGACTGAAGCGCAAACTAATGCAAAATGGATGCGCGGTTCCGCAAATTCCGGCCGCAAAATTGCGTGTTCGATTTGATTGAGACTGTACTTTTTGCCGCCAATAATCACATTTGAACGGGTGAAAAAATCCAAAAAACTCAGCCAGTTGGGAATTCCCAAAACTTTGGGACGGATGGACGCGATCGGATATACTTCCAGAACTTGAGAAATTGCGATCGCATTATACGCATTCAGCCACAACGCCAGCCGCGCATCCGCATCAGTACCATCCGCCAAATCCACATCGGCCAAACTTTCCAGCCACCCCCTCAAAACATCCGCCCCCTCAGCTTTCCAGCGCCGATAATTGACGCGGCCGAAATCGTCAACGTAGCGTTGCAGCAACTCGTCCCAAATCGTAAAGTCGATCGTACCGATCATTTATTACTATCCCTAATATAAGGCGGGCATTCCTTTAGCTTCTGCTTCTATTTAATACTACCGTCAACCCAAATAACACCTGCAACGGTAGCATTTTTTAGATTAACCCCCTCAAACGGGCTCTGGATTAAATTAGCTTGAGTAAAATTAGCGCCTTGTAAATTAGCTTGCCGCCAAGAAGCCCCGCTCAAATTTGCCCCCGATAAATTAGCTTCCCTAAAATTTGATTCTCTCAAATCTGCCCCTTGCAAATTCGCATTTGCTAAACTCGCGTACCGCAGGCGAAGGCCGATCAAATCGCCGCCCGGACACTGGTTAGTTTACCGCAACTAATTGATTTGCTGCGGGTTAGGTGCAATCACTGGTGTAGCCAACCCGAAAATCATTCCCCATGAAACTGCTCCCAAAGTTACAGATTTCCTGCTCTTTACATTCTACAATCTTAAAAGATTCTTAATTTCAATTTCAACGGGGATCGGTTTCTTCCGGCACAACACCCCTCCCACTTTGATCTGCAATTTTTTAAATTCCCCTTACCTCCATAACACACTATGACGGATCGAACCAACTTTTTCGATAAACTGTTAGCGGCTGTTGAAAGCAATCAAAGTTTGCTCTATTTAGCCCTCGACCCCGACCCGGAAACCTTGCCCGCCTTGGTTTCCATGACTGGGGAAGAGACTCAAACTTTTGTAACTGATTTGTTGTCAAAGCTAAAAAGTGCGATCGACCAAACAGCCGATTTAATCTGTGCCTGCAAAATCACCCTCGGTTTTTACCAATCTCTCGGTATTCCCGGTTGGGCATTGCTGCAACAAATTTTAAACATTATTCCCCCTCACCTGCCAGTAATTTTAGATGCCAAACACTGCGATTTAAATACCAGCACAGTGTTTGCCAAAATTGTATTTCAAGACTGGCAAGTTGACGCTATTACTTTAAGTCCCTATGCCGGATTCGACCAAGTAGCGCCTTTTTTGTTATACGCCGGAAAAACTGTTTTTGTGCTCTGTGCCACCGCCAACCCCTCAGCCGAGGCTGTGCAAGAATACCCGACGCCAAAAAACCCTTTTTACTTGCAATTAGTCCGACTCTCTCAAACTTGGGGAACTCCCGAAAAAGTCGGTTTAGAAGTAGGAGTATTGCCGGATATGTTGGCGCGCATCCGCAAAGAGGCTCCTGAACGCCTAATTTTAGTCGAAGGAGACATCCCCGCAGAAAATGATTTTACAGAAGGAAACGACCTCGCACAACTGCTGGCGGCCGGTTTAAGCATAAATGGTGACGGTTTGCTGCTGCCCGTCCCCCCGAGTTTATTAGCGGAGAAAGAGCCGCGCCGAGAAATTGAGAAATTGCGGGATAGTATTAATAAACAGAGGCTGCGGGCGATCGAAGGTAGTCCCACTTGCGAACTGTGGCTGCCCGATGTTTGCTTTTTGCAACCGGAACCTCACCGCGATTTAATCTTGCAACTTTATGACATCGGCTGCGTCGTTTTTGGCGACCACGTACAAGCATCGGGCGCCGTATTTCCATATTACATCGACTTGCGGAAAATAATTTCTATTCCGCAGATTTTCCATCAAATTGTCAGCGCTTATGCAGACATTCTCAAGGATTTAAAATTCGATCGCATTGCAGGAATTCCCTACGGTTCTTTACCCACAGCAACTGGTTTAGCATTGCGGATGGAACGCCCGATGATTTTCCCGCGCAAGGAGGTGAAAACTTACGGTGCGGGCAAATTGATTGAGGGGCATTTTCAGGCAGGAGAAACGATTGTCGTAGTGGATGATATTTTGATTAGTGGCAAAAGCGTAATGGAAGGCGCGGCTAAGTTAAAATCGGCTGGCTTGAATGTGGAAGATATCGTGGTATTAATCGACCACGAACAGGGAGTCAAAGATAAGATGCAGGCCAACGGTTATCGCGCACATTCTGTGTTAGCGCTTTCGGAAATAGCTCAAACTTTGTATCAAGCAAATCGCATTGATACCGAGCAATTCAATCTTTTGACAGCCGAACATTAAACCCCAATTCTTGTAGTGGCGGGTTACTCGTTACCAGGCAGAGCCTGGTAACGAGTAAGAACTATGGGTGTCAACTTAAGACTAAAACCCTGTATCTCTCTCGTTTGTATCGAAGTCTCGATCCCCCTAAATCCCCCTTAAAAAGGGGGACTTTGAGTGCTTCCAGTTCCCCCCTTGTTAAGGGGGGTTAGGGGGGATCGAGAGGATTGTGACTCAGACAGAAGACTGATACTACGTTTAACTTTAAGTTGACACTAATGGAGTAAGAATTCGTTTCTACCAGGTAAATATATCAACCTTGCAAAACTTCAATTAAAGCATTGCCCATCGCTCGACAGCCAACGAGTTTCATGCCTTCTGACATGATATCGCCAGTGCGATAACCTCGATCCAAAACTTCGACAACGGCTTGCTCGATTTTATTAGCAGCTTCCGGTTGATTTAATGCGTAGCGCAGCATCATTGCCGCACTCAAAACTTGGGCGATGGGATTGGCTTTATCTTGTCCGGCGATGTCCGGTGCGGAACCGTGCACGGGTTCAAAAACTCCCGGCCCGCTTGCTCCCAAACTAGCAGAAGGCAGCATCCCAATGCTACCAGTTAGCATCGCCGCCGCATCGGAAAGAATGTCGCCGAATAAATTGCCCGTGACAATCGTATCGAACTGTTTCGGCCAGCGAATTAACTGCATGGCTGCGTTGTCAACGTAGAGGTGAGAAAGTTCGACATCAGGGTATTCTGAAGAAAGGGCAATAATACGATCGCGCCACAGTTGCGAAACATCCAAAACATTCGCTTTATCAACGGAACACAGCCTTTTCCCCCGCTTCCTGGCCGTCTCAAAAGCCACTCGCCCGATTCTGTCAATTTCTGACTCGGTATAAGCCATCGTATTGACACCGCGTTTTTCGCCGGTTTCCGTCTCAAAAATACCTTTCGGTTTGCCGAAATAAATGCCGCCTGTGAGTTCGCGGATTACCATAATATCCACGCCTTCGACAACTTCCCGTTTCAAACTAGAAGCATCAACCAATTGCGGTAAAATAGTCGCAGGACGCAAATTTGCAAACAATCCCAATCCGGCGCGCAGTCCTAACAATCCAGTTTCCGGGCGCTGTTCGCGGGGCAAATTATCCCACTTGTAACCGCCAATAGCTGCTAACAATACTGCATCGCAGTTGCGGCATTTTTCCAGTGTTTCTTCTGGTAGCGGATTGCCTGTTGCATCAATAGCAGCGCCGCCCATTAAAGCTTCTTGAAATTCAAAGCCGATGTCCAATTGTTGACCGACAAGTTTCAGGACATCTACCGCCACAGCGATAATTTCAGGGCCGATGCCGTCTCCTGGTAAAAGAGTGATGCGGTAGTTTTGAGTCATATCGATTTTGGAGGTTTGATTTGAGATTTGAGATTGAGAGTTAATGGGAATTCTTTGGAAATGCAAGACATTCTCACAAGGCTATAATCATATCAGGATAAGCAACCTCAGAATTCATTATGACATTCCCGACTTACCCGCCTGCTCAAGCTGAACCGCCTCTTGACCCCCGGCAGAGTTTGCCAACAATGTATGATTTACCTAGCGAAGACCCAAAGGAGCCCGGTTTGCCAGATACATTTCATTTAGATCAGCCGCAACTCTTGGAATTCACGTTTTTGCCGCCGGGATGGGATGCGGAACAAGTCTTTACAGCGAGTGACCTAAATTTGTATTACGATGCAACACAACCGCGCTGGCATAAACGCCCGGATTGGTTTGCTGCGGTGGGTGTGCCAAGGCTTTATCAAGGGCGCGATATGCGTTTGAGTTATGTAGTGTGGCAAGAACGGGTAAATCCGTTTGTGGTGGTGGAATTGCTATCGCCGGGAACTGAAGATGAAGATTTAGGGCGGACTGTTCAGCAAGCTGGGGAACCGCCGACTAAGTGGCAAGTTTATGAACAAATTTTGCGGATTCCTTACTATTTTGTGTTCAGTCGCTACACCGATGAATTGCGAGCTTTTCATCTTGTAGGAGGCCACTATGAACCGGCAGAATTAATTGATGGGCGGTTATTTATTCCTGAGTTGCAGTTGAGTTTAGGTTGGTGGCAAGGCACTTATAAGAGTATGAATCGTTTGTGGTTGCGGTGGTTTACGGCCCAAGGAGGGTTGATTTTGAGTCCGGGTGAAAGGGCGACGGCGGCGGAACGCCAACTGATAGAATCTCAACAGCAAGTAATTGAAGCTCAACAGCAACTCACAGAATCTCAACAGCAACTGACAGAATCTCAACAGCGAGAGGAAAGACTAGCGGCGCGGTTGCGGGAGTTAGGCATCGATCCTGAACAGTTGGTTTAATAGTTCTCGCACCCAGGCCTGGTGAAACCCGGTTTCAACTCCTCGAATCCGCGCAACACGAGTGAAATAAGATAAAAACAGTTCGATCGCACGCACGTACAAAAAAATCGGCAAGGAGTCGCGCAGTGGCAGAGGGCGAAGGCATACCAACATCAGCACAGATTGATTCTCGGGACTATTCTTGGGGCTTTTGGCCAGTTGTCCCCCTCTATCCCTACAGCAAGCGGCGCACCATCCGCAAGGAAATAGTCAAGGACACAATCTGGACTTTTGACCAGCTACAAGGCATTTTCTACGTTGTCGTCCCGATTCGGATGACAGTAATTAAATTAGAACCCGAAGGCCTTCTCGTCTACGCCCCCGTTGCACCGACTCCTGAGTGCATCCGCTTGGTAAAGGAGTTAGTAGCGGAGCACGGCGAGGTTAAGTACATCCTGCTGACAACGGTTTCGGGCATCGAGCACAAAGTTTTTGTCGGCCCCTTTGCGAGGAGTTTTCCCCAAGCGCAGGTGTTGGTCGCCCCGCAGCAGTGGAGTTTCCCGGTGAATTTGCCGCTGAGTTGGCTGGGTTTGCCCGCAAAACGCACCTCTGTACTGCCCTTTGACAGCAGCAACACGCCGTTAGCCGATCAATTTGACTGGGCAATTCTCGGCCCCCTCGACCTCGGTTTGGGCAGATTTGCTGAAGTTGCGTTATTTCACAGACGATCGCGCACGCTGATGTTAACAGATTCCATAGTTTCCATTCCTGAAAATCCGCCCGCGATCGTCCAACTCGACTCGTACCCGCTGCTGTTTCACGCCAAAGACAGCGCCTTGGAGACGGTGGCAGACACCCACGAAAATCGGCGCAAAGGGTGGCAGAGAATCGCCTTATTTGCCATGTATTTTACGCCTAGCGTGCTGGAAGTGCCGCCGTGGTCGGAGGTATTTGCCAAGGCACGAGAAGCGCCAGAACGCTCTAGGAAAGCTTATTTCGGGTTGTATCCGTTCAAGTGGAAAAAACATTGGGAGCGATCTTTTGAGGCTTTGCGGGGAGGAGGGCGGTTGTTTGTCGCGCCGATTTTGCAGACTTTGATTCTCAACCGCGCGCCCAGGGAAACTCTCGATTGGGTGGATAAAGTGGCGAGTTGGGACTTTCAAAGAATTGTACCTTGTCACTTCGATGGTGCGATCGACTCCCGGCCGCGTGAATTTCGGCAAGCATTCTCATTTCTGGAAAAACATTCGCCTGTTAATTCCTTACCCGAAGACGATTTTAAATTGCTCAGGCAGATTGATGCGGGTTTGAATAAAACTGGTTTGGTTCCCCCTGCGAAAGACAAGGTTTAATCTTACATCTTGCACCATTGTTAAGAACAGGCAAGATGCCTGTTCCACAAAACTCAATGTTATTGTGGAACCAGGGTAAACGCATCTAAATTAATTTGACAAAAACGTGAATGTGTGCATTACTAAATAACTAAAAAAACCTTCTTAAAATTCTTAATTTTAACCCGACCTGAGTAGATTAAATGTGAACCTTAAGATTTTCTGAACTTCTTAAAGCTGGATAATTTTCCTTCTTAGATAGGTGTTAGATTTCGCTCATTAACTGGCAGAGTTTAAAATTTGAACTAAATAATTATTATCCATTGTCGCTCGATACCGTTTCATTTTTAGACTTTGTTTAGAAGTTTTTTCTTGCTTTAGTAAATTTATAGCTAACCGACGTAGGAGAGCAAAATTTTCGGGAGAATGATCTTTGCGAATGCGACTCTTGTCTTCAGAAAATGTAACATCTAATATCCAATGTAAGCTATTTTCAATGCCCCAATGACTGCGAATCGCCCCAGCAATTTTTTCAGCATTACTGCTTAAACTACTCAAGTAAAAACGAGCTTCAGTCGTGGTTTTATTCCACAGCCGTCGTTCACTAACTATCATGACAACTGTTTTTAATCCAGTCCATAATGCTTGATTATAGAGAGGTGGTAACTCAGATACATCAACAGTCCACACCTGTCTTTTTTCCACTCGATGATGTCCAGCTTCTACTTGTTTATGATAGTTATACTCTCTACCTAGATAATCTGATTTTTTGGCTAATTCAAACCATTCTTTTACGGCTTTATACAGGAGTGGTTGATTTCCTTTTAAAGCTACAATATAATCTCCTTTTTTCTTGACAATCAGAGAGGTTATGTCTTTTTGACATCCCATAGCATCGATGGTTATTACACTTCCGGCAATTTCTAACATTTCTATTAATTCCGGAATGGCTGTCAGCTCGTTAGATTTTTTATGGACTTTTTTTTGTCCTAAAACCAATTGATGAGATGAAGACCAGGCAGTAACTATATGTAGCGCTTTTTGCTGGTTATTTCGGTCATAAGATTGTTTCAGTGTTTTGCCATCAATGGCAATCACGTTTAGTTCTAATTCCCCGACTATCGCATTTACCCAACTCAAAAAACATTCTTGAAACTGCTGCGGTTCAATTCGGGCAAAGACTCGACTAAATGTGTCATGAGATGGTATACCATTTGGTAATTCTAGAAAGCTTTTTAACCATTCATATTTGGAGTTACCATAGGCTTCTATTGCCACCCATCCGTCTGCACCGCTGATGATAGCTAGAATTGCAATCGCTATAATATCTTTGAGTAAGTGTTCTTTACTTCTTTCTATCCTTGGGTCGTTCAAATTGGCAAAATGTTCTAAAAAACTGGCATTTAAAATATTCATTGAAGGCAATGAATCTGTTTGTTTTTGTTGGTAAGTTACAGCTTTACTAAAACCTCTGGCCATTGATAGCACCCATAAACTACAACAAGCTACATTGAAATTTAGTCGGATTTAACTGTAGCATATTTTGGGTGAAAGTTAAGATGCGTTTACCCTGATTGTGGAACGGGCCGAAGATCCCGTTTCTAAACAGCTAATTGAGAAGAGTGCAACATCTCAGTTTAATCAGATATCTGTAGGGATACGGCAATGCCCATTTGTGTCAACAGAAGGAAGAAGTCATTAGTCTGTAGGGCTGGGTTTTACGAGCCAAATAGAACTGCCAACCCAAATACATATAAAGCCGCCCCCGCCAACTGAATTACTAAACAGTCATTAGTCTGAAGAAAAAACAGCGATCGATTTGAGATGCTAGACTTTGAATTTTTCACTGCCAAGGTTATCAAAAAGTTAAAAATTTAGTAGAGGATCTCAGATATAATACACTTCAACCATTTTTGACCTCTTCTTATCTCTGAATTCTCTTTCTCTGGGCCCTCTGCGCCCTCTGTGGTTCATTTAAAAAAAATCTCAAAAATAAATGATTGATACTTGCGATATAACATTCTTAACACCCTTCCTTCAATCTAAAATCTAAAATCTAAAATCCCATGACCCGCCACCTTCTCAAAGCTAACTGCAAAACTGTACACTTGGGCGGTTTTTCTCCGAAGATCGAACCTGCTTTAAGGGTGGATTCGGGCGATCGCATCGATATCGAAACCTATTCAGGATATTATGTTGCTGACAAGGCCCCGCCCGAATTTCTCACCCCCGAATTTTTAGATATTTGTCAGAATTTGCCTCCCAACCGCAAAGTTGGCCCCGGGCCCCACTTGCTAACAGGCCCAATTTATGTTAACAATGCCGAACCGGGAGACGTTTTAGAAATTCACATTGAGGATGTTTACCCGAGTTTACCAGTCGGATTTAATGCAATTCGCGCCGGAGGGGGAGCATTACCTGAGTATTTCCCCGAACCTAAATTGCGGTTTATTCCGCTAGATTTACAGCAAAAAACTGCTGAATTCCCCCCAGGTAGCCGCCTTGGGATTCCCCTGCATCCTTTTTTTGGAATTATCGGCGTTGCCAATGCCGAAATCAACCGTTCTTCTATTCCTCCAGAGCGGTACGGCGGCAATATGGACAATCAGGAACTCCAAGCAGGAACGCGGTTATTTTTACCTGTTTTTCTGCGTGGCGGTTTACTGTCCATCGGCGACGGACATTCGGCACAAGGAGACGGTGAAGTTGACGGTACTGCTATAGAAACTTCGATGAACGGGACTATTCAAATCATCTTACGCAAGGATTTTTTTCTGATATTTCCGTTTGCAGAAACGCCCACTCATGTTGTGATTATGGGATTCGGTAGAACATTAGATGAAGCGTTTGAGATGGCGGTAAAACAGACGGTTTATTGGCTGCAAAAGTTTGCAGGTTTCAAAGAAGAAGAGGCTTATGTTTTGTGTTCCATCTCAGTAAATTTTCGGATTACGCAGGCTGTCAACAATCCCCAAAAAGGAGTTCACGGAATGATGCCCAAGTGTATTTTGCCGGAGGTGAAAATTATTGATCACCGAGTTTGAGGTAAAATGATAACACGCGCTCAACCAAAAAATTAGGATCGCGATCGCACAAACTACACAAATTTGTCACTGCTGCGGTCGATCGGGATCGCGCTCCTGTTGACAATTAACCTTAAAATGGGATAAGTTACCAATTCTACCTAAATCGAACTCAACATGAAAAACCAGACTGACGATGTTGCCAAAAAAGATTTAGTCGATCGAGCTTTTGGGAGTGCAGAAATACCAGATCCGACAGCGTGGGTGCACGAACATTATTTTCTGGCTAATTTCGCCTCTACTCTGGCCCATATCCAAGAACATATGTCTGAAGACAGTTGCGAAATCGGCGAGAATGGTGACTCGGGCGAGGGGATATTATCGATCGATGCCACAATTAGAGATATGTTGAGAGCTACTTTTAGCGACGACGGCTGGCAGTATGTCGAAAGTTTATTGTGAGTTTGGTACAATCCCTAAGTATTTGTACCTTCATAACTTGAGTTCGTAAATGATACCAGTTTCACAAAAGAATGCAACTGTAGCTGGGTGATCTAAACCCTTAGATCATTCGTTATCCCCAATTTTTTAATCTCAAACATCAAATCTCAAATAAGATCACTTTTTTCTCCCAAGACAGACTCGCAAATCAGAGTGGCTGCGTGCATTTCCACCCCAATTTGAAGTAAATTTGACTATTGTGATGTAGGATACTTTAGATGGGGGGGAAATTACTGTCGCTAGGAATTTCGATCGATCGCAAAAACGCCGCACTTTCTTCCGGCAAAGCAGTATTGATAAACATCCCGCTGCCCAACTCAAACCCAGCTTGCTTGGTGACTCTGGGAATAATTGCGATATACCAGTGAAAGTATTTTGTTGCCCGTTGGGCGATCGGCACCGATCGAATATTATAGTTGTAATCGGGATTGTTCAATCCGTAATAAAACTTAGCTAGTACAGTTTTAACAGTCTCAGCAAGATCCGTAATTTCCGCATCAGTAATCTCATCAAACGAAGAGGAATGCCGGCGGGGAAAAATCCAAGTGTGAAACGGTGAAAGTGCAGCGTAAGGGATAAACGCCACAAAATGTTCACTCTCAAAAATTACTCTTTCTCCTGCCGCTAATTCATCTTCCAAAGTCCGGCAAAACAGACATTCTCCCGTGTCGTCAAAATATCTAATAGCTTCGTCGATGCGGCTGCGAAATTGGCTGGGTACAACGGGCGTCGCTGCTATCTGCGAGTGGGGGTGTTCGAGAGAAGTTCCGGCACTTTCCCCGTGATTTTTGAAGATAATAATTGTTTCAATGTAGGGATTTTTTCTAATTTCTACATAGCGCTGGCGGTATACTAAAAGTATGTTTTCAACTTCTTCAACCCTCAACAAAGCTGTCGTCAAATCGTGTCGCGGGTGCTCGACAATTACCTCGTGAATGCCGATTCCCGCCATCGTGCGGTGAATTCCAGATGATATCCTCATCCATTTGGCTGTCGGGGAGAGGGCGGGATATTTGTTGTGAATTGCCCGGACTTTCCAGCCAGTGCGATCGCCCAAACGGCAAGTTTCTAAGGTTCCGTCTTCCTCATTTCCCACGCAAAACGGGCAATCGGCACGGTGTGGTGGCACTGCTGCTGTCCACTTTTTTTTGTTAGCGAATTGATCCGGTCTTGTCGCCCGTTCGGTGGCGATGATTACCCAATCTCTGGTAATTAGATTTTGTCTAAGTTCAGACATTTTCTTACCTTCAGTTTCCGGGTCAATTTGTCTCTTATTTTAGATACATGATTTGTGATTTGTCATCGCTTTTTTGTAAAATCTTAATAAATCTTGACTTTTAAATTTCCGGCTTGTAGTCTGCTAGATACCAGAATTATTCAATAATTATGGTGTCTAAAGTGGGTAAAGCTAATAGCAGTTTGAACAAGTGAAAAAGAATTGTAAAATCGTTGCTAAATTCAAATCATCCGCGTGGATCAGCGCTTAAATTTTCTCACCAAGCCATTCCCTCCCCCTCGCCAACAACTCGTCCAAACTTTCCACTGGCCAAAACCGCACCTTTCCATCCAGCGAACCAGTTATTAAAGACTTCCCGTCCCGACTAAAACAAATACTATAAATCGGACTTGTTAACTCCACAAAATCTGCCTCACCTTTGAGCAAATTGCCCTTATAGCCGCTAAAGTCCGCCAGTAAACTCCCCTGCAAGTCCCACAATTTGGCTTTGCCGTCTTGTGATGCAGTGGCGATCGTATCTCCTGTGGGGCTAAAACAGACACTTGTTACCAAGTTATTATGTCCGCTGAATGTTACCAAGCAGTTTCCCTGCAAGTCCCACAATTTGGCTGTGCGGTGTGACGCAGTGGCGATCGCCTCTCCTGTGGGGCTAAAACTGACACTTCTTACCCTCCTATTATGTCCGGTGAATGTTACCAAGCAGTTGCCTTGCAAGTCCCACAATTTCGCAGTTTTGTCATATGAAGCAGTAGCGATCCTATCTCCTGTCGGGCTAAAACTGACACTTCTTACCCAGGTTTTATGTCCGGTGAATGTTACCAAGCAGTTGCCTTGCAAGTCCCACAATTTCGCGGTTTTGTCTGTGGAGGCAGTAGCGATCACATCCTCTGTGGGGCTAAAACTGACACTTGTTACCCAGGTATTATGTCCGGTGAATGTTACCAAGCAGTTGCCCTGCAAGTCCCACAATTTGGCTGTTTTGTCTGTGGAGGCAGTAGCGATCGCATCCCCTGTGGGGCTAACACAGACACT
>NZ_JAUBPU010000039.1:29716-53271 GCF_036700885.1 Microcoleus sp. S13_B4
CTTGTTACCGGATAATTATGTCCGGTGAATGTTACCAAGCAGTTGCCCTGCAAGTCCCACAATTTGGCTGTTTTGTCATCTGATGCAGTAGCGATCCTATCTCCTGTGGGGCTAAAACTGACACTTGTTACCGAATAATTATGTCCGGTGAATGTTACCAAGCAGTTGCCTTGCAAGTCCCACAATTTGGCTGTTTTGTCTGTGGAGGCAGTAGCGATCCTATCTCCTGTGGGGCTAAAACTGACACTTGTTACCGAATAATTATGTCCGGTGAATGTTACCAAGCAGTTGCCTTGCAAGTCCCACAATTTCGCAGTTTTGTCAATTGAGGCAGTGGCGATCGCATCCCCTGTGCGGCTAAAACTGCCACTTCTTACCCAGCGATTATGTCCGGTGAATGTTACCAAGCAGTTGCCTTGCAAGTCCCACAATTTTGCTGTTTTGTCTGTGGAGGCAGTAGCGATCCTATCTCCTGTGGGGTTAAAACTGACACTTTTTACCGAGTCATTATGTCCGACAAACTGGCATCGTTCGCGGATTTTCGCAAGAATCATCTGCAAAACTAACAGAGGATTGGTAACGGGATATTCGGAAACCGGGGGGTGATCTGGTATCCACTTTTTTAAATCTTCTCCTGCTTTGATAGCTACCCGCAAGGCTTCTATTTGATTTCCCTTCGACTGAAAAAGCTCTAAGGCATTGCGTCCAGCTTCTTCGATTTTGAAAACTTCCCTGAATTGTTTACGGAATTCTCTTAATGATTCATTATTTTTTTTCAGTTCTTGCAGTTGATCAGCTCGACAGGCATCTAAAAAATCATTATCCTCATCGCTTAAACGTTTCCCCACTTTCCACTGCAATGCATCATCCAACGCTTTGCCGTGTAACAGTCGGGAAGTATCTTTACGATTGGAGGCTATCCAAGCGGCGAACTTTTCCTGGTAGGGGCGGAGTTTCGCTAATTCTTGCTGTACCCAATCGAGGTTAAAAATAGCGGCGTATATCGGGTTGTAAACTTGTAAATATCCGTTGCGTTTGACGACTAATCCTGATAGTTGTAACTCCATTTTGTCGGGACTGTTATCAGCGGCCACCCCCCCCAGCCCCCCCTTGCTAAGGGGGGGAGTAAGATTGTTTTTTTTCTCCTTTGCTAAGGGAGAATTAGTGCTATCTTTCGCCATACTTAGTAACGGGGGATCGGTGCTATCTGTCCCCCCCCTTGGCAAGGGGGGGTTAGGGGGGGTAATAATTTGCTGATAGATGCCGAGGAGTTGGCTGGTACGCTGTTGGTTGCTGAGGATGCGATCGCGAATTGTTCCGAGGTGTTCGGGATTGTCGTTTTCTTCCCAATTGTTAATAATGTAAGCTTGTACCAGTTCGGCAATGTCAGGATGGCTGGTTTCTGCTTGTTCTAGGACAATTTTACAAATTTTTTGAGTCAAAAAAGGGTGTCCGCCCGTCCAGTCTAAAATCTCATTTAAAACCTGAATGGGACGATCGACTTTTCCTTCTAAGCCTTTCGCTAAAGGTGCAGCTTGTTCCTGAGTAAAACCTTTTAATTCAATAGCTTGACCGATATTAAAGGGCGTGCGCTTTTTATCTTGAATCAAATCTGAAGGTGTTGCGACGCCCAACAGACAAAAAGTGATGCGATTGTAGTCTGCATTTTGGGTACGGCGATTGTAGCAGCTTCTGATAAAAGCAAATATATCGTCTGCCGAAAAATTTAAACTCAGAACGCTATCGATTTCATCAATAAAAATAACTATTTTTTCGGGAACTTGCGACAGCATCACGGATTCAATAAACTCCCGAAATCTACGCAAGGGAGACAGCCAATTTCGTTCCTCCAACCAGCTTTTTAAATTAACATCAAGGTCTAATTCATAAGCAAAAGTATCAAGTATATTAGCATACCACTGTTCGGGATGCTCTAACTTTGTCTCGTCGCCAGACAGGTCAATAAAAACCGATACAATGCCTTCGTCTCGCAGTCGCTTGATAGTTTGAAGCGCTAAGCTAGACTTACCTATTTTGCGAGAATTGAAAACATAACAGAGTTTACCTTCAAGCAACGCTTGATAAAGCTGACTATCAGCTTCTCGCGTTACATAGGTTTGGGTATCTTCTGGGAGAGTTGATTCAGCTATATATTGATAAGTCATAGACGCACCGAAAAATATTGACGGTACAAATCGCAGCGGGGCAAACAATCATTATGTGCCACTCGCACTAATCCCATACTTTCTAACTTAAATGTTTGATGAGTTTCCAGCATCAGCGGTTGATTTTGAGTTACGACTTCTCGGTAAACGTTTGCGAGTTCTGGACAGAGTTTGAGCTTGCCTAAAAGTTCTCGCAAGTGATTAATAAAGGGACTTTGTTCAGTAGGTGAAATTTCCAAAAGCTTAGTCACAGAAGATTGAGGAGTTTGCAGATAAGCAAAAGCTGTTTGCACCAGATAAGGATAACCACCAAACATTTTCATAAGTTGTTGAATCTCCTCTGTACTCAGCCAATTGTGTCGATACTGCCGCGCTAACTGCTGCAGTTTTTCCGGGGTAAAATCTGGCAAAGGTACAGTCAATCCAACACCAGCCAAAGGGGATGAGTTGATATCAAGAGAACTGTAAACTTCTGTAGCGTGAACGACAATTAACCTGATTTTTTGCCAGATTGCACCGCGGCGATCATTCCTTGTAGCTGCAACATTCCACGCACGTAGTAAGCGACAAAAATCAAGATTAAAAGTAGCTTGCTCAAAAACCAGGTCTACTTTCTCTAATACCAGTACCAAAGGTTGAGAAAAATTTGTGAATAAATACCTTTCTAAATATTTAGTCACGTTATGGTTAATACCGCCTAAAGTGTCATCCCAATATTCCCCTAATTTATTCTCCAACTCCAGTAAGTCGCCCAGAGTAACACACAACCACTGCAATAATTTCCGGTAATCCCCCAAAACTTCACTGTCAGCTTCCTCAAAACTGAGGATTGCAGTTTTGTAACCTTCTTGCGACGCGCGATCGAGAATTTTATCCACCAGTAAAGTCTTGCCCATTTTTTGAGGAGCTTTAATCCGAATGAGCGCTCCCTTTTCTAAAATTTTATCATAACATTTATCTTCGCAATCGCGCTCTACATAGTAGACTTTAACTTTTTCTGGATTGTCAGGGTAAATTCCACAAGTTTCTTTTAATTTATCACTCACTAATTCAGGTTTATACTTGGCAAATAGCGGGATTAATTGATCGCGCTGTCGGAAGCGTTCGCCCGGTTCATTTTTAAAACCAAATAACTCGCAGATATTTGAAATATGGTATCTGACACCCGATGAATCATTAAGTTTGATAGATTTAGCGATTGCTTCCTCTGACTTCCCTTGCAACCACATATCTAATACGTCATGCTGTAGGGGTTTTAGCTTTTTTGGATAAATGGCGTCAAACTCTTTTTGATTCATGCTCCGCATACCTGGCTTAGCGCTTTACCTACCACTCTTACTAATTTACCACAGTTGTCAGCTTCAGCCCCGATCGCCAGTTTAATTTCACAAATTGACAAACACCAGCTAATTTGTGAATATTTTTTCACAAACCCTTCAACTCCCTTGTCAAAAAACTTGGTAATTCCCAGGCAATTGACAACTTTGTCGAATTTATTTATCAATCAAATAATAGTAAAAAAGTTAGCTTATTATCGAAATTGTAGACATTGAAATTAACTAAATGAAAACTTTAAAACGGCTGCACCAGAACAAGACTACATCAGCTAAAAAGGTAAAGCAAGTGAAAAAATCTGACAATTCCAACATCAAGTGGTCGATCGAGAAAGTTGTAGTACCGATCGCGATCGCCCTAATTCCGTTAGCAACAACGTACATCAGCACTCAAAATACCCAACAACCGCCCAATCCACCGATCGAGCACAGGACTCCACCCTCACCATAACATCCGATGCGATCGCCCTTGCTAAGCCAACTGCAACTGCACATTCTGCAACTTGCAAATAGCTTTCAACACTTGCGCCAACAAGAGCGATCGCTCTCGGTCAATCAAATTCAATTCCGGTAAAATCTGATAAGTACAAGGATTTCCCCGCGTCACCCGCACAAACCGGTAACTTTCGCCATTCGTCGTCAATCCCCAAACAGACGATTGCTGCTGCAAACTTTTATAAGTATAAGTCAGGAGTTGCGGCAAACCAGTCAAAGGTGCGATCGCACTATTTTTCGCCTCCACTACCAAAATCCAAAACTGTGCAGCCGCGAGCTCTGCATCCGGCTGATTTACCGCTAAAATATCCAAGCGCCCTTTAATTAAAGTATCCCCATCCTCAACCTCGATCGGGATGCTATCTTCCATTGTCAGCACCACAGGAACTTTAAAAAATCCCGTTAATCTCATTAACGGTGAAAGTGCTAAAAACTTAACCAATTCTTCAGAAACTTTACCTGCTTCTAGATACCGCCAAAAGTCATTGCTAATTTCCCACAGTTGCTGCTGTTCAAAATCCGTCAGAGTTTCCAGAGAGAAAAAATCAGTAAAACCTCCTCCTGTTTGTCTTTCCAATTTGAGAAGGCGGCGAACGTCGTTTAGAGAAAGTTGGCTTGCTTCTAAATTTTGGGTCATGGCTTTCCTTTAATTAAATTTAACTAAGTCTCTAATTATAGCTAATTTAATTGACAAAAAACTACACTTTAAAAGTTTGTAGCACAATAATTTTCAAGAATAATCAAGCATTAAATAGGCTGAAAAATCCTCTTCATCTGCGTTAATCTGCCTTCATCGGCGAGCAAAACAAGAACAACCTCTCAACCTATTACAAAATTTCCCAAAGTCTTAAGGAAAATAAACATACTTTGGTCCCAACTTATGCAAACAATAGTTACAAAGACTAACCGAAATTAAAGTTAAGAACGATGTCACAAGATACCATCGAATCCATTCTGCAAGAAAAACGCCTATTTCAGCCGCCTTCTGAATTCTCCGAAAAAGCTCACATCAAAAGCCTAAAAGAGTACCAAGCCCTCTACGACAAAGCCAAAGCTGACCCCCAAGCATTCTGGGCAGAACTCGCCGCCCAAGAATTGCACTGGTTCCAAAACTGGGATACCGTACTCGACTGGCAGCCGCCTTTAGCTAAATGGTTTGTCAACGGCAAAATTAATATTTCTTACAATTGTCTCGATCGCCACTTAACCACTTGGCGCAAAAATAAAGCCGCCCTGATTTGGGAAGGCGAACCCGGAGACTCCCGCACCCTCACCTACGCGCAACTCCACCGCGAAGTCTGCCAAATGGCGAACGTCATCAAAGAATTGGGAGTCCAAAAGGGCGATCGCGTTGGCATTTATATGCCCATGATTCCCGAAGCTGCGATCGCCATGCTAGCCTGCGCCAGAATTGGTGCCGTACACAGCGTTGTTTTTGGCGGTTTTAGTGCAGAAGCTTTGCGCGATCGGCTTAACGACGGCCAAGCAAAACTCGTCATCACCGCTGACGGAGGCTTCCGCAAAGATGCAGCAGTCGGCCTCAAAACACAAGTAGACAAAGCATTAGCAAATGATGCCGTACCCAGCGTCACCAACGTTCTGGTAGTTCAGCGCACCAAACAGCAAATTGACATGGAACCCGGGCGCGATCATTGGTGGCATGATTTGCAAAAAGGTGCATCGGCCAATTGTCCTGCCGAACCGATGGATAGCGAAGATTTGCTGTTCATTCTTTACACTTCTGGAAGTACCGGAAAACCCAAAGGAGTGGTTCATACAACGGGCGGTTATAACCTTTACACCCACATGACAACCAAGTGGATATTCGACCTTCAAGATACCGATGTCTACTGGTGTACTGCTGATGTAGGCTGGATTACCGGACACAGTTACATAGTCTACGGGCCGCTGTCCAACGGTGCAACAACTTTAATGTATGAAGGTGCTCCTCGCCCTTCAAATCCAGGCTGTTTTTGGGATGTAATTGAAAAATACGGCGTCACCGTTTTCTACACTGCACCCACTGCAATTCGCACCTTTATGAAAATGGGCGAACACTTGCCGAATGCACGCAATTTGTCATCTTTGCGATTGTTAGGAACCGTCGGCGAACCGATCAATCCCGAAGCTTGGATGTGGTATCAACGAGTAATTGGCAACTCGAATTGTCCGATCGTCGATACTTGGTGGCAAACAGAAACCGGGGGAATTATGATTACCGCTTTGCCCGGTGCAATTCCTACAAAACCTGGTTCTGCAACCCTACCGTTCCCCGGAATTGTGGTCGATGTTGTAGACCAAGATGGCGAACCCGTAACTAACGAAAGCGGCGGTTATTTAGTGGTGAAACATCCTTGGCCGGGAATGATGCGTACACTTTACAACGATCCCGATCGCTTCCGCCGCACCTATTGGGAATATTTGCACCCGAAAGATGGCGAATTTGTGTACTTTGCAGGGGACGGCGCGCACAAGGACAAAGACGGTTATTTCTGGGTAATGGGCCGCGTTGACGATGTAATTAACGTGGCCGGACACCGACTCGGCACAATGGAAGTTGAGTCAGCTTTGGTATCGCATCCAGCGGTGGCAGAAGCTGCGGTTGTTGGTAAACCGGATGAGATTAAAGGTGAGGAAATTGTGGCTTTTGTCACGCTGGACAACTCGCAGCAACCTAGCGATGAATTGGCTAAGGAATTGAAGCAGCACGTTGTTAAGGAAATTGGGGCGATCGCCCGTCCCGGCGAAATTCGATTTACCGATGCTTTGCCGAAAACGCGAAGCGGCAAAATCATGCGCCGATTGCTGCGTTCTTTAGCTGCGGGAGAAGAGGTTTCTGGAGATACTTCGACCTTGGAAGACCGGACGGTTTTGGATAAATTGCGGGGAGGTTCGTAGAGGTATTTTTTAACCGCAGATGTAAGCAGATTAACGCGGATGAACGCTGATGTAATTTTATCGGCGTTCCTCTGCGGTTTAATTGTTAAATATGAGCTACAATCAAGATAAATTCTGGACTGGATCTGAGCGCGATGCCTCCACTACTTAGCAAAACCACAGATCAGCGAATTGTTTATCATGGAATGTGGGAACGGTTTAAATTTATTCAAAAAGGCTTTGAAGGCTCCCCTAGAGTGCGACTATTTTACTATGATGGGACGATCGAGATTCTGATGCCTGGAGAAGACCACGAAACTTTTGCTCATGTTATCGGTTACTTCGTGACTACCTTTCTGGTCGAACAGGGAATTTTCTTCAAGCCGACAGGGGCAATGACGCAGGAAAGATCGGGCGTTGTCTCTGTGCAAGCAGACGAATCCTACTGCATTGAGAGTGTAAAATTAGTTCCAGATTTGTCGATCGAAGTTGTCTTTACCAGTGGAGGAATCAGTAAGTTAGAGCGCTATAAAGCTTTGGGTGTTTCAGAGGTTTGGTTTTGGGAAGATGGATTACTGAAGATATATCATCTCCATGACGGTAGCTATGAAAAGAGCGATCGCAGTCAGCTACCCGGACTCAACAACCTCGATCTCGATTTGATGAAACGCTGTATTTTGATGGCGGAAACTGATGCTGGGGAAGCTATTAGAGCGTTCCGTCGAGAGATGTAGCCGATCGCAAGCAATATTTGAGGGTGGCGGGAGCGATCGCCTGCATACTAGAGTTAGACGATCGCCCTTTTGTTATCAAAGATTCAATGAATTATTTGGCTCATCTATTCTTATCAAAAGGCACGCCAGAATCCCTGATTGGCAACCTCTTAGGAGATTTTGTCAAAGGTTCGGCCGTCAACCTTTATCCCGAGGAAATTAGAAAAGGCATCGATTTGCACCGCAAAGTAGATAGCTACACGGACTCTCACCCAATAGTGCGATCGAGTAAAAGCCTTGTTTCTTCCCAGAGACGCAGGTTTGCCGGAGTTTTGATTGACGTGTTTTACGACCACTTCTTAGCTAAAAAT
The DNA here is from genome assembly GCF_036700885.1 of Microcoleus sp. S13_B4. Taxonomy (NCBI): domain Bacteria; kingdom Bacillati; phylum Cyanobacteriota; class Cyanophyceae; order Oscillatoriales; family Microcoleaceae; genus Microcoleus; species Microcoleus sp. S13_B4. Next base: position 37,672 of record NZ_JAUBPU010000039.1, read on the forward strand.
TGGCGGGAATATTCAGAAATTCCGCTCCAGGATTTTTCTCAGGATGTCTATAAAATCCTGCAAGACAATCGCGATATATTACCGGACTCTCTCCAGCGGGTGCTGCCAACAATAATTGCCCGCGACTTGCTTTCATCTTATCAGGAAATTGCCGAAATCGGCATCACTCTTACAAGAATGTCGGCGCGACTCAAACGGACAAATAACTTGGCAAGCGGCATAGAAGATTTGACAGCTAACTATCAACGCTTAGAATCGGATTTTCGGGATTTTTTTCCAGATTTGATAAAATACGCGACTGTTGGCAAATTTTAATATAAAAAACAAAAATTCCAGTTGTTAGTGATAACGAACTCGTGTATAATCCAAGCGATACCTGCATGAAATCTCAAATGCAACAGGGTTCAAAATATGGCAACCAGAATTCAGAACCTGCAAATAACTAAAGTAGTTGACGGCGACAGCATCAAAATTTCTCTCAACGGCAAAACCGAGTCTCTGCGCCTGATTTGCGTCGATACAGAAGAAAGTCATCCGGGAGGCTCCAAACCTGTAACTGCGGCGGGGAAAGCAGCTTCAGAAATGGCTAAAAAATACTTCGCCACAACAGATGATGGACTTGCTCAAATTGACATAGAATTTGATACAGACGATTCGGTTGAAGTGGCTCTACAAAAACACCGCGACAACTACGGGCGTCTCCTATGTTACGTACATAAAGACGGAGAAAATTACAATCTTAAACTGATTGAAGAAGGCTGGAGTCCCTACTTTGTCAAATACGGGCGCTCCAGATTGTATCACCGACCAATGACTGAGGCAGAATCGGCAGCAAAAGCTTACAATCTGATGATTTGGAATCCGATTACCAATGCCAAAGTTCCCTCTCGCAACTATGCTAATTTACTGCCTTGGTGGTCGATGCGAGGCTCGATAGTTGAAGAGTTTCGGTTGTCGGAAGCAACGGCAGGAGCGCTTTCTTTGAGGTTGCACTACCCGAAAATATTAGCGGCTTCTGAGAGAGCTAAATCTCTTACTATTTTCTGTGATTTGCAGGCGGGAATTACTAAATGGATCGGCGGTAGCGCTCTAATTTATGCTGGTTCGGTGTATCATAAATTAGATTTGTGGATTCCAGATGCTGAAACTGATGAAATGGCTCCCTTGAAGCGGCTAATCGAGAAGCGTTATGCGGGTGTGGGACGGGGATATGTGTATGTCAGTGGGAAGGTAGAACAGTACAAAGGGAAGCCTCAAATACTTTTGAAGGATATCAAACAACTTTCTGACTTTCCCCGATAATATTTAAACTAGAGTTAATTTCATCAATCCTGTTTACTACCTATAATTTTATTAGGAAGTACCCTCGCGGAAATAGAGGGAGATCCTAAAAAACGATCGCCCTCTATTCAGCCTGGATATTCTATTTATCAAGAGAGGCAGGAACATTTATTGCTGCATTGAAGGACTATCAAAAAATCGGCATCCTAACGGATTTGTGCGTGCAGATTGATTTTGAGGAGTGGTTATAGGAGAAGTAGAGTTAGGAGGTGTGCTATTCAATTCTGAGACGGTAAAAGATTTAGAAATGTTAGGATTTTTCCCGAGATTGCTAGCAGAAGTGTTAGCAAGATTTGGTGACTCGGTAATTGTAATCTCCTGTGGGGCATTTACATTTGTCTGCGATTTGACAGTGGTTTGTGCCTGACACGGATAGGCAGTCATAGCAGAAATTACAGCAAAGCTCAGAAACCCAAGACAGCCCGTTGATTTAATCATATTTATCTAAACCTAAACTTAAAGAACTATTAGTAATGCTCTTAATAATAGATTAAGTTAGGAAAACTTATATTTCAAGCGTGTTTATGCGTATTTTTTTAAACTTAATGATTAGGTATTTGTATGTAGAAAAAAAAGATAAAAACGCGGAAATTACTACTAAATGTAAAGTTGCAGTAAAGAGAGCGGGTTTTTACTGAGAAAAAATCTTAGGAAATCGCGCTGGGGTTTTAATCACTGTCTGCTGAGGGAGGAACACCTTTCTCGCTTAACAGGCAGGATGCCTGTTCCACAAAATTAAATTTTCTTGTGGGCCGTTCCTCCGGGTCGAGTTCACCAAAATTGTTGGCAATTTGCGATCGCTGTACTAAACCCGGCCCCACAGGATTAAACTCTTAAAAGGAGAATGAAGTTCTCAATACACCAACTGAGATCGGGTCGCTATCGGGAGTGTGACCGGGTTGAAAAATCAAGATCAATCCAGGGGTGACGCTGATATTATCATTGACCTGCCAACGGTAGAATACCTCTACATGAGTAGTCGTTCCGGGTTGCCCGCCCGATCGCCCTAAACCCGTATCTAGAAAATCAGGAACGTTATTGCCTGTAGGTAAATTGCTGCTGACAATTTTAGGCGGTTGCCCCATATAAATTCCTCCTAAATTTCCGGCTTTAAACAAATCGGGAAAATTTACAAAAACCATATAGTTTGTAGTGGCTACCGTACCAGATTTACCTGGAATGCGAGAATTAGTATAACCAGCCCAACCTCCCAGAGAAACTCGCGATGAAATGCGCCAATTTAAACTTGCTCCGACTGCATTTGTTTGCAGAGGAGTGGACTTATTTGTGTTAGGATTGATAGCAGTTAATTGACTGTCTCCTGCCAAACTAATCAGATTACCGTCCGGCGAATAATCGTTAACATAATAGACAGTAACATCAACAGGATCGGCTGGTGTCAGAGTTAGTTGTACACCCAATGTATTGTGTCCTTGAGACCCGTTAGAACTGACAAAAAATCCCGAAATATTAGTTGAATAAACTGCTTGCAAACTGGCTCGCTTCGCAAATTGCCAGTCAATGCCGATGCCGCCTAAACCCAAACCCGTGTTCAAAATTGGGTTTCTTTGAGCGAAGCCAGAAAGGGGGCCAGAAGCTGCACTTTCTGCCCGATTCGGCCCTCGAAAAGCGGTAATCATGTTAACTCCTGCTGTTCCTGCAAACACTGCCAATTTGTCCCCGACCAGGAAGCGGTAGTTGAGGTCGCTGAGAGTTAATCCAGAAGTTTCGGCTACATTATAAGCAAGGTTTACGTCTTCGGTTAATTGTGGTGAATTGCTTCCGTTCTGGTTGTAAAAACCGATTAATAAGTTACTGCGAGGACTAAATTGAGTGGTTAAGTAGAATTGATTTAGGTTAATGATGTTGACATTTGTACCCGGGTCTTTGGTATCTCTTTTGCCGTCTCTGGGAGTCCGATCCGCACGGTTGGGAGTGCGCCCTTGTATTCCAAAAACGGTGAATCCAGACAGCTTAGTTGTGGTTGAAAATTGATTGGCTTCTAGTTCGCTAGTTCGCGCTTCTAGCACATCTACTCGACCTCGGATTGTGGCAATTTCGGCGGCAAATTCTTCTTGTAATTTTTGCAGTTTTATTAAGTCGTCTCGCTTAGCTAGACTTTCAGTTGATTTGGCGATGGACTCGCGGATTGTATCTAAACAAGCATTGACTCCGGCTGCAAATTCATAGCGGGTAAGGGCGCGGTTTCCGCGATAGATTCCGTCAGGGTATCCAGCTATGCACCCGTATTTTTCTACTAAGGATTGCAGCGCTTGAAATGCCCAGTCTGTGGGCTGTACGTCGCTGAGTTGGGAAACTGATGTAACTTGTTCTAGTGAGTTTTCAGCCTGGTAAACTAAGGGGGGATTTTCTAATTTATTTTCTTTAACTAACGGAGGTATTGCTGCGGGCTGCGTTTCGCTAGCTTCGGGTATGTAAGTTTCTATCTTACTCGCGATAGGTACAGGCGGCTCGGATGCGGGGTTTATCGGTGAATTTACCTCTACCTTGTCAGATTTTTCGAGTAATTGCCGATCGGGATTACGATCAAAATTATCCGCTAGATTATTTGTTGATCCGGGTAATTGATACCATTCATTAACTGCATCTTCTGAATTTGCACTATTTACTGTTGTTTCAGGATCTGTCGTTTCTGCTAAGGCTGGAATGCTGAATAATGCCTGCAATCCGAATCCTAGTATTAAGCTGCTAAGGATTTTCCAAATTGGTCGATCGCACTTTTGATTTTTCATAAAATTATACTTTGTGAGTTTATTAGAGCCAAGAAAGTGAGAAAAAGCGCGATTCCCTACGGGATAGCTACGCACGCGCGTACTATTCGAGATGAAGGGCGATCGTAAATTTCATTCCTTCTCCCAAAACCGACGAACAAGTCAAACTGCCGCCCTCGCTTTCTTCCACTATGTGACGGCTGATTGACAATCCGGTTCCCGTTTTTTTTCCTACAGATTTTGTAGTGAATGAAGAGTCAAAAATCTGCGATGTTATTTCCTCAGACCTTTCTCTGCCATTGTCTTTAATTTTATCAAAATATCTCGCTCTCTCTCGATAATTAAGTAGTAATAGTTATGATTTTGGCGGCGGGTGTAATCGCTACCCAAATACCCCCTCATTTACCTTATTGTCAAGCATTAATTGCTTTTTTTAGTAAAAATTATAAATAGCTACTTCTGTTTTCCGATAGTTTTTAATAAAACTAACATTTCCAGTTTCTTAATTTTTTGAATTACCGGACGGTTATTATTGACCTTAAAACGATACCGCCCAATCATCAAAGTGCTATCAATTCCTTCCCATATCGGCTAATACTTTATACTCGCTGTATGCAGGTAAAGAGTGCGAAGCGAGTGCTCGATTAACATCGTTCGGAGACAAACACAATCAATTGTTTTAGCGAGCCAAGTTTTTAACTTCAGTATCTTTACGGTTGACCCAGCCAAAATATTAAGTGTATTTAACTTATTTACCCCGTTAATACTATAATATTATCACCGCAAATCTGTAGCTGCCCATAGCTGCGCGATCAATCCACACTCCAGAGACTTAAAAGCTATGTGCCAATTACTGGGAATGAACTGTAATGTTCCGACAGATATTTGCTTTTCTTTTGAGGGTTTTTCTGCAAGGGGGGGCAAAACGGACGTTCATCAAGACGGTTGGGGGATTGCTTTCTTTGAAGGTTTGGGATGTCGCCTTTTTATAGACTCTAAACCTGCGATTGCTTCTCCGGTTGCAGAAGTAGTGCGTCGCTATCCCATTCATTCAACTAACGTCATTGCTCACATCCGCAAAGCTACCCAAGGCGAAATTGCTCTGGAAAACTGCCACCCTTTTATTCGGGAACTTTGGGGGCGTTATTGGGTATTTGCTCACAATGGAAATCTCGAAAATTTTTCTCCAGAATGTGCCGGAGTTTACAAACCTGTTGGCAAAACTGACAGCGAAAAAGCTTTTTGTTTGATTTTAGAAAAGCTGCGCTCCACTTTTCCTCAAAGTAAGCCTGCTTTAGTAGAAATTTACCCGGTACTGGAGGAAATTACTAAAAGTTTGGCAGAACACGGAATTTTTAATTATTTACTTTCCGATGGAGAACACTTGTTCACCCATTGTTCTACTAATCTGCATTATATTGTGCGACAAGCACCTTTTGCTAGCGCGCACTCGATCGACGAAGATGTAACTGTCGATTTTCGGGAATTGACCAACGAGGACGATCGCGTGGCTGTTATTGCGACTTTTCCGCTGACAGATAACGAAGTTTGGACGCAAATTCAGCCGGGAGAATTGCTGGTATTTCAGGATGGTTCGCCGGTCAATTCTGGGCGGCTGGAGTTAAGTTAACGAGATTTAAACAAAATTAAAGCCTAAACAGAGCATCGAACCTGCTAAATGAGCAGGTTTCCAGCTTGATTGATGAAGCCAGATTTGCCATCGCGCTTGACAGCGGCTAAGCCTTCCGAAAAACTGCCCGCCGCCGAAAATTGCGGGGCGATCGCCCACTCGCCTGCTTGATTGATATATCCCCACCCTTTTGAAGCCCTAACTGCTGCTAAACCTTCATTAAATGAGCGGGGGTTGCACAATTTGAGGATGATTCTTGTGGGGTGTCCCGCCTGCGGTGAAAATACACCGGACTGGCTACGATATCCCATCCCACAAAACAATCAAAATCATTCCGCAATTATCCAACGGCTTCTACTGTCCCCGAAGTGACAACAGAGGGATTAATTCGGTTGAACCGCCACGAGAATTTGTCCGGCTGTCACCGTTTGCCCCTTTTCACAAAACAACTCGGCAACAGTGCCCGCAACATCAGCAGTAATAGCAATTTCCATTTTCATCGCTTCCAAAATTAACAGGCGATCGCCCTCTGCAACCGCATCTCCAACATTAACCAGTACCTGCCAAACATTGGCCGAAACGTGAGCGACAACTGCCTCACAGCCGATCGGCAAAACAACCTCCGCCGCCGTTTCAGAAGCCACATCCGCCGAGGATTCTGCGGCAGCTTCAGCGTCAAATTCCCCGGATGCGGCCCAGCGATCGCGCTCTGCATTAAATGCGGCCTGCTGCTGCGCTTTAAACTCAGCCGCACTGCCCGCAATAGAATGCAAAAACTCATTGTATTCTCTCAAATTAAAAGTGATTTCCTCAACCTTTAATTTAAACTTCCCTTCGATAAATGCTTCCCGACAGCGGTGCAATTCCTCATGAGAAACAGGATAAAATCTGATTTGGTCAAAAAAGCGCAAAAGCCAAGGTTTACCAGACTGGAAATCCGCCGTTTGTTTGAACCGATTCCACATTTGCACTGTGCGGCCGACAAATTGATAACCTCCGGGCCCTTCCATCCCGTAAACGCACAAATACGCGCCGCCAATGCCAACTGCATTTTCAGGAGTCCAAGTGCGGGCGGGATTGTATTTAGTGGTAACCAAACGGTGGCGCGGATCGAGAGGAGTTGCGACGGGCGCGCCTAAATAAACGTCTCCCAAACCCATCACTAAATAGCTAGCATTAAATACAATTTCTCTGACTTGTTCGATGCTGTCAAGCCCGTTTATGCGGCGAATAAACTCAATATTGCTGGGACACCAAGGTGCATCCGATCGCACAGACTGCATATATTTTTCAATGGCCAACAGCGTCGATTCATCTTCCCAAGATAAAGGCAAGTGCACAATTCGCGCCAGCACTTCCAAATCCTCGATCGCCGGAAGTTCTGCCTCCGCCGCAATCAGCGCCTGCATTAGCTGCTGTTGCGAAATCTGGCGGCCCTCAAAGTGAATTTGGAGCGATCGCATTCCCGGCACTAATTCGATAACACCAGGCAACGGATTTGCTTTCAACTGTGCCATCAATGCGTGCGCCCGAAAACGCAAATTTAAATCCAGCACCAATGGGCCGTATTCAACTAGAATATATTTATCCCCAGCTTGACGGTAAGTAACAGCAACCTGTCCCGGAGATTCGGGAATTTCGTGCAAAATTGGAGAGGTGGGAACTGCGGGCAATTCCTCCGCATTTTCCCCAAAAACAGGCAAACTAAAAGTAGCAATTTGCAGATTTTGTGCTAATTCCCGCTGCAAAGCTTCAGCAAAACTCAAACAGTAAAAGCGAATGCTGTCCCCCGGTTTCAGTTGCCCGATTTTCCACAATTCCGACTGCACAATAGTAGCAGGACATACAAAACCTCCCAAACTCGGGCCGTCAAGACCGAGAATTACAGGCATATCGCCCGTAAAATCGATCGTGCCGATCGCGTAAGCATTATCGTGAATGTTAGATGGGTGCAAACCCGCTTCCCCGCCGTCTTGACGCGCCCAGGTGGGCTTCGGGCCGATCAGCCGAATGCCCGTCCGCGTCGAGTTGTAATGCACCTGCCATTCTGTAGAGAAAAACATTTCGATGTCTGACTCAGTAAAGAAATCCGGCGCGCCGTGAGGCCCGTACAAAACGCCAATTTCCCAATTATTGCTGTAGGTGGGAATTAGTTCCGGAGGCAAAGATATTTCTGCTTCCAGAGTTGCAGTTTGAAGCAGTTTAAGCACATCTCCCGGACGCAGCGTGCGGCCTGCGTGTCCGCCAAATTTGCCCAGTACAAAAGTTGATTTGCTGCCCAAATAATCGGGGACATTAAAGCCGTGTTTGACTGCTAAATAAGTGCGGTAGCCGTCGCCTTGAATGGCTTTTAACTTGAGAATGCTGCCAGCTTTTACGGGAATTCCCGTCCAAAACGGCACCGATTCGCCGTTTAGGGTTCCCTTCATAATTGCACCAGTCAAACTAATAACTGTATCGGCATTAAAGCGCAGAGTTGGGCCTGTAGCTGTGAATTCCAATCCTGCTGTGGATTCGGGATTTCCTACTAAACGATTTGCCGATCGAAATGCCAGATGATCCATCGGCCCAGAAGGCGGGACGCCAACATCCCAATAGCCGATCCGCCCCGGATAATCTTGAATGCTGCTGTAGGTTCCCCCATCCAATACATCGATCGTTAAAGGTGCGTATTCAAAAGAGTTTAAAAAGCGCGTGCTCAGTTCGCCCCGGCTGAATCGGGAATCGTCCAAAATCTGGCGGAGGTAATCTAAATTAGTTTCTATTCCCGCTATTTCACTGGCATCTAAAGCAGCTTTTAGTTTTACGATCGCCTGGGTTCGATTATCCCCGCAAACGATTACTTTGGCTAGCAGCGGATCGTAAAAAGGAGTAACCTCCGTGCCGGTTTCTATCCAACTGTCGCAGCGGACGTTTTCTGGAAACGCAACTTGATTCAGCAACCCGGAACTCGGCTGAAAATTCTTGCCGGCATCTTCCGCATAAATTCGCACCTCAATTGAGTGTCCCTGCGGTTGATAGCGGTACTTTTCCAGGGGGAACAAATCTCCCGAAGCCTGTTTTACCATCCACTCAACGAGGTCGATGTTGTTGACAGCTTCAGTAACGCCGTGTTCGACTTGCAAGCGCGTGTTGACTTCTAAAAAATAAAACTGTTTCGCATCGACATCAAATACAAATTCAACAGTACCGGCTGACTGGTAATTTACCGCTTTTCCCAACCGCACGGCTGCACCGTACAACTGATTTCGCTGTTCGTCACTAATAGCAGGGGCGGGAGTTTCTTCTATTACTTTTTGATTGCGTCGCTGCACCGAACAATCTCGCTCGCCCAAGGCTATGACATTTCCTTGGCCATCTCCAAAGACTTGGACTTCTATGTGCCTGGCTGTTTGAATGTATTTCTCTAAAAAAACGCCGCTTTGTTTAAAATTGCTTTGACTCAAACGCTGTACTTTTTCAAATGCTTCTGCCAAATCTCGATCGCCAAAACAAGCCTGCAAACCGATGCCGCCGCCGCCTGCGGTACTTTTGAGCATCACCGGATAGCCGATCGCCCCAGCCGCTTTTTCCGCATCCTCTAAACTTGCTAAAAGTTCGCTTCCGGGAGTTAGCGGCACTTGATTTGCAGCGGCTATTTCCCGCGCGGTGTGCTTCAATCCAAAGCAGCGCAACTGACTCGGAGTCGGGCCGATAAATGCAATATTTTCGCTGGCGCAAGCTTCGGCAAATTCAGCATTTTCGCTCAAAAAGCCGTAACCTGGGTGAATAGCTTGAGCTTTTGTTTGGCGCGCAACTTCGAGAATGCGATCGAACCGCAAATAACTCTCGGCTGCGGCGGCTGCACCTATACAAACGGCTTCGCTGGCGGCGAAAACGTGCTTGGCGCGGGCGTCGGCTTCAGAATATACTGCTACTGAAGCAATTCCGAGGCGATCGAGCGTGCGGATAATTCGGCAGGCAATTTCACCGCGATTTGCAATCAAAACTTTGTTAAACATTTAGGGAATTGGGAATTGGGAATTGGGAATTGGGAATTGGGAATTGGGAATTGCATTGCTGTCTACTTACATCAGGCACTCTTCTTGCTTAAAAGGAAGGATGCCTGTTCCACAAACATTAAATTTTATTGTGGGGTGAGCACGAGAGCCATTGGTGTCAACTTAAGGCTGAAACCCTCCGTATTTCTTGCTGGTAGCTCAGTCTCGATCCCCCTAAATCCCCCTTAAGAAGGGGGACTTTGAGTGTTCTTGTCCCCCCCTTATTAAGGGGGGCTAGGGGGGATCGAACCCTAATCGTCCGACAGCAGATTGGTACTACGTTTAACGTCTTTGTTGGCATCAATTCACGAGATCCCGCCCCTAAAAAAATTGCGGAGACAGTGCTAACCCTACATTTACACCGCATCCCAAACAATCAACTGAATCGGCGTAGGATTGTAAGCATTGCAAGGATTGTTCATTTGCGGGCAGTTAGAAATAGCAACTAGCGCGTTCATTTCCGCTCGCAAATCCACTGTACTTCCCGGATCGGAGATGCCGTCAACAATTTCAAGCGTGCCATCTTCGCTAACCGGAACATTCATAAAAAAGTTGATATTGCTGACTAAATCTCGCTTACCCAAACCGTAGGGAAGAATTGCGGCGAGGAAATTTTCAACACAGGCGTGTTGGTATTTTTTATCTAGCCCAAACCGCACTGAATTGCTCTCGCAGCTACAGGCGCCGCCGGAGGTATCGTGCCGCCCGCAGGAGTCAGCAATTATGGTCATCATGGCTCGCCCTTCGTTGGAAATGAGTTGGCTGTTTGTAGTGACAAAGATGTTGCCTTGATTGACGCTCGTATCGGGGGCGCTGTAGCGTTCGGAAGGGTCATCGGCATTGTAAACTAAAAAATCTACTGCTTGATTTCCGCCTAAATCTACAATGCGGAGAATCTGTCCTTTTTTGATGACGCGGGACCAGGGATGTCTGGCTGGTAAGACTTCGTTGTAAATTGCTGTTTCTGGATCGAGAATTTGTTGAGTGGTTGCAGTCATGGTTCACTTTTTGTGAGGGAATTGCAGAAGTTTTTACGGCAGATTAGTGCGGACAAAGTTGAGTTATGGAATTGGGTTTATTGCAGGAACAAAGCATCGGTGTTGATGAACCCGCGCACGGCTTCCGGGTTGGCGGTGCGGCACAAGTCGTCTGAGGCGGGTGCGGGGGTTTTCACAATCTGAATTTGGATGGGTTTTGGATCGTAAGTTGAACCGGGATGCAGGATGTGGGGGCAGTTAGAGATAATGGTCAATACGTTCATTTCGGCTCGCAAATCGATAAAACTCCCCGGTTTTTCGCAGCCTTCGCGAAACTCCATCGTGCCGTCTGGTTTGACGGCAATGCGAGTAAATAAGTTGAGGTTGGGCATGATATCTTTTTTGCCCAATCCCCACCGAGTTAGGGCTTTGAGAAAGTTGTCACGGGAGTTTTTCCAGTCTCCTTCGCCGTATTTTTTGGCATTGCTAATGGCGTTGCTGCATCCTCCTAGCAAATCGTGACAGCCGGAGGTGTCTTGGGTGATGGAAAATAGGATGCGTCCCATGTCTGTGTAGATCACCATGCCTTGTTTGAGAAAGGCGTTGAATTGAATTTTGGCGGTGTCTGCTGCGTTGAAACGTTCGATCGCATTGTCGGCGTTGTAGCACAGCATGGAAACGCCGCGAGAGCCTTCTAAATCGGTGATTCGCAGAGTGTTTCCCCGCTTGATGACTCCCGACCAGTACGCGCCGCCCGGTACGGTTTCTTGCATTAATACGAGGTCAGAATCAACTTGTGAGTTTGTGTCGATCGATAGTTGCACCATAAGTTCCTCTTGATGTATTTGGGTAGGTCAGCGAAACAAAACAATAGTATTTTGTAGTGGCAAAACTCACCCTCTCCCAAAGTAATATTTATTTCCACTGATATCTTGCACCCTTCTCAAGAACGGGCAAGATGCCCGTTCCACAAAAGTCAATTTTATTGTGGAACGGGCATCTTGCGCGTTCCTAAATAGGTAATTGAGAATGGTGCAAGATGGCCGTTCCACTTACTTAGGTTGGCCGTTGTACTGTTGGCGTGGCTGCAAAAAGTGCAAATACAAACCTATTTCTATTTAAGCAGCCATTGCAACTGCTTCCTGTCCGTGTTTCCGCATCAAATCCATGAGTTCGTCGCGGTAATCGTGGAATTTGGCGTGGCGTTTAATGCTGGGAGTGCGATCGGGCAAATTAATCGACATTTCCTTTCTCACTGTACCGGGACGAGCGCCCAAAGCATAAATCCGATTGGAAAGAAACACCGCTTCTTCGACATCGTGGGTAATCATAAAGATTGTAATCTGAGTGCGGCGCCACAAATCGAGCATAAATTCGTGCATCGATTCTTTAGTGTGGATATCCAAGGCGCCAAAAGGTTCATCCATTAATAACACTTTAGGTTCAGAAGCGAGGGCGCGGGCGATCGCCACCCGCTGTTTCATCCCGCCCGACAATTCCTTCGGCAGCGACGAAGCAAACTGCGTCAATCCTACCACACTCAAATAATAGCTCGCTTGTTCGCGCCGCTTTTTCTTGGAAACGCCTTGAAGTTTGAGGCCAAACTCGGCATTTTCCTGTACGTTCATCCAAGGATAAAGAGTGTAATGCTGAAATACCATACCTCGATCCGGCCCAGGCGAAACAACTTCCTTGCCGTCTATTTTAACTTCCCCTGTTGTCGGCTTGTCCAATCCCGCAATCTGCCTCAACAGAGTAGATTTGCCCGAACCGGATGCGCCTACCGCGCAGATAAATTCGCCTTGCTTGATACTCATATTGATGTCCTTGAGGACAACTAATTTACCGTTTTTTGTTTCAAAGTTTTTGTGCAGGTTGTTGATTTGTAGAAACATGAGTTTATCCTCTGTATTGTAAGTAAACAATTGATTTTTTTTCATTCCTAAAATCTGTAAATTTTAGGACTAACAACGATATCTAGCGTGGGTTTAAATTTTATGTTACACCACTGCCTTCTTCCTTCTTCCTTCTTCCTTCAACATCTGCTTACTGTTTCTGACTTGACCATTTGCAAGAAACCCGCAGCAGATATTGAAAAAGCAAGTCAAAAGCCAGTCCGATCGCCCCAATGACAATCAGCCCCACAAAAATTTCATCGGTTCGGAGAAATCGACCCGCGACGCTGATCCGGCGACCTAAGCCTTCGGTTGCCGCAATCAATTCCGAGACGATTACCAATTGCCAAGCCGCAGCTAGGTTGATGCGGCTAGCATCAAGAATTCCCGGCAAAACGTGGGGAAAAATAACTTGAGTTAGGATTTCCCAGCGATTGCCGCCCAACATATAAGTAGATTCGATCAAGTCTTTTGGAACAAACTTGACTGTATCCATCACCATCAGCGAATTGAAGAAAAAGACGCCGATAAATATCAGCATTATTTTGGGTTCTTCGCCGATTCCCAAGTAGAGAATTAGTAGGGGTATGAATGCTGGTGCGGGCATATATCGCATCAAGCCGAACATGGGTTCAAGCAAGGCACGAATACTGGAAAAACTGCCCATCAGCACGCCAATTGGTATGGAAAAAACCAAGGCGAACAGAAAGCCCACTCCCACCCGCCACAAACTCGCTACTGTGTCTTTCAAAAGTTCGCGAGTGTTCCACAGCCGACCAAATGCCTCTAAAACTTTGCCGGGGGAAGGCAAAAATTTGGGGTCTACGTTGGCGAAGGTTGTTACTAGCCACCACAGCAGCAGCGGCAGTGCGATCGATGTTACCGTTAACCCAATATTGAGGGGTTGTGGTATCTCTTCTGCAATCCGCCAGAAAACGGTGGGATTTAGGTTTTTTTGCTTGAGGTGGGATTGGATCGATCGGGGCTCGGGATTTGGTGGCATGATTTAATTGCAGAACGGTTTAGCGAGTAATTTGAGTAGCTTTGGGGAATTTTAAAAAGGAATATTTTTGAAATTTTATTGTGTCGGCTAACTCGTAAATTCTGCCTTCTAGCTTTTACCTTCGGAATAAGCTTTTATAAAGCGATCGTCAAATAACTTGCTGATATCGGGTTGGGTTTTGGCTAAATTTACATCGACGAGGAATTTAGTCATTTCTGCCGCCGCAAACTGCAATGATGTCATGTCATTTCCCGGTTGAAAGGCTTTCAAGTTTTCCTCTATCGTAAATATCTTAGTGCCGTTTTCATATTCTTTGTATTCCTCAACGCTAACTCCGGCGCGGTTGGCTAGAATCTCGTAAGATTTCTCTTTATTTGCTTTCATGTATTCCAATGTTGCAAACCATGAATTGACCAGGGCTTGCACTCGATCGGGGTGTTCGCCGATAAACTTTCGCGTGAATACCAAATGGTCGGAAATCGCCCCCGGAAAATCTTTTGAACTAAACAGTTCCTTGCTGTTCGATCGTTTTAATGCTTGCGTGGTAAACGGCGCAAATACTGCCACCGCATCGACTTGCCCTCCAACGAAAGCCGCCGCAGCTTTGCCAGTTTCCAGCGGTACAAATTGAATGTCTTGCACTGATAAACCTGCTTTTCTCAGCCCTAACAGCAATAGAAAGTGATCGACTGTACCTTCCTCTGCTGCAACTTTTTTGCCTCTTAAATCGGCAACGGAATTGATGCCTTCGGCGACAATCACTTTGTCATTTCCCGTGGAGTTGTCGTTGACTAAAACAATTACTTGGTCGGCACCGCCGGATATAGAGTTTACTGTATCGCCGAGGGTTTGGCTGTTAGCATTTATCTGTCCTGCTGTGAGGGTGCTGATGGATTCTAAGTAGCCGTCAAACCATTTTAAGTCTACAGGAACATTGTTGGCTTCAAATATCTTTTGTTCTTTGGCAATTTGCCACGGAAACCAGCCGGGCCACGCGCTGAATCCGAGGCTAACTGCGTTAGCACTTACTGAAGAAGCTGCTTCAGTTTCTGTCGTGGTTTTGATATAAATTGCCGGGTTGACGCAGCCGACAGCGAAAAACAAGGTGATGAAAAATATGGCGCAGTAGGACAAGGGCGATAGCGTTATTTTTGGGGAGTAATCTCGGATATTCATAGCATATTCTGGTTGCTGGTTAGAGGTGAATATGTCGATCGAGCTTTTGCACCTTCTTTGGCTTCCTTAGCTTCCGCAAACCCCCTTGATATACAAGGATAAAGCCCGAGAGCTAACGAACCGAGTCTTGATGACCGATCGCGTTTCTCCCGGGCTTTTATCCCGCCGTGTAACTGGCTAGTGTTTCCCTCAAATTAATAAAATATTGGGATGACCAGTCTGCTTCTCTCGGACCAGCACTTGAACTGTCTAAGCTGACTTAGAAACTCATTCAAATCGGAACCCTAGAAGCGGTTAAATTTTTCGGTTTTTGTCTGTATAAGTCCTGTTTGCAACCCAAGGAGTTATTCGAGACTGTTTGTAACAGCAATGCAATTAGCTTTTTGAAAGGTAAGCATACTGTAGCGTGCAATCCTACTAGATTGCTACGTTTCAAACCGTAACAGCAAACTTGATGCCAAAAATGTGTTAAATGTTACAAAAAACAGTTTTTCTCGAATTTGTAAAATTAAAGTTTTTGGAAGATTAAACCGGGCGATGAGACGGGGCGATTGGAAATCGCGAAGTTTACCTGCACAAAAAGACGAAACCCGCAAGGTCAAGGTTGAATATTTATCAAGAAATAGTTCGAACCCTAGACTAGATGCAAGTACGATCGACAATGCGGTAAACTAACTTTCTATTTGTAAGAACGATCGCCAAACGCAGCCTTTGAAGTCATTTCTTCAATCGTAAGGATTCAGGTCAAAAAAACTTCAGTGGCGGCATCTGGTAAAATAAACGAATGAAAAAGCCCGCAGCCACCA
>NZ_JAUBPU010000040.1:0-51994 GCF_036700885.1 Microcoleus sp. S13_B4
TTTTTAGGTTAAAGATAATTAACCATTATAATTGGGTGGAATCGATACATAAAAACCTATCTTTAGTTGAGTTTGAATATATCGATCGCTTCTGTTCTTAGTTTGCGATCGATTATTCAGCAAACCCTAAATAAAACTCGGCGGTTGAAACCGGGGCTACACAAACGAACTAGATAAGGCCCGGCGGTTTCAACCGCTGTCGAGAGTCAAACGAAGTCTGCGGAGGCCGACTGGGAGAAGTAAGGTGCTCTTCGGCGCACCTTACGCTATTTTGAGAAAAAACTGGCTTTCCTTAGTGGAGTTTTCAAACTGTCCACTCGCTGCGAGTCTTTCTTGAGCCTCAAACCCTATCTACAGCGTTAGAGTTTTTAGTAAAAAGTTCGATCGCACTGTTCACTTATCGAAACTGTCCCTTCCTCTCCTGACCGCTTCACTCACGCTATCTATTCTTTAAGTTAATGAACCAAAAGATATATTTGACTTAGAGGTACTATGCAGAAACAAATCATACGCCAAAAAGATACTAATGCTTGGATACTTCAGTGCTGGGTTTCTTTTATTCTTGCCCTTTCCGCAACTACCGTAGGTATCATTTATTTACAGGTAGACCCCTGGCAGAAAGCTTTTATGGGTATGGGTTTAACTTTTTCTGTCGGCTCGTCTTTTACTTTAGCAAAAACCATTCGCGATAACAACGAGGCAACAACATTAACTGCCAGAATCGACGAAGCTAGAGTTGAGAAAATTCTCGCTGAGCACCATCCTCTCAAATAAATTTGATTATACAATGTATACAAAAAACAGCCCGCGCGGGCTGTTTTTGTTGTTTGAGCCACAGGTTTCAAGCTGTGGATGTGAATTGGGGATTTCAATGGCTGCCTTTAAACTTACGATCGCGCAACTTATTCTTTTGTCGCTGGCGAATACCGGCCTTAACCATCGCAAAATCCACCGGAAAACCAACGACAGGAATCACCTGATCCTTGCGTTCTTCTTCCAGATTCTTGAGTTCGGTGTAATCAACCCAATGAATGCAATTCACGGGACAAGTGTCGATCGCCTCAGCAATCAACTCTTCAGAATCCCCGTCTTGTCGAACTACGCGCGATCGACCGTAATCCGGTTCAATATAAAAAGTATTGCGAGCAACGTGAGCGCAGTGCTTGCAGCCAATGCAGGTAATCTCATCAACATAGACACCTTTTTGGCGCAACACGCCGCCCAACTCCGGTTCCAAACCAGAGCGATCGGGCGCATCCCGCAAAAATCCCCCCAACTCCGGCTCTAAACCAGAGCGATCGCTTGCTGTATCTATTCCGAGTCCAGAAAGCTCAGACATTTAGACCCCCACAAGAGTAAATAAGTCCGCAGCAGCGGACTTTGATGAGACAAGATTGCAAAAAGCTCGCAAAATTATTAAGCGCACCAGCGCTGCACCACCAAACGGATAGAACCGTCTTGATTTTGCTTTTGCTCAGAAACTTGGAAACCCTGCTTGGCGCTTTCATTCACTACAGTATGGTAAGCGTAGCGCTGAGTCACCTTATTCAGAAAACGGTCTACAGACCAAGCTTGCTGCCAAAACTGCAAGTCAGCCACCAATTCATACTCAGTCCCGTTCCAGCTAAAACCTACGTCGTAGCCGTTTTTTTGCTCAATCACGACCTCAGCGGTGCTGGTTAGGCCGCGATAGCCACGCACCTCAGTTGGGCCAGACTTCCAGTCGATACCCAAGTCAGTTAAAGCAGCTTCCAAAGAATTCAAATTGCGGATCTGGGTTTTAATTTGGCTAAAATGTGACATGATAGTTCCAAAAAAAATTAAGTGAACTCAACAAGAAAATTACCAATCGCTAAAACCCACTTGGGCCGTCGCTTCCGCTGACTGATGCAGCGCTTGCGTGAAATATTCAGATGTTGACTCTTGATGAAGCACCACGCCGAGCTGAGCTTCAATTGCAGCCGTTACCTCAGCGCAGGAAGCACCGACAATGCCAGTGACTGTTTCCTGTACGCGGCCATCTGGATAGATCACAAACTCTAGTGTTTCCATAATCCGGGCTGACTGAATAGGAATATTGAGAACAGACACCGACACCAGCAAGCCAGGGACGATGCCTCCTGAAGTAGCTTCTTGAGAGTTGGCTGACTGACAAAGCGCTATATCAATTTTGACTAATTGATAGGTTTTGAGTCACAACTTAACAGAACTTATTAATAAATAGAAGCAATACATCAGTTGTATGTAAAGTTTCGCGTAGATTGTGACATCAGTCAAGTCATACATGAGTCGCGAATATTAGCAACGGCTATTTGGGATTGATCCTGGGGGAGGGAGGATGGATCGCGAGATAGTAGGCCGAGGGTAAGGTGCCGTGTGCTTCCCCCTACAGATAGTAAGCTGTTCGGCATATAAATGTTATTTTTCGGGCGGGCGGGACACCCCAGAAGAATTCTATCGAAAGTGACGGTAAAACTTAGATGCCTCTGGGCTGATCTTTGCGTAAGTTTTGTAAACATAAAATACGATCGCGCTTTAGATACCAACTTCTTAAAAAAGTCGGGGCTCTGGGTATTCAGTTTTTACTGCCTAATAACTTATCAATTCGTCTCAATTAATAACCCTGGCTTATCTAAATTGTGAGTCTCAAATCGATCGAATTACGCAGGATTATCTAAGAAAGAGAGAAAACCTGGCTTTAACGATCGGAGTAGTTGAGCAAGGGCATCATTACATCCAAGGATTTGGCAAGCTCAGCGACACCGTTTCTGCTATTCCTAAATGCTGGTACAATTTACGAAATCGCTTCCGTAACTAAACTATTTACAGGAACAGTTCTGGCTAAATTAGTGAATGATAGCAAGGATGATTTCTCAGTAAATGAAATAGGGATAATGATATTAATGGAACTAGCTTCGCCGTAGCGCCAGCTAATAGATCCAGGACTTATACAAAAAATAGTTGAATGCGTTATCGGTAGGGGTTAAGGTGCGTAATGCACACCCTACAGTATTAGTTTGTGAGTAAGTCCTATTACCATAAAATCCTAATTACTATTCTCTAAGATAAAGAGTATTCAAATTGATTGATAATTGTTGCGGCAACCGTAACCCTTCTTTTAAGCAACCTGTGCCATGACCTGCCGCAGCGGAATCTGTACTACAAACTCAGTACCCTTCTCCAGAGTGGAATCACATTCAATCTTGCCGCCGTGTTTTTCAGTGACGATTTGATAACTGATCGACAGTCCCAAACCAGTGCCTTTGCCCACGGGTTTGGTGGTGAAAAACGGATCGAATAGTTTAGAGCGAATGAGTTCCGGGATACCGACTCCATTATCGGCAATGCTAATCGCGATCGAGTTAGCACTACCGATCGAAGTGCTGATGGTAATGGTAGGTTGTTGGTTATCCCTGACACCTGATGTCTGCAAGGCATCGATCGCATTAGTGAGGATATTCATGAATACCTGGTTGAGTTGACTGGGGTGGCATTCGACCTCCGGTAATTGCCCGTAGTTTTTGATGACTTCGATGGCAGGAAAATCGGGTCGGGCTTTCAGACGGTGTTGCAAAATCAACAGAGTGCTGTCGATACCTGCATGGATATCAACGGGTTTGCAGTCGGCCTCATCAAGGCGGGAGAAGTTCCGCAGGGAGAGCACCAGTTGGCGAATCCGATCGCTCCCCATTTTCATCGAACCCAGCATCTTCCACAAATCCTCTTGCAAAAATTCGAGCTCCAGGTATTCTGCCCGCTCTTTGATTTCTGCTACCGGATTGGGATAGTGCTTCTGGTACAGTTGCACCAAGTCCAGCAGCTCCTGAGTGTATTCTTTGACATGGTTCAGGTTGCCGTGAATGAAATTCACCGGGTTGTTGATTTCGTGTGCCACTCCCGCCACCAATTGGCCGAGGGCAGACATTTTTTCACCTTGCACTAGATGGACTTGGGCTTGCTTGAGACTTTCTAATGCCTGGTTGAGTTCATTCGTGCGCTCTTCCATGATGCGGGTGGCATTCCGCAATTGGAGATGCACCCGAATCCGTGCCAAGACTTCTTCATACTTAATCGGCTTCGTGATGTAGTCCACAGCACCCAAGCTCAGCCCTTTGACCTGATCCACCGAGTCGGAAAGGGCGGTCATGAAAATAACTGGAATATCGCGAGTGGCGGGATTAGCTTTGAGCCGCTGACAGGTTTCAAAACCATCGATCCCTGGCATCATCACATCCAGCAAAATCAAATTTGGCTGAGACGATTGCACTCGTTGCAGAGCAGTTTCACCATTTTTGGCGATCGCCACCCGGTAGCCCTGTTCGCTCAACACATCAAACAATATTTGCAGATTGGTTGGCGTATCATCTACGACTAAAATGGTGTTTTCTTGAGAGATAGAAGAGACTGACATTAGCAAACTCCTAAACGTATTGAAGGGATGAATGGTCGAGGGTGAATCGATATTAAGTGGCTAAACCCGTGGCTCGATTAGACGCACAATGGCTTCCTCATCAAACTCTTGACTCAGTTCTAGAACTCGGTTCGCAAAGGCAACATATTCCGGTGCTAATTGCTTCAAGCGATGGGCTTCCTGCTGGATATCGGTCATAAAACCACCCTGAGCCGCAGCATAGAGGGTTGCCAGTTCAGCAGCAGGCGGTATTATCATGCTAACCTCATCAGCGTTGCTGACAGCGGGTTGAGTCGCCTCTGTTTCGGTTTCGTAAATCCACTGCAATTCTAGATACCGCTGCAATTCGGCAAGCAACCCAGTAAACTCGATCGGTTTGGGGAAAAAGCTATTGCACCCTGCATCCAGACTTTCCTGTATATCCACCTGAGACAGGGTAGCAGGGGAGGCAATGATGGGAGTTTGGGCAAAATCTGGCAATTGTCGCAGGCGACGGGTCATTTCTAAGCCATCCATAATCGCCATATGTACATCGGTAATAATCAAGTCGGGTCGCGTCTGGATAGTGGTATCAAAACCTGCCTGCCCATTATCAGCTTCTGTCAGCTTGAAGCCCAGCGGTTCCAACATATTCACTGCCACCAGACGGTTTTCTTGGCGATCGTCAATGACCAGAATTTTGCGTCGTTCGCCCTGATAGCCAATAACCTTGTGGTTGGCGATCGCATTTTGTGTTGTCCAATCCGATGCTGGAAGCAAGTCGATCTCAAACCAGAAATTGCTGCCCTGGCCCAATAGACTCTCGACGTGAATTTCGCTGTCCATCTTCTCGATGATTTGTTGACCGATGGCAAGTCCTAGTCCAGTACCTTCAATGTTGCGATCGCGTTTCCCGGCCTGCTCAAAGGGTAAGAAAATCGTGGATAGTTTTTCTGGGGCAATGCCAATGCCAGTGTCTTTAATTTGGAAGCGAATTCTTGAAAGTTTTGAGTTTTGAGTATTGAGTTCTGAATTTGAGTCTTCTGACTCCACCGCTTCTACCCGAAACGTGACTGTGCCAAAATCGGTAAATTTGACCGCATTGCTGAGCAGGTTGAGCAACACTTGGCGCAGGCGTTTGTCGTCAGCATGCACGGCAGTGGGCAGGTTGCTGGCGGGCTGGTAATGAAACTCCACGCCTTTTTGTACTGCCTTGACGCGGCAAATATCCACAGTAGAAGAGAGGAAGTTAGCCAGATGGAAATCCTGGGGATAGAGTTCCATCTTTTGCACTTCCAGCTTGGACAGATCCAGAATATCGTTGATCAGGGTGAGTAAATGGGAACCGCATTGATAAATCACCCCCAATCCCTTCATCTGTTTGGCGGTGGTGGCGGGGTCGCGCTGGAGGATTTGGGTATAGCCGAGGATGCCGTTGAGGGGGGTGCGGAGTTCGTGGTTCATGTTGGCAAGAAATTGGCTCTTGGTGCGGTTGGCAACTTCGGCAGCTTCTTTTGCACGCAATATCTCTAGTTCTACGGACTTACGATCGCTAATATTGCGGCACACAACAACTCCTCCTTTCAATGCACCACTGGCATCTTTGAGCGGTCTGCTACTAGCTGTCATCCAGAAACCCTTTGGGGCATGGCGAGGACGGCTAAAAATTTCCATATTGTCTACCTGCTCACCCCGTAAACTCCGCACTAAGGGAATTTGCTCTGTTGGGAGCGGAGTTACCCCATCGGGTAGAAACAGTCCATGCTGCTCCGACCATTCTTCCGGCTCGCCGTCGGGTATTTTGCCCAACATCTGCTCGGCAGAGGGGTTAAACACCAGGAATCGACCGTTTTCATCGACAACGATCACGGCATCGCTCATGCTGTTGAGGATTAGTTGCAACAGGCTAGTCTGGTTTTGAAACGTCTGGTTACTTTGCTGAAGGTCGGTTTCAGCTTGATTCCGCTTCAGGATTTCATTACAAATCAGGCGGTAAGTCCACAGAATAATTCCTAGGTTGAGGGCGATGCCCACCAGAAATGCCATCATTGCCAGAAGGGTTGTGTGGGTGGCAACTTGCTGTTTCTGCCGCCACGCTACGGTTTCCATCGCTTCGATCTGCTGGGTCAGCAACGTAATCTCATCAAGCAGTCGTGGGGGGGTGCGATCGATCGCCGCCGCCAGCCCTTTGGTGTCCCGGAGTTCCACGCCCTGCCGGAGTTCCCCCAGGCGACGCAGGATAAATTCTTCCAGGCGCTTGGTAGCTGCCTGTTGGCGGGGAGCGTTCTCTAGCAAGCTTTGCAATTGTCGCAATTGTTGATCGACATCGAGCGTCCGAATCCCTAATTTCCTTAAGTCATTTTTGTTTTGGGTGAGCAGGTATTGCCGCTGCATCTTTTCAGCATCTTGAAATGCACTGGTCAACGCTTTCAAACTATTGAGCGCTTTTAGATGTTCGGCGATCTGGCGGTTAGTTTCTAAGGTGCGGTTAGCGCTCCAAAATGCGACTCCACTCACTGCTAATGCCAGGAAAGTGGCTGCTCCCAGGCTCCCGGCAACGGTTTTGAGAAAGTTAGATTGTTGTTTGATCATGTCTGTCTTGTGCTTAGTTTCGTCGATCTAAGACCGCAGAGGGCGGAGTCCAAATTTTTGAAAGACTGCCATTGCCCGATCGGTGCTTAAAAAGTCCAGATACGCCTGCATTTCCTGGAGATGGGAAGAGGTTTTAACCACAGCGGCACCGGAGCGAATTGGCTCATAGAGGTCGGGCGATACGGTGGCTAACACCTTGACCTTGGCAAAGGCTTTGGCTTCTGGCAGAAAGGTAATGCCCACGTCTGCCTCTCCCTGCTCGACGGCTCGCAAGACTTCCCGCACATCCACCTTTGCCCAGACTGCCTTGGACTCCACTGCCTCAAGGATGCCTAACCGACTCAGAATGGCGTGGGTATATTTGCCCGCCGACTGGTCTTTGTTGCCCATTGCCACCGTTTTGAGGCGATCGCTCGCTAACTCGTGCAAATCAGTCAGTTGGACCGCAGAATCAGCCTTAGCAATCACCACAATATCGGTGGTCACTAACTCCCGACGGGTTTCGGGCAGAATTAGCCCTTGGGCTTGCAACGCATCCAGCGGTGCTATATCGGCGAACCAAACCCCATCAAAAGGTTCTCCCTGGTCAACGGCTGCCCGGATTAAGGTAGTTCCGGCAAATGTCGGATTCAACCAGATATGGGGGTGTTCCTGCTGATAGAGTCGATCGATTTCCTCCACGGCAGTGCGAACCATGCCTGACGCAGCCAAATTGAGCGTCACCGCCTGGATTTGGGGTGCCGAGGAGCAACTGCCGAGCCAGAGGGTGAGTGTCAAGGAGAGGAAGTACAATGTCAGCCATCGGAGGAGTTTCATGTCAGGTTTTGTGAGATTTCAGTTTCTAAGCCTTGGATGGGGCTGTAACTGTCGGAACAGTCACTACAGCAACTCTCGATTGTCTCTAATATAAAGTCTCTAATATAATTTCCTGCCCATTCACCCGAATCGTTTAATCATCTCGTTCTGAAGTACCTGTAAACTCACATCTTGCACCATTCTCAAGAACAGGCCGGAAAGCCTGTCCCACAAAAAGTGAATTTTCTTGTGGAACAGGCCGGAAAGCCTGTTCATAAAAAGCTTATTTATAATGGTGCAAAATCTCACTGTCAACCTATTTCGGATAGTTGATTGCATAACGGATTACCGAAAAGCCTAATGCCACTAAAGCAATCGATTAAAATCCTGAACCTGCACCTAAATCAACGGCTAATCCTCGCGGTACTAAGTCGATCGCAAATTGACAAAAAAGAGTGTGATTTCGCTTGCTCGCTGTTGCTGGATTTCCTGACCGAAAGCATCCAGGATATAAGCCCCCGGATTCATCCGTCCAGAAATAAAAAATGTGTATCCGATGAAACTTGCCCCCGAATTTATCCGTGGGGTCAATGCTTCAATTCTTTAATCTAAAATCTAACATTTAAAATCGATAGTTCAAATCGCAGAAGATGACTGGAATATTCGCGATCCAAAACGAGTAGCTTTAGCTTACACCGAAGATTCACCGTGGCGTAACCCTGCCTAATTTTTCAGTGGCAGGTAACAAATCAAAGCTTTATTAAAAAGAAAGTGGGCAAAAGAACTAGACTAATGTTTAAAAAATGAACTGTGGAGTTTGACAAAAAAGCTAATTTTTGTGTACTTTGAATAGCACGGGTACCATGGTTAGACTGCGGCGAATTTTTTCGTTGAAATAATCCCAAAATATCGAAGAAAGAGGGAAATGGGAAGAGGGAAAAAGATAAATTCTCTCACTCTCCCAATCTCACGCCTTGCTTTCGATATCGAGCGGGATGTTCGCACTTGTATATCATTCAGATGTAACCAAATTTGATATAATTCCTGCTTTGCGATCGCTTTTAATAACTTTTGTAATTCGCTGTTCAAGCTTGCTTATTTGTTGATAGTACCCAATGTAACAATCTCTGGTTAACACTTGTCGTAAACTGATGCGTATATGAAAAATTACTATTGATTATTTTGCCAAACTATAACTGAAAAAAGCTGCAACATGGTTCAGACATTCGCGGTATCGGCATCGAAGGCGTTCCACACGAACAGGTTAACCGATGCAACCGGAAACGATATGACTTACAGATGTTACTAAAAGTTTGAGAATACATGAACAATTTTTAGAGGAAGCACAGTATGGCTCAAATACTGTGCTTGCTGCGTAAGTCCTGAATATTGCTATTTCCTTGCCTCCGCATTGGATCTGGGGTCTAAAGCGTCTCGCAGCCCGTCGCCTAAAAGGTTGAAACCAAGAACAGTCAAGGTAATCAGCAAACCTGGAAACACGATCGTCCAAGGAGACGAAAGAGCGTATCCGCCCTTAAAAGCATCAGAAAGCATCGTCCCCAACTCAGGGGCGGGCGGCTGTGCGCCCAAACCCAAAAAACCTAAACCTGCTGCTTCTAGTGTGGCCGTACCAGTCGAAAGAGTTGCTTGTACAACTAGAGGCGCGAGACTTCCCGGCAAAATGTGGCGAAAAATAATCCGCAAGTCGCTTGCGCCCAAGGCCTTGACAGCTAAAACAAATTCTTGTTCCCGCAGAGACAGCACCATACTGCGAGTTAAGCGAATGTAAATCGGAATTTGCACGACGCTGACAGCGATAATTACGCTTTGCAAGCTAGGCCCGGTGACGGTAACAACGGCGATCGCCAGTAAAATCGAAGGAAAAGCTAACAAAATATCCGCCAAAGTGCCGATCGCCATTTCCAGCAACCCCCGAAAATACCCGGCCACCAGCCCCAAAAGCGCTCCCACAATTAAACCCGCACCCACAGAAACCAGGCTAACAAGTAAAGATATCCCCAATCCGTGCCACACCCGCACCAACAAATCTCGCCCCAAACCGTCGGTGCCAAACCAATGTTTAGCGCTAGGAGCCACCAAGCGCAACAAATAATCTCGATCAACCGCAGCATCGTAAGGAGAAAGTAGGGGGGCCAACAGTGCCGAGATCATCAGCGCTACAGTCAAAATTAAGCCGATTTTCCCCGAAGTCGATCGCCAAAATCGTTGAAAAGCTGCTTGAGGAAATACTAAGTTGTTATTCAATCTTCGATTTTCCATCTTTTGCTGTCACCAAAAAAACTGAGGACTTGGGCAATTATTAGGATAAATTAACGATCGCGATCGCAGAAATACATTAACAAGACTTCTTCCGGGAGACCAAAAACTCGGTACGTGCATTACCGTCCATATCCAATTGCTTTTTCGCGCCCAATGCCGAATGCCTGAGCCCTTCGTTAAAGACGCTTTAAGATATAGAGAACAAGATCAATTTAAAAGCGCAATGACATCAACCTTACTCAAAACCTCAGCTCGATCGCCCCTCAACGCCCCAACAATCCGCCATTTCCCCAACGGCCTCACCGTTATAGCCGAACACTTGCCGGTCGATGCTGTTAACCTCAGCGTGTGGCTCAATTTAGGCTCAGCCGTCGAACCAGACGACATTAACGGGATGGCTCACTTTTTAGAACACATGATTTTTAAGGGAACTCCGAGCATTCCTAGTGGCGAATTTGAGCGCGCGATCGAGCAACGCGGCGCTGTCACCAATGCTGCCACCAGCCAAGATTACACTAACTATTACATCACCACAGCCCCTAAAGATTTTGCCGAACTAGCTCCCCTGCAAGTCGATGTGTTGCTGAATGCGAGCATTCCCGACGACGCCTTCGATCGCGAAAGGCTGGTAGTCTTAGAAGAAATTAGACGATCGGAAGACAATCCCCGCCGCCGCACCTATCAGCGATCGATGGAATTAGCATTTGAAGTCCTGCCCTACAAGCGACCGGTACTCGGGCCGACTGCGGTAATCGAACAGTTGACAGCCCAACAAATGCGGGATTTCCACAGCAGCAGATATCACCCAGGGGCCATGACAGCCGTAGCTGTAGGCAATTTGCCAGTCGAGCAACTAATAGAAATTGTCGCAGACAGTTTTGCAGCAAAAAGTACAGCACAAAACAACAAAATAAATGTGCCTGCTGTCGGCAAATTTCACCCAGAACCCGAAATCCTAAACTACGGCCAAGAATCGCCGTTTACAGAAACAGTCCGCCGCGAATTTGTAGACTCTGCCCTTCAGCAAGCCCGACTGATCGTGATGTGGCGAGTGCCAGGTTTCATGGAAATGTCCGAAACTTATGCCCTGGACGTTTTGGCGACTATATTGGGTCACGGCCGCACAACTCGCTTGGTTCAGGAATTGCGCGAGGAAAAAGGGCTAGTCTCCTCAATTTCGGTCAGCAACATGACTCAGCGACTCGGCGGCGTATTCTCAATTTCCGCTCAACTACCGACAGAAAACTTGCCAGCAGTGGAAGCTGCGATCGTCCAACACATCCGCACTCTCCAAACCGAACTGGTGACAGATGCCGAAATTTCCCGCATTCGCACCCAAGTAGCAAATCGGTTTATCTTTGGTAACGAAACTCCGAGCGATCGAGCAAGTTTGTACGGTTACTATCAGTCGATGGTAGGGGATATCGCTCCCGCCCTCAACTATGCCGCCTGCATCCAAGCTCAGACTGCCGAGGATCTCCGAGAAGCAGCCGTCAAATATCTGTCTCCCGACGCAATGGGTGTTGTGGTAATTCGCCCGGACGAAGCATAAATCTGACTTCGCCTCAACAGGGCAATTCTCCCATCCCTCTGCTTTTGAGTGATCAAACGGCACTCGGCATTCGGCAGAAACAATGTCAACGCGCACGAGGGATTTTTAGTCAATAGTGCGTGAAATTCGATCGGCTCTCGCCTTGAAGGTTTTGTATCAAATAATTAATATGAAGCCTTTAAGGTATGGGCGATCGGCAAAATTACCGTAATTTTATGAGACGATAAACTGGGAATTATTGACGAGTAAGCAATTTAGTCTAGGGAAACCGGGTTGATCGGCGATCGTAATTCTAAAATCTAAAATCTAAAATCTAAAATCTAAAATCTAAAATCTAAAATCTAAAATCGATTGGCAGGGGCACAATTACCGTAATTTTATGAGACGATAAACTGGGAATTATTGACGAGCAAGCAATTTAGTCTAGGGAAACCGGATTTATCGGCGATCGTAATTCTAAAATCTAAAATCTAAAATCTAAAATCGATTGACAGGGGCACGCAAGCATGAAACTACAAAACTTTCTCAACTCAAAAATTAGGTACGATGCCAAAGCAATCGCTGCTGACGACGAACTCAGTGGCCAAATTCAAAGCCGCCTCATTGACCTGGGTTTACTCAAACCTCCCGTAGACGCAATTTTTGGTCCTCTCTCTACCGCCACCCTCCACCGATTTCAAACTCTGATGAAGTGCGGCGAACCGGGTTTTTTGGGAGCAGTCACAGCCAAAAAGCTGATTGAAACCAAACCAGAGGAGATTCCCACACATCCCCTCATCCTGAAAACGCTCAGAGACACCATTTTTAAATCAAAACCGCTGGCGTCTTCTCAACTTCAGGACTCGGAAAAACAAGTAATACCAGCCGGAAAAGAGTTTGAGATCTTGGCTTTTGCTCCGGCTCGCGGTCACATCAGAGTTGCTCTCCGCAACGAGTCTTTCAAAAGTTCAGGAATTTGGTATGTTTTCGGAGCACACGCTCAAATTACTCAAGACAGCGTTCTGTTTTTTCCGAAACCGAATCCCCCAACTGTCAGGCTTGGCATTCCTTATCACTCGCAAATGGATAACTTGAACAATCCTACAGGTTCTTGCAATGTAACTTCATTAGCGATGTGTATGGACTTTTTGAAGGTGCCACGGCGCAAACAAACCGGGCAATATGAAGACGAACTCTACGAATATGCGATCGCCAAAGGTTACAGTCGCTGGGACCCCTACGATTTAGCAAAGATTGTTAGAGATTACGGCGCTCAAGATTTCTTTACCGAGAATGCAACTGTTGATGACGTTCAAGATTGGCTAGCCACCGGAAATCCCGCTGTCATCCACGGGTACTTCACGTCTTTCGGTCACATTATAGTTGTCGCAGGCTACGACAGCGAGGGATTCTTCGTTCACGATCCCTATGGCGAGTGGTTCCGAAGTGGCTACGATACAAGTGTCAGCGGTGCTTACTTGCACTATACTTACCGCTTAATCCGCAGCCTCTGTATGCCTGACGGGAATTTTTGGGTTCATTTTATCTCCAAGTAATTGGAAATTGGGAATTGGGAATTGGGAATTGGGAATTGGCCTTGTTACTACTGACTAATGATACTAAATCCGGGTTCATTAACTTCTTTATCACTAAGCGGTTGAAACCGCTACCAACGCGAGTACACAAACGAAGTCCGGGCAACGGGAGACTAAGAGATAAAGGAAGTATTTAACCCTGATTTGATATCACAACAGTCAACCGTCAACAGTCAACAGTCAACTAATTATTAATTTTCATGCTCAAATCCAGCCAAGTCGATCGCGTAATCGGAGCACTGGTAGAAATATAGTCAACTCCGGTTTCGGCTACACTTCTAATTGTTTCTAAAGTAACATTGCCGGAAGCTTCAATTTTTACCCGATCGCTCTGTTGGCGAATTATTGCCACTGCCTGTCGCATCAAATCAAAGGACATATTATCTAACATGATAATATCGGCTTTGTGCTGCAAAGCTGTTTCTACTTCGGCGAGACTTTCGGTTTCGACTTCGATTGTCAGCGGATAGGGAATAGAATTGCGAATTAGGGCGATCGCCTCTGCAATTCCCCCAGCCGCCGCAATGTGATTGTCTTTAATCATCACCGCGTCATCTAATCCCATCCGGTGATTGCTAGCACCGCCGACTTGAGTTGCGTATTTTTCCAACAATCTCAATCCCGGCGTTGTCTTGCGCGTATCCACTAATTGCACGGGCAAATCGGCAATTTTGTCAACATATTTTTGAGTTAAAGTAGCGATGCCGCTCAAACGCATTGCCAAGTTTAATGCTACTCTTTCTCCCGTTAGCAGCGCATCGAAATTGCCGGAAATCTCGGCAATTACTTCTCCTTTATCGCACAGTTTCCCTTCTGGTACTTGGGGGATGAAACTGAGGCCGCTGTCTAAAAGTTTAAATGTGCGATCGGCAATTGGCAATCCGGCAATGACTCCAGCTTCTTTGACAATCCATTTAGCCGTACCCTGGATGCTGTTTGCGGGAAATAAGGCCGATGTTGTGCGATCGCCCCTACCGATATCTTCTAGTAGCCACTTGTGCAATAGGGAGTCTAAAACTATCCAAGGCGGTAATATTGCTGTCATGTTTTTGTCAGTTGTTATATCAAGATCATATCTACTAGGAAGAATAGTTGATCGGGTAATTTTAGGCAAGTTGCAAAATAAGGATGGCCACGCGGATGTCCTTGTTGGCTTAATTACAGTTTGCTCAACAGGCGCAGTTTTGTAGTCAATCACCTGTTGACAACGTTGGGTGTCGGTGATTTAATAGAGTGAGTTTGCTTTGTCGCAAGGAAAATTGGCGCCAAAGAAACAAGCTCATCTGATTTATGAGCAAGCAGAGGCTTTGGGGTGAGCCACTAGGGCTAAGGGTAAGTTTGCTAGTAAATTTGGAAGTAACGAACTTGATAAATTAGAGTTCGGATTTGATTATTTCGCCTAAAAACTGCATTCAAGCTACAAATACTCAGTTATGACTCACCTAAATATTTCTCCTCTCAACCGTCGCTCTTTTCTTAGTTATGTTGCTTTAGGTACTTTGGGTTTATTGACAAAAGACTTGCTTGATCCAGCTAGCGCTATGGCTGATAGCGAGGGATTAGGCAAAAATTTCTCTACCTTGGAGAACTATCATATTTTTGTTCCTTATACCACAGCCCGAGTAGGAGGAAAGCAAACTTTTACTTTGCGATCGGGAGAACCTTGCCAGGTGGAAATTCCCTCCAAAGCTCAAGATAGCCAAGAGATTACCATCAAAGGGCGCGGTCAAGACGGTAAAGATATTACTGTAGTTTTACATACCTTATACGATAGACAACTCGGGATAAAAGAGGAAATTTATCAAGAAATTGACAAAAAGACGCAATTTGTCGAAGAAGCAAGCAAAGCTAAATGCAAATTTGTTTATGAGCAAATCGAGGATGGTGAGTACATTGATGATCTGATCGCCTTGGATTTTCTGGATTATGTTATATATTCTTCCAAACTGGGCAGCCAAATTCAAGAGCGTTACCAAATCGCCAGTACCAATTCACGCCTGGTCGGAATTTGGCAAGCCATTGAATCGACATTGGCTCAATCTAAACTGACTGAGGCAGAGAAGAAACTAATCAGAGGAACTTTTGCATACGTCCGCGCCGGCGAACCTGTTCCTGACTTTAAAGCACTCACAGATATGGACTCAATCGTGGCAAGTTCGGCGCTGCCTTTAGAAATAAAACAGAGTTACTCTTTGTCCAGTGCCAATTCAAGAGGCTTAACAGTTGATTTTATTCTGGTCAAACAAATTAATGACAGCCAATTGAGTGCTGAACAAAAGCAAAATTACCAGTCAATATATCAGCAGGTGCGCGACGGCAAGACAGTAGAAGATGCCGCAACTTTGAACTCGCTAGACTCCTTCATTAACAAAGCCAAAATCCCAGAAAATGCTAAAGCTGTTTACTCAATAGCAAGGAAACAAAATTTAGAGAATCAAATTGCTTCTGGTGAAAAAGCCGATGCTTTTGTCCAAACTGCTCAAGCATTCAAAGAGCAACTGACGGATGCTAAAGACAAAGGAGCAGCAATTGTTCCACAAGCTACGAGAGTGTTGAGTACACTTGGAGCAGAAACAGCAACGGGTGTTAGTATTAGCAGTTTATCTGGCGCGGCTGCAACCAACGCGACTTTAGCTGTTTTAGGTGGTGGTTCTGTCGCGGCTGGTGGTTTAGGAATGCTGGGTGGTTTAGCAGTAGCAACAGGAGGAGCCGCGCTAATTGGAGCCGCAGGGCTGCTGTCTATTGCGTTAGTCTCAGAAATGGACAGGGAAGACCAAAAAAATCTGGGAATTGCAATTGGTACAGGAACAGTCGCCGGTACTGCAACTATTTTGGCTGCTTGGACTGCTGCGAGTGCTTTGGGAGCTGCAGGTACATTGTCCGGTGCTGCTGCTATCACTGCTACCATCTCGACTATTGGTGGACTCAGTGTAATGACTGGCGGCGCTGCTCTTGTTGCATCAGGTACAGCCTTTTTAATTTGGTCATTACTCAAAGGTGGAAAGAGTCGCGATTCATCCGTGCTGCACCAGTTAGAAACTCGAACCTACACCTATACTGAAAATATCATTGCGGATGATTTGGGAAAATTTTTACAAAAGAATGTAAGTCCCACAAATGGTATTAAAGATGGATTTTCTGCTCCTAATATTCCATTAGATAAACTATCCAAAGCGCTGTCTTCATGGCTATCTCTTGACTCTGGAGAAAAAGTAATCGCTTTGATAGACAACAGTGTTTTTAAAGATGCAAAAGAGGGGGTTGTATTTACAAACGCAAAAATGGCTTGGAAAATAATTCTTTCAGAAGCTGATGCCATTAACTATGAAAATTTAGCAAAATTTGTCAAGACGGAAAGCAAATTAACTTCACTGCTATCTGAGGCGAAGCAGAAACAGGAGTTGTCTAAGTTGAAAAAGGTAGTAGATATTTTGTCAGACGAGAAATACTCTACCAATTTATCTAAGTTGCAAGAGTTAGTAACTTTAGTGGGAAGTGACAAAAACTTATCGGATCTGGTTTCTAATGAGAAGTATAAAAACAAGTTGCCACAATTAAAATATGCAGTAGCTATTCTATCAGACGAGAAGTACAGTCAGAACTTGTCTAAGTTGAAAGATGTTGTAGATGTCTTATCTAATGAACCTGATTTAGTAAAATTTTTCTCGTCTCAATTAGTGTCACAGCTATCTGACAAGAACTATACCAATGACTTGTCTAGGTTAAAAGAGGTAGTAGATAGGTTTCTAAACGAATCTGACAAGGACAATTTCACTAAATTGCTTCGACAAATTAGCCAAAAATATAGCACTGTTTAGGCAGCAACTTTTGCCCGCGATTCGGACTATGAGGAAGGCGGAAGGCGATCGCCCACTATTGACTGCTAAAATTAAGGGCGATCGCTTGTTATGATTGTATTAAAAAAAAGACGAATTAAAGAGGCAATTAGAATGACTATTTGTGATATTATGATCGCCCTAATTGGAGCAACTTCCAGAATCATTCTTGCAAGAAATCAGCGACTTCCTGGTCTTTGTGATGCACAAGCACCAAAATAGAATAGCTGAACCCAAACTCCTAGACGATATTGCTAAAGCTTGGGCAAAAAGGTTCGAGGAAGTCGATCGCTTGGAAGTAATGACTAATGAGTCGGATAGCGAATTTAAGCTACAGTAAAAGCTATACCAGTTCATCTAACTCAAGACTAGCCGGAGACTTTACGGTGGGCAAGTAGCGCTGAGGGGAAGTTTGCACGAAATTCGATCGGGTGGAATTCTGATAGTTGTGCTAATTTAGAATGCAAAAAAGATGTTCGGCGTTTGGGAGTAAATTTGGAAGTGGCGGGGTGGTCAGCTACTTCGGGGTTCTGCACAATTTAGGTAGAACCTTTAGAAAAGCGTAAATTCAAGACGTAAACCCTGTAAGGGAAAACCTATCGTAAACATAGGAGTTTTCCGTTTTCAAACTTAAAGGCTTAAAATGAGCAAATAGGGAGCACTCGGTCAAGCAAATCTCCTGTAGGGGTAGAGAAGGTTATATGGTGCGCCAGAGTTTAGGACAACGGTTATCCAGTCTCAGAGTTGGGCAAAAGATCGGTTTAGGATACACCCTTGCTCTCAGCATTGCTGTGTGTGGAACAATTGCTGGTTTTGGAGTTGGCGATCGTTATCAACAAGAGACTGAAAAGGGAGAACAACACGCGCGTAACGAAGTGGAACTTCTGCATCGTCTGCAATCTCGTGTTCTCCAAGCCCGAACCCATCAACAACAACTCATCCCTCTAGTGCGATACCCAAAAAAATTTCAGCATGAATATGCTCACCTGCTGAAGCATGAAACTGAAATTCAAGAAATTTGGGCTGAACTTAAGGCATTTGTGGCAAAGTCTCGAACCCTACAAGCTGGTGTGCGTCAAGCAACGATTACAGACTTGTTCCAAACCTATGAGGGTATACCACAACTCTACTCACAGGAATTAGAACGCCGAGTTGAACGAATTCGCAGTCTGAATCTTGCGTCACCCACTGATGTTGAGCAAGCCCAAGCACTGATGTTGGAATTTACCAACAGCGATGTGGCGCTTGAATTCGATGGCATCTCCGATGATTTGGTGGGTTTAATTGACCAAGCTTACCACAAACTTGATGTAGCAACAAGGTCTGATCAACAGGCTAGTGAATTTGCTGAGAAAGTGGTGGTTGCAAGTATCGGATTGTCTGTTGCGATCGCCATTCTTTTGGCAGTTTTGACCAGCCGAGCAATTGCCCAACCCATTCAATCTCTGACCAGCGTTGCCAGACGAACTACTGAAGAATCTAATTTTGAGTTACAAGCGACTGTTGAGCAAGATGATGAGATTGGAACGCTTGCCAATGCCTTTAACCAATTAATTCGCGCTGTTCAACAACTGTTACAGCAACAGAAAACAGCCAACGAACAACTCGAAAACTACAGCCAAACCCTGGAATCTCAAGTCGAGGTAAGAACCCAAGAGCTCAGCGACAAAAATACCCAGTTGCAACAACTCTTAGAGCAACTGCAACGCACTCAGGTTCAGATGGTGCAAAGCGAAAAGATGTCTGCTTTGGGGCAAATGGTGGCAGGGGTGGCACACGAAATCAACAATCCAGTCAACTTCATTCACGGCAACCTGAATCATGTGCAGGAATACGCCCACAATTTATTAGGTTTGGTGCAACTCTACCAGAATCACTATCCCGACCCCGCACCCGAAATCCAAGCTGAGGCGGAAGATATTGATATGGAGTTTATCCAAACCGATCTACCTAAAATCCTCGACTCCATGAAACTCGGCACCGATCGCATTCGTCAGATTGTTTTGTCACTCCGCAACTTTTCACGAATGGATGAAGCTGACTTCAAAGCGGTAGATATTCATGAGGGCATTGATAGTACGTTGTTGATTTTGCAGCATCGCTTGAAAGATAAAGCAGAGCGTCCAGCGATTCAAGTAATTCGTGATTATGGTAATCTACCGCTAATAGAATGCTATCCCGGTCAAATCAATCAGGTGTTTATGAACATCCTGGCAAATGCCATTGATGCGCTGGAAGAAGCCAACGTCAAACGAACCTATCAGGAGATCAAGGAAAATCCCAACCTGATTACCATTCGGACTGCCATGATTGATTCAAAGTGGGTAAAAATTGCAATTTCTGATAACGGAATGGGAATGCCTGAATCTGTTCAGAAACGACTCTTTGATCCATTCTTCACCACAAAGTCTGTGGGTAAGGGAACGGGCATGGGGCTGCCGATTAGCTATCAGATTGTCACTGAGAAACATGGCGGTAAGTTAGATTGCTTCTCAATACCTGGTAAGGGAACGGAGTTTGTGATCCAAATCCCTTTCCAACAGCAAAAGCGTGATGCGGTCTAACACAATGCGCCCCACCGCCGAAAAGTTTTCTGTTCGACTTTTGAGGTTATCTGCGATGAGGTTTTAGTTGTAAAATTCACTTTCTCTTTTCGCCTAACTCTCCAAAAAACTAAAGCCCTTTTCCGTTGTTGCGGGAAAAGAGCTTTAATTTATTATTAACCTGGCACTGAGCTATTTTACCGGGCAGTGACCCGCCGAGTATCTTCGCCATAGCAACGTTTAACAACCGAGTTCGGGATGGATCGGAGTGGTTCCATTACATCATAAGCACCAGGAAAGCTTTGAAAACTTTTAATCCTGTGTTTGCGTTTTACTTGATGCGCTGCATCTTTTTCGCTCGACTTAATTACCTTATCAAGTTTTCCGCAGACTGTCAACCCCTTGGTCAAAACTTTTTTTCGATCGCCCGAAACCGCCCCCAATAGCGGAGTTTGACGTATTATTTGCCAGTGTGGTCGATCGACCTTTAACTCACAAATCTAAAAACGCCGCATCGACACCGTGCTCTGTGGGAATCTTCCCGTCCTTCACAAACCAAGCCACAACCTGCTTAACTGTTAATTGTTTGATCGCCCTTTCAGCTTCTGCAGCCATTTGCCTCAAAGGCAGCAAAGACCCCACCACCAAATTCGTAAAAAAGTTTTCCTTTCCTCGCATCAAGTTCGATCGACCCTACATCTGCTGCTGGCCCAGAATATTGAGATTTCTCCAAAACTCGCACCAAAGACATCTCCAACAATTCTTGTGAGGAGTAGGGGTTAGGCCTCCTGCCGGCCCTAGACGAGCTTTTCTGTAGATGACTAATAACTCCCCAAAAAACTAAAGCCCTTTTCCGTTGTTGCGGGAAAAGAGCTTTAATTTATTATTAACCTGGCACTGAGCTATTTTACCGGGCAGTGACCCGCCGAGTATCTTCGCCATAGCAACGTTTAACAACCGAGTTCGGGATGGATCGGAGTGGTTCCATTACATCATAAGCACCAGGAAAGCTTTGAAAACTTTTAATCCTGTGTCTGCGTTTAGTTTGATGCGCTGCATCTCTTTCGCTCGACTTAATTACCTTATCAAGTTTCCCCCTGTCTGTCAACCCCAAAGTCAAATTTTTTTTTTGAGCGCCCGAAACCGCTGGAATTATCGGGGTTTGACGCCGAGTTTGGGGGTGCGGCCGATCGACCTTTAACTCACAAGTCCAAAAACGCCGCCGCGGTTCCCTGTTCTCTGCGAATCTTCCCGTCCTTCACAAACCACGCCACAACCTGCTTAACTGTTAATTGTTCGATCCCGATCTCGGCTTCTGTCGCAATTTGCCTCAAAGGCCGCAAGGACGCCACCACCAAATTTGTAAAAAAGTTTTCAAAACTTGCATCAAGTTCGATCGACCCTTTAATACTCTCATCATTCTTAATCCAATCCATCACCTGCCCATTAGTCACCTCAGCCACCGGCAAACCAGTCTCCCCAGCAATTTGCTTGAGCACCCTCAAAGCATAAATTGCCACCCGCGCCGAAAACTTTTCCTTCGACGACAGCAGCGCCCTATCAACTTCCGCACACTCTTCCGGCTTTAAAAAATCTGCTAGCGGTTCCATAGTTATTAGTTAGTTGTTATTTGTTATTTGTTATTTGTAATCGGTAATTCGTAAAAACACCCATCCGTGTATCCGTGTCAAAATCCGTGTAGTGCTGTCGGTAATTGGTAATTAGTAAAAACACCCATCCGTGTATCCGTGTCAAAATCCCTGTAATGCCTTCCCTCATCCTTCTTCCTTCTTCCTTCTTCCTTCTTCCTTCTTCCTTCTTGCAATCAAATAACCGCAGCGGTGTTCCCCATTTATAATCCAGTGAGTCCGCTCCACAGTACAGTCCGGCAACACCCCCGCAAACATTTCCAACTCATTACCGCAGACACTCGGAAAAGTTTCAGCAACATTAGAAATCGCGCAGTTGTGTTCCATCAACACAAATCGATCGCCCAAACCAGTGCGATCGCAGATCCCAACCTCTACGGATTCTACAGGATAACACTCAGCCATATAACCTTCAGCCCTGCGGAGTTCCATTAACTTAGTCACCCGCTCTTCCAGCGAACCCGCACCCACCAGCCGGCGATACTCCGTCGCCTTGCGCTGCCACTGTTTTCGCAAGATAGTAATCACTTGCTCGCGGCCGACGGTTTCCGCCAACGTATCCAGGAAAGAGACTGCAAAATCACCGTAACGATTCGGGAATTGATCGCGCCCCTGACTGGTAAGCTCATAAATGTGCTGAGGACGCCCCATACCAGCCTGAACCGACTGATACTGAATCAGCCCCTCTGCTTCCAAATCCTTCAAGTGACGGCGAATCGCCTGCGGACTGATATCCAAAGACTCCGCCAACTCAAGAGCCGTCCCCTGCCCCCCCTTGAGCAAATATTGCAGGATGTCTTGTTTCGTGGAAGTCTGCTGAGTAGTCTCCATCATCTTCACAAAAAATTATTAATTTGACTTTGACAATATCACTGTTGTTAATGTAGCTTAAAATATACTAAAGCAACAAATCAGTTGTTTAACTTCCCAGAGCAGCCCCCAGAACTCGCCGGGCCCCCGACAGTTCCACGTCTGCCATCTTTGAGAGACATATCCAGAACACTCGAAAGCGCAAAATTAATGAGCTCTACAGTCACAACCCTAGTCAACCAGCCCTATAAATACGGTTTCGTCACCGACATCGAGTCAGACACCATCCCCCGCGGCTTAAGCGAAGATGTAGTCCGCCTGATTTCCGCCAAGAAAAACGAACCGGAATTCATGCTGCAATTCCGCCTCAAAGCATACCGGAAGTGGTTGACAATGACCGAGCCCACCTGGCCCCACGTCAACTATCCCGCGATCGACTACCAACAAATTATCTACTATTCCGCGCCCAAACAAAAGCCCAAAAAGCTCAACAGTTTGGACGAAGTAGACCCGACACTGCTAGAAACCTTCGAGAAACTCGGCATTCCCCTATCCGAACAAAAACGGCTCGGAAATGTTGCCGTCGATGCCGTTTTCGACAGCGTTTCAATTGCCACAACATTTAGAGAAAAGTTAGCCAAAGATGGTGTTATTTTCTGTTCCATCTCAGAAGCCGTCAAAGATTATCCCGAACTAATAGAAAAATATCTCGGCAGCGTCGTACCAGTCGGGGATAACTTTTTCGCAGCCCTCAACTCCGCCGTATTCAGCGACGGTTCCTTTGTTTACATTCCCAAAGGCGTCAAATGCCCGATGGAATTGTCAACCTATTTCCGCATCAACAACGGAGATTCCGGCCAGTTTGAGCGCACTTTAATTGTCGCAGAAGAAAACAGTTCTGTGTCTTACCTAGAAGGCTGCACCGCGCCGATGTTTGACACCAATCAACTGCACGCCGCCGTCGTGGAATTGGTAACAATGGACAATGCGGATATCAAATACTCCACAGTGCAAAACTGGTACGCTGGCGACGCCAACGGCAAAGGCGGTATTTACAACTTCGTGACGAAACGGGGTTTGTGTCAAGGAGTCAATTCTAAGATTTCTTGGACACAAGTAGAAACTGGTTCCGCGATTACTTGGAAATATCCCAGTTGCGTTTTAGTTGGCGACAACTCGGTGGGCGAATTCTACTCGGTAGCGTTGACAAACAACAAACAGCAAGCTGACACCGGAACCAAAATGATCCACGTTGGCAAAAATACTCGCAGCACGATTATTTCTAAGGGAATTTCGGCGGGGAATTCATCTAACAGCTATCGCGGCTTGGTGAAAATGGGGCCTAATGCTAAAGGCTCTCGCAATTATTCTCAGTGCGATTCGATGCTGATTGGGGATAACGCTCAAGCGAATACTTTCCCTTATATTCAAGTGCAGAACCACACTGCTAAAGTCGAACACGAAGCTTCTACTTCTAAGATTGGGGAAGAGCAATTGTTTTTCTTCGC
This sequence comes from Microcoleus sp. S13_B4, assembly GCF_036700885.1. NCBI lineage: Bacteria > Bacillati > Cyanobacteriota > Cyanophyceae > Oscillatoriales > Microcoleaceae > Microcoleus > Microcoleus sp. S13_B4. Next base: position 23,530 of record NZ_JAUBPU010000040.1, read on the forward strand.
ACAGCGGGGAATTTCCGCAGAAAATGCTATTTCGATGATGATTAGCGGTTTCTGTAAAGATGTTTTCAATCAGTTACCGATGGAATTTGCGGCGGAAGCTGATAAGCTGTTGAGTCTGAAGCTGGAAGGAAGTGTCGGATAATTTTCGCGGCCGATAAACCCTTCCAGGCCGAGTCCATCGGTGACAAGTTAACCTCCCCCTCCGCCAGGAAATGAATTCCTTGGCTAATAGCTAAACTCCTCTAAACAGGACTAATGAGTTTAAAAATTTTCTTCTCAGTCCTCTTCAGAGGACTTTAGCTTTGAGACAGGGAATTCATTCCCTGGCGGACTATCGGTTTAACGTTAAATTGTCACCAATGGGTACAGCCTAGGAACGAGAACAAAAAACTGTAAAGTGCATTGAGGAAAAGGACAAAAATAGATGATTGTAGAAAATAGTCAAGTGGTGCTATCCGTCCGCGATTTAACTGCGAATGTGGAAGATACGCAAATCCTTAAGGGTTTGAATCTGGAAATTAAATCGGGTGAAATTCACGCGATTATGGGCCCGAACGGCTCGGGAAAAAGCACTTTATCCAAGATATTAGCGGGCCATCCTGCTTATACAGTAACGGGTGGAGAAGTTACTTTTCTGGGGCAGAACCTGCTGGAGTTACCGCCGGAAGAACGCTCTTTGGCTGGCGTTTTCCTTGCATTCCAATATCCTTTAGAAATTCCCGGCGTTAGCAATCTGGATTTCTTGCGCGTGGCTTACAATTCTCACCGCAAACATCGCGGCTTGGAAGAATTGGATGCTTTTGATTTCCAAGATTTAATCGAGGACAAGCTGGATATTGTCAAGATGAATGATTCTTTTTTAGGCCGCAGCGTAAATGAGGGTTTTTCCGGTGGCGAGAAAAAGCGCAATGAGATTTTGCAAATGGCGTTGTTGGAACCGAGGTTAGCTATTTTAGACGAGACTGATTCTGGTTTGGATATCGATGCTCTCAAGATTGTCGCCGGCGGTGTGAATCAGTTGTCAACTGCTGAAAATTCGATGTTGGTAATTACTCACTATCAGCGGTTGCTCAATTACATTATTCCTGATTTTATTCACGTCATGGAAGCGGGCAGAATTATCTTGACTGGCCCGAAAGAGTTGGCGCTGGAATTGGAAGAGCGCGGTTATGACTGGGTTGTGGAAGAGGAAGCAGCAGGAGTAGGCGCGCGATGATAAATACGCAAGTTGCTAGTAGGGAAATGTTTTTGACTGATTTGGTGAATCAGTGCGGCAAGTTGGGCGCAGCTAATAACGAAAGTTCTGCTTACGGGTTGCAGGATTTGCGGGAGGCGGCGACGAAATACGTGCTTTCTTCGAGTTTTCCGACGGTGAAAGATGAAGAATGGCGCTTTACTGATTTGTCGGCGGTGTTGCAAATTCCTTTTCATATACCCCAGAGCAATCAGTCAAAAGTTAAGCTGGCTGATATCATTATGCCAGTGAAAAATCGGGATGATTTACCATTAAGATTGGTATTTGTCAACGGTTTTTATGCGCCGGATTTGTCAACGGTGGAGTCGTCGGTTTTTCCCAATTGGCCGCTCGACTTTTACGCAGGTAATCTATTTAATGTACCCGAAAAATATCAAGGGCGCATCAGCGATGTTTTGAGCAAGCACAGACAGCAAGCCGAGGTGTTTACCGCGCTGAATACTGCGGGTTTGGCGGATTCTGCGGTGGTGTTCGTGCCGGCCAATATGTCGATCGACCTTCCGATTCACTTGCTGTTCCTGACAGCGCCCGGTGCATCTCCCACGATGTCCCAGCCGCACTGCTTAGTCATAGCTGAGCCTGGAAGCAAAGTGACACTGATTGAGGATTACGCAACTATCGGTAATGTCGCTGCATTTACGAATGCTGTAACGGATGTTCTTGTCGGCGAAAACGCCACTGTGAATCACGTTCGGCTGCAGCGGGAAGGTGGGGAAGTTGTTCATATCGGCAAAAGTGCAATCGAACAATCTCGTAATAGCCGTTACACTTGCCATGCTATTAGCTTGGGAGGCAAAATATCGCGGCACAATTTAGAAGTATTTCAGCGCGGCGAAGCCACTGAAACAACTTTAAACGGCTTAAGCGTAGCCTTTGGGGAACAGTTAGCGGACACCCACAGTTTAATCGATTTTAATTACCCCCACGGTACAAGTCGCCAATTGCACAAGTGCATTGTCGGCAACAAAGCTCGCGCTGTATTTAACGGCAAAGTTTTCGTTCGCAAAGCCGCACAATTGACAGATGCCGGACAATTGAGCCGGAATTTATTGCTGTCGCCGAGAGCTCGTGTAGATACCAAACCGCAGTTGGAAATTGTCGCCGACAACGTTAAATGTTCCCACGGTGCAACTGTCAGTCAATTAGAAGATGATGAACTTTTCTACTTGCAAAGTCGCGGTTTGGATTTAGAAAGAAGCCGCTATTTGCTGATCGATGCTTTTGCAGCCGAAATTCTCAATCTGTTGCCAATTGTAGGTGTGGCGAAAATGCTTTCTACCTGCGTGGCTATCCAAGGATAAAAGAATTAGCAACAGCGTCGAAGCCTGTTCCACAAAAATCAATGTTCCTGTGGGGTGGGCTTCTAGCCCGCCCAGAATCAGCAACAGCGTCGAAGCCTGTTCCACAAAAATAAATGTTCCTATGAGGTGGGCTTCTAGCCCGCCCAGAATCAGCAACAATACTAACTTCTGAAATTTATGACACTTATTCAAGAAAAAACACTTGCCTCAAAAGTTCGCGGCGACTTTCCAATTTTGAATGAAAAAGTAAATGGCAAACCGCTCGTTTATTTAGACAATGCAGCTACTTCTCAAAAACCCCTAGCTGTACTCAACGCTTGGCGTGATTACTACGGACAATACAATGCAAACGTGCACCGCGGCGCTCACACTCTCAGCGCCAAAGCGACTGATGCTTACGAAGGTGCAAGAGACAAAGTTGCGGCCTTTGTAAATGCTGCGTCGCGGCAAGAAATTGTTTACACTCGCAATGCCACCGAAGCGATTAATTTGGTTGCTTATTCTTGGGGTTTGAGCAATCTGCAAGCCGGAGATGAAATTATCCTGTCGGTGATGGAACACCACAGTAATCTCGTTCCCTGGCAAATGATGGCTCAAAGAACTGGTGCAGTGCTGAAGTTTGTGGAGTTAACGGAAACTAACGAGTTTGATTTGGAACAGTTTAAAACGCTGATTTCCCATAAAACTAAATTGGTGTCAACCGTTCACGTTTCTAATACTTTAGGCTGCATTAGTCCTGTCAAAGAAATCTGCGAAATTGCCCACAGTTTCGGCGCGAAAGTTTTAATAGATGCTTGCCAAAGCGTGCCGCACATGATAGTGGATGTGCAAGCAATAGATTGCGATTGGCTGGTTGCTTCCGGGCATAAAATGTGCGCTCCGACTGGCATCGGTTTTCTGTACGGTAAACTGGACTTGCTGAGAGAAATGCCTCCGTTTTTCGGCGGCGGCGAGATGATTGCTGACGTGTTTCTTGATTATTCCACCTATGCCGATTTGCCACACAAATTTGAGGCGGGGACGCCTGCAATCGGCGAGGCGATCGCCCTTGGTGCAGCAATCGATTATCTTAGTAACATTGGCATGGATAAGATTCACGCTTGCGAAGCTGAATTGACTGCTTATATGTTCCAACAATTGCGGCAAATTCCCGAAATCAAAATTTACGGGCCACAACCAGACAGCAACGGCGAAGGTAGGGCAGCTTTGGCGGCATTTACTGCGGGAGAAATTCACCCTCAAGACTTGTCTACAATGTTAGATCAGGAGGGAGTCGCGATTCGTTCCGGGCATCACTGCACGCAAGCTTTGCACCGCTATTTGAACGTTTCATCTACGGCGCGGGCGAGTTTGTATTTTTACAATACTCGCGAGGAGATTGATGTGTTTATCAAAGCGTTGAAAGAGACGATCGACTTTTTTGGTGGGATTATGGGATAAGTTAATTAGTGATTGAAATGGCTTTTTTTTGAACCGCAGATGTCGGCGGTTCAAAAAAAGATTAGCCAAATTAAAACTCCCGAATCTCAGGATGAACAAATTGATAACCAGCCGCCTTAATCTTTTGATTCGACACCCTCGCATTATAAGGCCGCACGCTAGGACTTCCATCCCAAGAAACTTTAGGCAGATTATGAGCTTCAAAAATGCGATCGAGCAATTCGCGACTCGATAGCGACACATCCCCCACTAAATTGTAAATTCCCTGCAATCGATTTTCCAAAGCAAATGTTAACCCCCCAACAATATCATCTCGATGCACCCAATTACTAGCATCTTCCCCCCTACCGGGACGAGTGCTACCAGCCCAGCCTCCAAAGATTTTAACTAATTCTCGCGCAGGCCCATAAATTCCTCCCAAACGGAGAATGCAGACGTGAAGATTGGGACTAGATGCTGCTAATAAAACCCGTTCTGTTTCTGCGAGAATTTCACCGTTTGGATTAGCCGGCGCGACGGGTGATTCTTCATTTACCAATTCACCTTGGCGATCGCCATACACAGAATAAGTACCCGTATAAATAACCTGCTTTACTGTCGGTATCTGCTGTAAAACCGATACTAAAGTTGTCGCAGTATCTATATAACTTTCCCGATAAGTATGAGGATTTCGGGCACCGACGCACAGCATAACAGCATCTTGTTCTTGCAGTACAGAGGCGATCGCATCTTTGTCATTTCCTTTGAGCACGGCTACCCGCTGCGCGACACCCTCCAACTCAACTACTCGCGTCGCCGTGGTAGTTGTCGCCGTCACGGTACAATCAGATTTGCCGCGTAAATGTTTGGCTGTCGCAGTACCCACATAGCCGCAGCCGACGATCGCAACTTTCATAAAAAATTCTCCATTGTGTCATCCTCTCTAAAATTATTGCCGGTTTCTGCAGCCCTTGAATGCGAGTGCCGAAATCATTTCAATCTGAGTTTTGTGGTAAAATGCAAAGCATCGTTATCAATCGGAGTAGCATCGTGTCCGAGAGAGATATTTTTGCCACATCCTCAGAAAGCGAACTTTTAGCTTTTTATGGTTCTTTGTTTGCGATCGCAGCCGCCGATGGTTCCATTGATATTGACGAACTAGATTTGTTGTTTAAAACCATCAATTTAGACAAATTTTCTGACTCGGCAAAAACTCAAATCCAATCCTACACAGCCACTCCCCCATCACTCAGCGACTGTTTGCAAACACTCAGCAAGTCAGAAGAACCGCTGCGTTTGGGAGTCATGTATTTTTTAATTAACATGGCTGGGGCAAATAAGACGCTGCATCCCGCAGAAAGCGAGGCGATCCAATCGGCAAAAAAACTGCTGGCGGTTTCCGACTTGCAAATCCAAGCCATGCAGGAATTCATCGCAGACATGAAACAAATACGGGAGGCCACCCCTAATAAAAATCAGGCATCAGCCTCCTTCAATTCTACTGTTTCCCAGCTTAAAACTAATGGCATTCCTCTCGATTTGATCGACCGAAAAGGAACCACAACAAACCTCAGCAACCCCAAAATTAACTATTCAGAGGAAAGTTTTTGGACTAAACTTAAAAACTTTGCTTTAACCGCAGGAAGAGAAGTAGTTGAAAAAGCTTTGATTCTCTACTATACGGCTCAGAACCCAAACGTGCCTGCTTGGGCAAAAGGAGTGGTAGTTGGAGCTTTGACCTATTTTATATCTCCGGTCGATGCCATTCCCGATATATTAGTCGGCATCGGATTTACAGACGATTTGGGAGTATTGCTGGCGGCAATAGCTACTGTTTCAGTATATATTAATGCTGATACCAAAGCACAAGCCAAACAAAAAATGAAAGATTGGTTTGGCAAATAATATTATGTCCTGTGGCGCGTTTTGTTTCCGTCTGCATGGGCATAATATAATCTGAATAATATAGAATTTGTCAATCGGATCAAATAAATGACACGGCGTTGCCGTGCCCCTACCCAATATCTGTAATTCACTCAACTGAAAACTTGATTATTGTGGGTTCTCAGTCTTTAATCGGCTTACCATCTCGATTGACAATACGGCTTTCACCATCCTTAGCCGTGACATTTTCATAAACCCCTTCATCCCGCTTCACGTACTTGCTGAAACCCGAATTTTTATAATCGGTGTCGGATGTCGGCTTCATCAACCTCGGAGCGCTCAGCAGTCGGCGTACCGGAGCATCTACGGGAGTCTCCCCGGGTTCGCACTTAGCTAACTCGCACAGTTGGCCCCAAGTCGAAACTTCCAGGTTCATACTGTGCGAAACTTCTAACTGCTGATTGTTTTTGGGACAAAAATAATCGTATACAGGCATACTAAGAATCTCGTTTGCAACTACTAAAATTATTAATTGCACGGTTATTGAGAATATTATAGCTCAACATTACTAAAAATTCAAGCCCAAAAATCAAACTTTACTATTTTTAACGGTTGTTAAAACCTTAAATCAGCTATATTATTAACCCAGTGTGCTTGCTCCCGGATGCGATCGAGACAAAGCCCAAAAGTACCCTACCCTGAAATCCTCTGACTCGATCGCACGATCGCACGATCGACGGCTAGCAAATGCCCGCAAGACTTCCCTCAATGCCGTCACAGGATTGATCATCATTTTCAGACTGTACGCCAATCACAGATTCTAAGTTTCAATTTTATTTATTTACTCACCAGCGAGGATTTACCGATGAGCGATTTCAAAGTTACGCCAGAAGTAGAGCTGAACACAGCTCAAATGTTGGAGCGATACGAACTGCAAGATGAGACAACTCTGCGCCGTTGGGCAAAACTGCACGGCATCAACAGCACTCGTGGTTTCTTCTATCCCAGTGAAGTAGATTTGATGGATCACGCTCACCATCATCTCTACAATTTGGGAATGAGCATTGCAGATTACCAAAGTCTTTTAGACCGACGCCGCAGCCATTCCCACACACCGGGCGACCAAAATAAAACAGTAGCAAGTCAAGTTGCTGACGAAGCATACGATGCCATAGAAACGCTAACAGATCAGTATGCTGAAGCTATTGATTTAATGGGAGAACGTATAGCAGACCATTTCATCGATGAACTCGATTTATCTGTGATGAGGCACCTTTCTAAAAAAGTGCAAGACCGGCGCACTCTCAACGGTCAAACCAAAAAGCCTAACCGTTTTCTCCAAGTGATTAAAGCTGTGTTGCAACCGAGCAGCGAAAATACGCTTCTGGTTCCCAAAAAAGAGAATGACTCTAGTTTAGAATTAGAACAGCATCACCGCCTCGGCTAGTCGCCGATTTTTGGGAAAGACTAAGAGACTTTTTGTTCAATTTACTGGTCAATTTTACTGAAAAGCCGACCGGACCCCTCCCCTTTTCAAGGGGAGGGAGCAGGAGTCAAATTTTTTATATTATGAAACGGAATAGAAGAAAATAAATTGAGATTTCCCAGAAGTCTAAATTACTTTTCAACTGATGTTGGGTTTCGCGACGGAACCAAAACTAATATAACTAGGGACAGATTGCGCGATCGCCAAAATTAGAGATAATATCTGCTGAATTGAACCTGTCAACCTCGCCCAAGGTAAAAAAATGATTAAATCCTGGATGGTAATTGGAGGCGTCGCCTTGATAGTAGCACTAGCAGCTAACTTTATCCCGCCCAGCGACATCCAATGGTTTAACCGCTTGCAGCGTCCGAGATGGCTAGTAATTGAAAAAGCAATTCCCCTAATTTGGACAGTAATTTTTATTTGTGCAGCTTGGTCAGCAGTGATTGTTTGGGAAAAAGAACCGGGAACTCAGGAGACTTGGCTGAGAATGGGTTTGTACCTGCTTTTAGAAATAGTAACTATGTCTTATACCTCGGTTATGTGCAAAGTTAGGAGCCTAAAAGTCGGCACAATAATCGGCGGAACGGGCGCTATTTTAAGCGTTATACTAGCTTTAAGTGTGTTGCAAGTTTCCGAGCCTGCCGCCCTGTTATTGCTGCCTTACATACTTTGGAGTCCGATCGGCACTTACACCACTTGGGCAATGATGCACCTAAATCCGGCAGATGTTTAATAGATCTAAAAATAAAGGGTAATTGGTAATTGATAATTAGGAAAAAGCTAATTGCTAAGCTGTACCTCACCCAATAGAAAACTGCTATAGCAGCAAGCCTCGCATCACTTGTGAACTCTTTCTATTGTCTTTCTTCTCTTCCTTTTCTTCCTTCGCGCCCTACCCTACGGGAACGGCTTCGCCGAAGGCGTCTTCGCGGTTCTTTAAATAGATACTCTCTGAGTTTTATCGCGTGGTGGGGGCGGCTTTATTTAATTTGTTGGCAAGGTGAGGATTATTAGTAAACCCCCGCCTAAAAGTTGATTGAGAATGATGCTTGATGTGAGTTAAAACTCCAATCAAGCACTAATTCTCAGGGTTTAAACCCCCCGCCCCATGTCGGGCAAGCGAGTTAACCTAGCGACTCCGAGAACGGCTAGGAGGCTCAGTTTCTGGTGGTTCGGGAGGGGGAGATTCAGCATCCGAAGAATTCAGCGACTCCTCCCAAACTTGGATTTGCGATCGCGCTTGCTCAAAAGCCCGAGTACCCGAGGGAATTTTCTTCAAAGTTGCGATCGCCCCAGCCAGATCCGACGACGACTGTTCCACACCAAGCGCCAAAATCCGCTGGCTCCACTCATCAATCGCCTCACTCGCCTGCCACCGGAGCGAACTCGACTCCGGCACCTGAAGAGCCAGCGAAATTGCCGTTTGCAAAGCGTCAGCAGTCCCCGCTCGGGCCGCCTGACGGGCGCTCTGCAAACCTTGCTCGCCCTGAAATTGAGCCTCCCAAGTCCGAATGTTCGATCGAGCTTCCTCATAAAGCACCCGTCCCGATCGAATCCGGCGGGCCATCTCAATTGCCCCCGCCAAATTGCCCGCCGCCGCTAGCTGCTGAGCTCTATCCAAAAACGGCTGGTCAACAAGCCGCTGTCTCCTCTCCATCCAAGCTTGAATTTTGGTTTGAGCTTCCACGTAAAGCGCCCTACCTTGAGCGATCCGAGAAGCTTGAGCAACGGCGGCCTCCAGAGAATTCGGATCGCCTGTACTCGCCAAATCGTTCGCTCTTTGCAAATACGGACTGTCTTCCAGCAGCTCGATTTGACGGCTCAAGCGGCTAATTTGAGTGCGAACTTCCGAAGCGCGGGGGTTTGATTGGGGGACTGTTTGCAATTGCGCGATGGCAGCCCTCAAATCATTTACCCCTCCCGGCGCCGCCAGCCTGCTTGCCAAATCCAAAACTTTCACATCAGCCATTTCTTGCTGCCAGCGGCCGACTAAATTTTGAGCTTGTTTGTATAAAGGGCGACCCGAATTCAACTTTTGAGCAATCTCGATCGCCTTGGAGAAACCCTCAACAGAGCCAGTCAAAGCCTGAGCAGTAGCACTCGCCAACTGGTTAAAATCCTCAACTTGTCCCCTTAAATTTGCCGACTCTGGAATCTTGTTAGCGATCGCGATCGCCTGCTCCCAATCCCCTGCCTGCAAGCGTTGTTGCGCGATCCCCAGAATTTTCTTGCTAAATTCCGCGATCGCCTTATTGGCAGCTTGATACAAATAACTGTTTTGATCAATTCCCTGAGCCAGCTTAATCCCCGTTACCAGATTGTCAAGACCTCCCTCAGAGGCTGTATTCCGGGCTTTTAGCAACTTATTTCCCTCAGCCCGAGTCGTCTGAATTAGCTTAGTCAATTCCTCGTACTTAGCCGATTCCCAGAAAGTATTTCCCACATCCAAAAGCAGAGTAGCTTGGCGGAAAGCCAGCGTCCACTCTTCCTGACGCAAATGGTCTTCGGCCGTGTGGTAAATTTTCTCTGCCTCGCTCCATATCGACTGCCACTTTTCAATCTGCTTTTCCACCATCGGGTAAGCGGGAACGTTTTGAGGAACCTTGTTCGCTATCGCAATCGCCTGCTCCAGCTTTCCTTCTTGGAAACTAGCATTTCCCAGCCTAATAATATCCTCCGACCACCGATCAATTTGAGTGTTAATTCTCGGCCGCAGCGGATGGTCTTGTGGCAAAGCATTCACTAATTCGATCGCCCACAGTAAATCATCTGCCGTCCGCTTGCTAGCTGCTTCTTGAGCACAAAAAAAGCGATCGTTAGCAGAAGCCGTCGGCCAAAAAATCTTTGAGCAATTCGACTGCGAAGTCAGGTTGAGCAAAGACGCAAGTGCCACAAACCCCATGCCCACCGACAGAATCAAACTCACGGCGAGCCAAAACTGCCACTTATTCGACCACCTGGGCCACAACCGATTGTGTCCCTCCGGCTGCTGCGAGTTTTCCCCAGACAAATTCGGCGGTAGTTCCAGATGCCCTCCCGGCAGTTTTCCCGAAGTAACCAACTCTCGGAGCTCTTTAAGTCGCTCAGCCCGGTTTTTCCTTGCTGGAAGTGGCACCAGCGATGAAGTATCCCTTTTTGGCTCGAAGGATTCTGATGCAGACCAACGGCCTGATGTTTTGCGATCTTGACTCATATCCTCACCACAAACAACAACCAGCCTGTCTTAATTATTTCAAAACAGCGATCGCTGCTATTGACTGCTCTATAGAATGTATTCATCACTTTTAAATACTCCAGCAGGCGAAAGACTACAAGAGGCGATCGCCAAACCCCAAAAATCAAAATTTTGTGATTAGGTAATTGATAATGGGTAATTGGCAATTGGTCAAGGCCTTGATCCCTAACTCGCACTCCTGATTGCCAATTACCAATTATTATCTCAAGAACCGGAGTTCGATCGCAAATCGCCGATCAGTTCCGCAAGTTGGTCGCTATTAGCTTTGTAAACCTCGTTGCAGAAATGGCACGTAGCCTCAGCCCCCCCATCTTTTTCAATCATGTCTTGGAGTTCCGCTTCGCCCAACATTTTCAGAGCTCCCAAAACTCGATCGAACGAACAGCCGCAGTGAAAGCGCACCATCTGAGTTTCCGGGAAAATTTCCAGGCCCATATCTCCCAGTAACTCTTCGAGAATCTCGTGCAGCGTTTTGCCCGATCGCAGCAGCGGCGTAAAGCCCGACAGTGCAGCCACTCTCGATTCTAAAGTTTGCACCAATTTTTCGTCCGTTGCCGCCTTCGGCAGAACCTGCAACAGCACACCCCCAGACGCTTGTACCCCGCCCGCCCCCACAAACACCCCCAAAACCAGAGCCGAAGGCGTCTGCTCCGAGGTTGCCAAATAGTGAGTCAGATCGTCGCCAATTTCGCCGGAAACCAATTCTACCGTACTTGAGTAAGGGAAACCGTATCCAACGTCCCGCACCACGTACAAATAACCGTCACCTATTGCCCCGCCCACATCGAGTTTGCCTTTAGCATTGGGCGGCAACTCGACTCCGGGATTGTCCACATAACCTCGAACTGTTCCATCGAGTCCCGCATCCACCAGAAGCCCGCCCAGCGGCCCATCTCCTTTGATGCGAATATTGACTCTCGATTCGGGGCGTTTCATGCTGGAGGCGAGTAACAGCCCCGCCGACATTGTGCGGCCGAGGGCGGCTGTAGCCACGTAGGAGAGCTTGTGCCGCTGTCTTGCTTCTTCGGTGAGGCGGGTGGAAATGACGCCTACAGCGCGAATTCCGCCCTCTGCGGCTGTAGCGCGAATTAATTGATCGGCCATGAAAAACCTTACTATGTCTTTTGATACTTCTTTAAACTATTTTAGAAGTTCTTGAAGGTTGCCGCAGCAAGTAGTAACAGTTGACTCTGCGGGCCTGGGAGTGCGATCGAACTTCAGAACTCGCCTTTCTTTTCTATAAAACCTTGACTAACTGAGTATTTATTAACAAATAGTCTGATAAATTCTTCAACATAAATATTTATTTTTAAAACCTAAATAACGAGTGCATTTCTTTTCCAAAAGACAGCGTTTTCTCAGTCATTTTATAACAACTAACAACTAATGACTAATGACTAAAGCTTATCTTGCTGCTAACCAGACCATTACCAAACCTTTACCTTTGTCGGCTAGAGTGAGAGGCGTAGGTCTCAGACAAATGTTTTTTAGCTGGAAATAACGGATATGCCACCAACATCCAAAGCACTTTTAGCGGAAGTCCAGCATAACACAGGAGCAACCCGAAACTTGCATTTTTATGCCAAGGGCGAAACCATTCCTATGATGCCGCAAGGCCTTTGGCGAGTCTGTCAAGGTCTAGCACAACTGAGTACGCTTTATCCAACCGGGGAAGAAGGACTTTTGGGTTGGGTTGGGCCTTCGATGTGCTTCGGTTTGTGGTTGACAAGCTTACAGACTTACCGAGCTACGGCGACATCAGATATTTATTTGATGTGGTATTCTATGGTGGAAATCGAAGCTTCTCCTCAATTGGCTCACGAGTTGCTGCCTCAAATGGTACGGCGGCTGCGACAAATGGAAGCAATTTTAGCGATCGCCGGACAGCGGCGAGTAGATGACCGTTTGTATCAGCTACTGCTATTATTGCAACAGGAATTCGGTCAGCCTGTGGTTGAGGGAACTCGTTTGAATATCCGTTTGACACATCAAGATATTGCTAATGCGATTTGCACGACGCGGGTAACAGTAACTCGAATGCTGGGAAAATTGCAGCAGCAAGGGTTAATCAGTCGAGATGGCGATCGGCATTTAATTCTTAACAAAGGTGTTTTTGCGTCCACGTCGGATTTGTTTGGCTGCAACCCTCAAGCAGTGTAGCAAGCACCGAAAAAAATCTTATTCTGCTTCGCCAATCAGCGTAAACGCTGCCCAATCTTTCGGAGTTGGGTGCATCTTCATTGTCATCAGCATTGCTTGTCGCAAAGCTTGAGCTTTATTCGGGTTTTTCTTTAACTGGCGATAGAATTCTGCCATTAATTCCGCTGTCGGATCGTCGGGTACAAACCACAAAGAAACGATAATACTGGGAACTCCAGCACTAATTAAAGCACGAGATAACCCAACCACGCCATCGCCTGTCAGTTTTCCCCTGCCAGTATTGCAAGCACTTAATACCACTAATTCAGCATTTAATTTTAAATCCAAAATTTCGCTCGAAGTCAGCAATCCGTCATCATTTCCTGATGGAGCAAGGGCGATCGCTCCCGGTAAATCTCCCCTCTTCACTTCATTGAGTAATCCGTGAGTTGCCAGATGAATAATCCGGGCTTTTAGCATCTGTTGAACAATCGATGCTTTAGTCGCTTGAGAGCCTGTAAGCGGTTTAGTCTTCAGAAGTTGGGCAATTATAATTGCTTCCCGTTCGCTGCCCGGTAAGGGTTCTAATTGGTGCGGCGGAGTGCCAATTTTGGGCATAATTGGATTGCCTACCACTAAGTTATTCTGGAGAGAAAGTTGTCGGACTTTTTGCCGTGATTGGTGGGTTAACTGCAAAATTTGAATGGCGGGAGCCGTGAGAATGGTATGTTTTTCTATCAGATATTGACCTGTCGGATCTTGTAAGGCGACAAAGGGAACTAAAAACAGGGATTGATGGGGAATGAAGATGATAGGAGCATTCGGGTCAGTAGGTAAAAGATCGGCAATTGGTTGAATGAGTAGTTGATAGCTTTGCTGTAATTGGGGGTAAATTATCCGAGAATTAGCAGTGGTAGAAGCAGGGGGATTAGCTGTTTGTTTATTGGCAATGTCCCCCGCCGCCGATACACCCAGCTCCTCGCGAGTGCCGCGAATCATCTCAGCTAAGGCGGTATCTTGCTCGTTTAATCCTCTCGTCCCCAGAGCAGCAGATACTCTTGTCTGTTCGGTGGCTTCGCGTAGATTGATGTTAAGAGATTTGAGGTCAAGGGAGCGAAAGGTAATTTCACCAGTCGGCTTGATGACCCAAATATAAAGGGCTTCATTCCAAATAGTTGAATACTCGACAAGGGTAGCGTTTTGCTCTTTAGCGATTTGTTGAATTTGCTGGATATTGGGGGGGTTGATAGTAGTTTGGGCAGATGCAGATGGGGCTTGGCGAGATGCCAATAACTCCACAAAAGCTCTGGCTCTACCCCGTTCGGCAATTTCTAAAGCCTCATTAGTTTTTTTCTGAGCAATGAAGACTTCTTGTAAAGTGAGGTAGGGGCTAGTTTGGGTTTCAAAGATTGACACTTTATTGGCATCGTCTAATCCAGCACGGAGAGATTCGGAAACTTTAATACTATCAAGTAGGGTTTTCTCTGCTGCTGGGAGATTGCCAGATTTGGAGAGAGCAAATCCTAGATTGTTTAGAGCTATTCCCTCGCTTGGGCGGTCTTTAATTTCTCGGGCGATCGCCAACTGTTGCTGAGCGTACTCGATGGCTTTGGCGTAGTCGCCCAGGTAAAGGTAAGCACTTCCCAGACTTCCCAAAGCAGCCCCCTCGCTTTGGCGGTCTTTAATTTCTCGGGCGATCGCCAACTGTTGCTGAGCGTACTCGATGGCTTTGGCGTAGTCGCCGAGGGAAAAGTAAGCATTTCCCAGATTTCCCAAAGCTTTCCCCTCGCTTTGGCGGTCTTTAATTTCTCGGGCGATCGCCAACCACTGCTGTTGGTACTTGATCGCTTTGGCGTAGTCGCCGAGGTTACCGTAAGCAAGTCCCAGATTTCCCAGAGCCGCCCCCTGGCTTTGGCGGTCTTTAATTTCTCGGGCGATCGCCAACCACTGCTGTTGGTACTCGATCGCTTTGGCGTAGTCGCCGAGGGAAAAGTAAGCAAGTCCCAGATTTCCCAAAGCTTTCCCCTCGCTTTGGCGGTCTTTAATTTCGCGCGCGATCGCCAACACCTGCTGAGCGTACTCGATCGCTTTGGCGTAGTCGCCGAGGGAAAAGTAAGCAAGTCCCAGATTTCCCAGAGCCGCCCCCTCGCGTCGGCGGTATTTAATTTCTCGGGCGATCGCCAACGACTGCTGTTGGTACTCGATGGCTTTGGCGTAGTCGCCGAGGTAATCGTAAGCAAGTCCCAGATTTCCCAGAGCCGCCCCCTCGCTGTAGCGGTCTTTAATTTCTCGCGCGATCGCCAACGACTGCTGAGCGTACTCGATGGCTTTGGCGTAGTCGCCGAGGTAACCGTAAGCAAGTCCCAGATTTCCCAGAGCCACCCCCTCGCTGTAGCGGTCTTTAATTTCTCGCGCGATCGCCAACCACTGCTGAGTGTACTCGATCGCTTTGGCGTAGTCGCCGAGGTTACCGTAAGCAACTCCCAGACTTTCGAGAGCTTCCCACTCGCTTTGGCGGTTTTTAATTTCTCGGGCGATCGCCAACGACTGCTGTTGGTACTCGATCGCTTTGGCGTAGTCGCCGAGGGAAAAGTAAGCATTTCCCAGACTTCCCAAAGCTTTCCTCTCGCCTTGGCGGTCTTTAATTTCTCGATAAATTATTAGTGCCTGTTGCCAAGACTGGAATGCAGCTTGAAATTGGCTGGTCTGGACCTGCTGACGCCCTTGGTATAACAGTCGTTCTGCTTCAGCTTTGCGCTGAGCTTGAGTTTGAGCCAAGGCCTGAGAATTGATGATTTTAAATTGAGAGTTAGGGATAAACCGAAACTCACCTACAGTCAGCGCCGCTAAGATTGAGATCTGTGCCGACAATCCAATTTTTTGCAGTTTCATAACTTTTGACAGGCCTCTGGTTTGAATATCCGGTTGACACATCAAGATATTGCTAATGCGATTTGCACGACGCGGTTCTGTTGACTGTTGACTGTTGACTGTTGACTGTTGGCTGTTGGCTGTTGACTGTTGACCGCAAGATAGCGACATCTACCTGGAAGGAAGAGGATTGGAGTAATAAATAGTCTTCTTTTAATTTCTCCCGATCGCAGTTCTGGCTTTAAACCAATTCTTTCTGGTAACACTAACGCGAATGCTGGGAAAATTGCAGCCGCAAGGGTTAATCGTTCGAGAGCGATCTCGGCATTTAATTCTTAACAAAGGTGTTTTTGCGTCCGCCTCCGATTTTTTGGGCTGCCACCCTCCAGCAGTATAGCAAGCGACAGCCATTTGCATCTACATAATGCTGTCTAATATTAAATATCTCATCGAATTGCATCCGAATTGTCTGTCTTGATTTTCCTCCCCCTATCTACAGCAATACATTTGTAGCTGGAAAAGATATCATTAAGGGGTGCATCTATTTAGGAAAAAACTCAATGGCTAACTCAACTGCGGAAACACCAAAACCAGACAAAAAAGAATTAGCTGACATCACAGCTAAACCTCAAGAACAACAAGAAGAACCGCCAAATAAGGGTGACGGGCGGAAATAGTCGATCGACATTCATCTGTGACGATATAAATCTCGAATTGCCTTAAGATCGCCGACTTCTTTTTTTCTCAAAATCAGTGTTCTTCCCTACAATACCGGTTCCTATAAATTGGTATTCTGCCAGTATTTTTTAAGTAATAAACTAACCCGATTTTTGCCAAAAACCGGGTTAGTTTGCTATTGACAAATTATTCAGTTTGTGTATTGCCGTTGTTCGATCGCAACTTCGGCTTTCCCGGCTTTCCACGGAGGCCGTTTAAAGAAACCACATCAGCCTCAGAACTCTCCCTCGCCACCCGAATCAGCAACCCCGACAACAACAAACTTGCCAACATCGAAGAACCCCCGTAACTAAAAAAGGGCAGCGGCAAACCCGTAGTCGGCAAAACTCCCGTCGCCACCCCAATATTCAGCAGCGACTGTCCCACCATCACCACCATCGCCCCAATTGCCACCAACTGACTCTCACTATTTCGAGCCTTCATCGCTACCCTCAAAGCCACAGTAGAGTAAGCCGCCAACATCAGCAACAGCGAGAAACATCCCACCAAACCAAACTCCTCAGCAAACACAGCAAAAATAAAATCGCTGTACTGAATCGGCAGATAAAATAACTTTTGCTGCGACATCCCCAAACCCACACCCCAAATGCCCCCTGAACCGACAGCCAGCAGACTTTGAATCAACTGATACCCGTCTTGCATCGGATCAGCCCAAGGATTGAGGAAAGACATAATCCGGCGGCGCTGATATTCCCTAAAACTAATACTTAAAACCGCCAAAAGCATTCCCCCCATAGCCGTTGCGCCCAACTGCAAGTAAGGCAAGCCCGCCGCCAAAGCCACCAACCACAAAGTCATGCCGCACAAAGCCGTGGTACTTAAATTCGGCTGCAACAAAATTCCCAACAGCATTGCACCGAAAATTAACAGCCAAGTTAAACGAACTTTATTCGTCAACCGGGACCAGTTGCCGAAAATGCGGGCGCTTTGGAGAACAAAAAACGGCTTTATCAACTCAGAAGGTTGAATAATTGGAACCGGGCCCAGAGATATCCAGCGAGTCGCCCCGTTGACGGTGGTTCCCACTCCCGGAATTAAGGTCAACCACAGCAATCCCAGCAGCAACAGGACTCCTAACTGAGCTGTTTTCAGCAGGTAGCGCAGGGGGGAGTACACCATCAAGTTAAAACCTGCCAGCCCGATCGCCACTGCGATTAGCTGTCGCTTAAAATAATAAAGGCCGTCTCCAAATTCAGAATTTGCAATGGGATAGGAAGCCGAAAACAATGCTGTCAGCCCGACAAACAGCCACAGAAAAGTCAGCCACCTCAGCCACCGAGCCTCAGCGGCCCATTGAGACGCGCTGGGGTCAAAAAATGGAATGAAGCGTCGAATGTCATTAGCCATAGGATTTTAGAAGGATCTCAATAAACTCTAACAAAGATGGCTAAAGTACCAGATTGGTTAATTTACGCATTAATCTGCTCGCTATTATATGGTTTGTGGGGATTTTTCGGCAATTTAGCGACTAAATATATTGACTACAAAACTGCTTTTGTTTATGAAGCAATTGGTGCTATTTTAACTACTTTATTTATTATCCAAACTAATAGTTTTAGTTTTGAGGGAGATGTTAGGGGAATTTTGTTTGCCATGTTAGTTGGTGTTTGTGGCACTGTGGCATCATTAGTATTTTTTATAGCCCTTGGCAAAGGTGAAGTTGCCAATGTAGTGAGTGTTACGTCTATCTACCCGCTGATTACTATATTATTATCGTCTTTATTCTTGAAAGAGCCTATTACATTACCACAAATGCTGGCTGTTTTGTTAGCGATAATCGCAGTTATACTTGCTGCTTATTGAAATATTTGTCAATGATTAGATTAACAACGGTGGGAGCATCTGACTTCTGCTATAACAACAAAAAAGAGGTCATCGCGACCTCTTACCCCTCTACTAATCCAGCTTCGGCTCTTAAAGCAGGCCGGTATTAGCTCCGGGCTTACCCGTAGCCAGTTGCACTTTAATAATTCTGCCGCCCATTTTCATAATTCTTTGCTGTTCCCGGAACCAGTTGTCGTAAGGAACAAGCTTAGTAAAATAGGTATTTTGCAATTCGCGCTGAGTGCGGATGCGAGTTTGACTTGGGACGCAAGCAGTCACCTTAAACATTCTCATTGGAAACTAACTCCTGAGTAGGTTTACAGATTATTAGATGGATTTTTTAAAGATTGAAGGCAGGGAGTTAGGAGTCAAAACTAGCTCGTTAAAACTCGTCGGGCTTTCTCGACAAGCCTTTGACGGTCTAGCAATCACTCTCAACTTCCCTGACCTCTTTTCAAAGCCAAAGGTAACAAGTCCAAAGTTAAAAGTTAAAAGAGGCAAGAAATAAGTGTTATTTCTTCTTCTTTCTTCCTTCTTCCTTCTTCCTTCTTCCTGAGTCTTAGCTCAAGCCAGAGCAGATGTAGTCGAAATAGACGCCCATTTCTTTACCAGCGTCAGAACCGACCAAACCAGCGGTGACTTCTTTCATTGCTTGGATTGCTTGTACGGTAGAACCGATGGGCACGCCCAAGGAGTTGTAGGTTTCTTTCAAACCGTTGAGCACGCGCTCATCGAGGATGGAAGGGTCGCCAGCTAGCATAGCGTAGGTGGCGTAGCGGAGGTAGTAGTCCAAGTCGCGGATGCAAGCTGCATAACGACGAGTGGTGTACATATTGCCGCCGGGACGAGTTACGTCAGAGTACAACAGAGACTTAGCAACTGCTTCTTTGACGATTGTTGCTGCATTGGCGCTGATGGCTGTAGCGGCGCGGACGCGCAGTTCACCAGAAGCGAAGTAGTTCTTGAGCTTGTCTAGAGCGCTGATGTCGAGGTACTTACCTTGAACGTCAGAGGAATTGATAACGGCGGTAATTGCGTCTTGCATGGTTGTCTTGTTTCCTAGAAAGTGGCTGAGTCAGTCCAATTTTGGAGCTAGAATTTGGAATTTGGGATATGGGATTTGAGATTTTTAAGTGGCCGATTATCTGCAAAAGCTTTTAGCTTGTTAGCAGTAACGCCCAATTTTTCAATCTAAAATCGAAAACCTAAAATCGAAATTCCTTACTGCATCGCACCGATAACGTAGTCGAAGTAAGAGGAAGCTTCGGAAGCATCTTCTCCAGACAGCAGCGAAGAAGCTGCATTTTTCATAGCGCGAACGCCTTCGGCGACGGCTTCAATCGGGGTGCCGAGAGATTTGTACATTTCGCGGACGCCGACAATACCGATTTCTTCGATCGGAGTAATGTCGCCAGCTACGATTCCGTAGGTGATCAAACGCAGGTAGTAATCCATGTCGCGCAAGCAAGTTGCGGTCATTTCTTCGCCGTAAGCGTTGCCGCCGGGAGAAACAATATCAGGGCGCTTTTGGAAAAGTTGGTCGCCTGCTTGCTTGACGATGCGTTCGCGGGATTCGCTCAAAATTTGGGCGATGCGGACGCGGCGTTCACCAGAGGTGACGAAGCTTTTGATCCGATCTAATTCACCTGGGCTCAGGTAGCGAGCTTCGGCGTCTGCGTTGACGATTGATTTGGTGACGATACTCATCTTGTGTGTACCCGCTGGATATTTTGCTATATGAACTGCTCTGCGCTGAGCTAGCGAAGGCGGGCGCTTGCGTCCCGTATCTTTCCTGCTCAGGCAGGAGCTTTGACGGGGAAGGCTGGACTTTCCACAGTCAGCAACTGTTGAAGTTGTTGGCGGGTGACTGCCTTCGGTGCTTAACGGCGCTGGTTCTTCACGCCGGTGCGGTTGTGAGTGCTCGCACTAAGCCTGTCGCTTACAATACCACAAATGACTGATGCGATCTTTAATCTACGATCGAGATTGCAGCAGGCCACTTAGTGGCGATCGAGTGACTATCGGGCAGTTAGTAAGGATATTGCTTCTCTGACACAACTACCTCTCGCAAGTATTTTGAGGCATTATGTTCACATTCTGAGTGTTACTGTAATAGTTTGTAACATTCCTTTTCATGTTTGGGCCCTCACTTGGGTCTTCTCAGTTAAAATTTCACAGTTAAGAAATCGCTAAAGTTATCTGGCAGCAAGGGTTGCAGGCGATCAAGCCGTGAGGGAGAATTGTGGCGGGCGACGAGGCGAGGGTGAAAGACTTGTTGCTGAGAGGGAAGGGAGAGAGGCGGGAGACAGGCGGGAGATGTGGGAGAATCTCACACTCACATCTTGCAGCCTTCTCTCTTAACAGGCTTTCGGGCCGGTTCGACAAAGAGTGAATTTTGTTGTGGGGAGTAGGGGTTGGGATCTGATAGCCCGCCCGTGAAAGGCTTATTAACAATGATGCCAGATATCAGATCATCGGAAATCGTGACTTTCGAGCTTGTAGCTAGATTTGACTCTCACTTTTAATCTGGTGCGCCGTGAAAAGAAATCTATCAGCCCTTAAAAAAGCTTTGCAGTTTGGCATTAGCGGTGCAGTCGGCGGTTTCGTCGGCAATCTAATCACCGAACCTTTCATGCAGCGACTACCTGGTTCGGAATCTTTTTTTGACAGTGTATTGTCCACAGGTCGCTGGTTTGGATTGGTAGGCGGTGGGATTGCTACTGCTATTATGTTCGGCTATTATTACTATATCAAAGGCAAACCTCAAATTAAACAGGCTTTAAAAAATGGCGGATTGTTTGGTTTAATAGCAGGAGCCATTTCTGGGGCGATCGCCGAAGGTATTTATAGCGGGATTGGCAACGGAGACAACGAAGTATTACGAGTAATTTGCTGGGGAATAGCTGGCAGTTTGTTAGGACTTGGACTTGCACAGCGAATTCCTAATTTGGGAGCGTTTCGCGGCATGGGAGGCGGCGGTGTTGGGGGTGTGTTGGGCGGCTGTTTGTTTATTCTGTTTGCTTATAATTTATCGGGTAATGCTGACCCTTTAGCTCAATGTGCAGGCCGTTTAGCTGGGTGTGCTGCAATCGGTTTTTGGATTGGAATTATGCTAGTGGTAGCCGAAACTTTGTTCAACAAAGCTTGGCTGGTAATTAGTTACGATACGGGAGCAAATCGCACTCTCACTCTGGGCTCGGAACCGATCACTTTTGGCAGTGATGAAAATTTGTCTATTATCTGCATTCCTAATGTTTCACCCGTGGCGATGCGGTTTCAATTAGAAGCAGGTCAAATTGTTTGCGAGAATCTTGATAGTGGGGCGGTGAGTTATTTGCGATCGGGCGACCAAAAGAAAATCGGCAACTGTACAATTACAGTAGGAAACTCTGACTTGCCTGCTGCAACTTCGGCTCAGGTTCCGCCTAGTATTATATCACAAAAAGCCGCACCAGATTCTTTTACCAGCAGCCAATTTTCCCTGAAATTAGGCAGTCGAGTTATTCCTCTGACTTCGGGAACTCAACTATTCACCTCTGACATACCGAGTTTAACAGCCGCAGCATCTAACGGTCTTGTAGCTATAGTCACTTCTCGATCAAGAAACGAGCTTTCGTTAGGATTGACAAATTTGTGCGATCGCACTTGGTGGGTTACAGACATTCAAGGCGATATAAAAATGGTAGAACCTGAAAGTACCCTGACTTTGGCGTTGGGAACTCAAATCGAATTCGGTGAAATTGACGGCGAAATTGTGTAAGTAAGTAGGTAGGTAAAAACTCATCGAATAACATCATTTACAATAAACTTTTCCGGGGCGGGCAGGATGCCAACCCCACAAAAAAAATTACTCTTTGTGGAACGGGCATATTGCCCGCTCTTAACAATAATTCAAGCAGAACTGCTGCTAACTCCATTAATTACCGCCGCACCAATCAAATGAGCCAAACGCAAAGCTTCAGGAACTTTCCCAGTGTCGGTCAAACGCTGGAGCACCCTCGCTATTACTTCTGGTTGTTCGCCACAAACTTGAAAAAAGAAAGGTTCAAAAGCGTGAATTTTCCCGGCGCGGCGCAATAATTGTAAACGGTATTCTGAGTCGGGTAAATGCCGGAGGGCTTTTTCAACAGCAGCTAAATCGGGTTGGCGGCGCATGACAGCAACGCAAGGAATTTGCAGCCGCGATGCTAACTCGGGAAGGTCAATAATATTGAAGCCGCCGAAAGCAATTCCGTCTAGCAAAACAAGATGCAATTGCGGCAGAAATTTGCCTCCGAGGAGTAGCCCAGAAATAGCATCCGTGGCATCTAATCCGTCTGGGAGGACTTGTCCCCACACCATTCCTTCAAATCTAGTTCCCCCGCAGACTATGCCTGCGATCGACACCAGACTGCCGCTTGTACGAGAAAACGGAGCGTCGTCAAAGCCAATAACCTTAATTGTGCGATCGAGCCTCAGCAAATCTGCCAGTTTCAACTTATGGAGTTCCCTAAGCTAAAGTTTTTGAGATTAGGTTGTGTTTTACATAGTATCATATACGTTAAATAGCTCATTATAAAAAGGTTTTAGACAGTTGGACAAAAAATACGTAGCAGCGATCGACCAAGGAACCACCAGCACCAGATTTATCATATTCGATCGCCAGGGACAGATAATTTGTAGCAACCAACAAGAACACCAGCAAATCTATCCGCAACCAGGATGGGTTGAACACAATCCCGAGGAAATTTGGCAGCGCACCCAAAGCGTGATTAAAAATGCCCTCGAAATCGGCAATATCGACCCAAAAGATATTGCTGCTCTCGGTATTACCAACCAGCGCGAAACTACTATTATTTGGAACAGAAAAACTGGCAAACCTTACGGCAATGCGATTGTTTGGCAAGATACCCGCACTCACCAAATTTGCGAAAAATTAGCTGAAGTTGAGGGTAAAGAGCGATTTCAAAAACGATGCGGTTTGCCGCTGGCTACTTATTTCAGCGGGCCGAAAATTAAGTGGATGCTGGACAATATTCCAGGATTGCGGGAAGCTGCAAATCAAGGGGATGCGATTTTTGGCAATGTCGATACTTTTCTGATTTGGCACCTGACTGGCGGCGCGCACATTACCGATGTTACCAACGCCAGCCGCACGATGCTGATGGATTTGCAAACCCTTAATTGGGATGCGAAAACTTTGGAAATAATGGCAATTCCCCGCCCGATGCTGCCAGAAATTCGCCCTTCGAGTCAAGTTTTGGGAATTGCAAAAGGATTGCTTGCAGGTGTTCCAATTGCTGCTGCTTTGGGCGATCAGCAGGCCGCCCTCGTCGGGCAAACTTGTTTCAGTCCGGGGGAGGCGAAAAATACTTACGGTACGGGCTGTTTTATGCTGCTGAATACTGGTGAGGCGATCGTCCCTTCAAAGCAAGGATTACTAACAACTGTCGCCTACAAGATGGGAGAATCCCCCGCTGTGTATGCTTTGGAAGGCAGTATTGCGATCGCCGGAGCTTTAGTGCAGTGGCTGCGGGACAATTTGGGCATCATCAACACATCTGCGGAAGTAGAAACATTAGCAAATACAGTTGAAGATAGCGGCGGAGTTTACGTTGTCCCGGCCTTTTCTGGACTCTACGCGCCCTATTGGAAAGACAGCGCGCGGGGAGTAATTGCAGGTTTAACTCGCTACGTGACTAAGGCACACATTGCCCGCGCAGTATTGGAAGCTACCGCGTGGCAAACGCGAGAAGTATTGGATGCGATGAATCAGGATTCAGCAGTGCAGCTTTTGTCTTTAAAAGTAGACGGAGGTATGGTGGGAAATCACACGCTGATGCAGTTTCAGAGCGATGTTTTGGGAGTGCCTGTGGTGCGGCCTGTGGTAGCAGAAACTACTGCACTCGGTGCGGCTTATGCGGCAGGTTTGGCGGTAGGTTTTTGGAGTCAGCTAGCCGAATTGCGGGACAATTGGGCGGTGGATTGTACTTGGGAACCGAAAATGCCGATCGCACTTCGCGAGCAAAAATATCGCTTTTGGAAAAAAGCAGTTTCCCGCACATTCGATTGGGAAGAATAAATCGCTGAGTTAACCCAAAAAGGCGTATTTAGTGATATCATTAAATCCAGCACTATTTTTCCAATTGCAAATAAATGATTTCGCTAAAGAACTTTAAAAAAATTTTCACCGCCTTTCTATTGATACTGACACTGGCATTGGTAGAAATCGCCACTAATTCCCAAATGGCGATCGCAGATACAGCTACAAATCCCACAACCGCAGCCGAAGTCTTCAGCGCCAACTGTGCAGGCTGTCACATCAACGGCAGCAACATTATCAGGCGCGGCAAAAACTTGAAACAAAAAGCTTTAAAAAAATACGGCATGGATTCCATCGCCAACATTTCCAACTTAGTAACCAACGGCAAAGGTATTATGCCCGCTTACAAAGATCGTTTGTCGGAACAACAAATTATCGATGTTTCAGCTTACGTGCTATCCCAAGCCGAAACCGATTGGAAATAGCACCTCGGTTGATTATTTATAGCTTAGGCAATCTTGCCACAGACATCAGATATTTCTTTACAGCAGGTTGAAGCGCGAACAGAGTTTCACTTTCGGCTTGGACTGTTTCAATTAGCGATCGTCTTAAAAGCGATTCTAACGCTTTCAGCAATTCTAAACCCCTCTCTTGCTGAATATCGGAGTACAATTTTTCACAATCAACAGGCTTTACTTCTTTCGCCATGCAGTGTAATAGCTGGATTTCTAATCCTGATAAGCGATCCAACTGCCGAGATAATGTATCGCTATAATCTCCCATAAATAGCCCATTTCTTAAAAATTTAGCAATGCTGTCCCCAAACATATCATGAATAGTTGTCGTTACTATTTTTAACGCTAAAGGATTGCCGCTGTATGCCTCTATCAATTGTGAGTATTCACCTTCTTCAGACAAACCCTTGTTTTTAAGGATTTCCACAGCCGCTTCTCCCAAACTACCCAATTTCAATGACCTTACAGATTGATTTTCACCTTCTAACGCCGCAATTTCTTTAGGTTTTTCGCAGCTAGTCAACAGCAAGCAACTTTGATGCTGCGATGTTCCTACTTGTTTCAGAAATTCCCCATACACTTGATATCCTTCTCGATAATTTCCTGTTAACTGCTCAGTGCAGAAAACAGCTTCCCACTCATCTAAGATTATCAAACACCGACGCTTTTGTAAACACTGAATCAAGCGCTGGATACCATCAGCGATGATTGTCGGTTCTATTGCATTTGTGGAAGCGATTAGGTTCTCGATGGAAAACTCAAGCTGCGAGCTCGCAGCTTGAAAAATTTGTTTATCCTGAGTAATTAACTGCAATTTATCTAAATCGCTTTGCGGTTTATCAGATAAAAATTCGATTAAATTGACCAGAGTATCTGCCAACACAGGTGCATGACTGAGGTTGACCCAAATTAAGCACTCAAACTGGTGTTTAATCAGATTTGTTAGCTTAGATGCTAAAGCAGTTTTGCCAATGCCACCCATACCCAATACAGCAACTAAGCGGCAGTTTTCTTGTAAAATCCATTGTTCTAAGTTAGCAAGTTCTGTTGTGCGCCCGTAGAAAATAGAGGTATCCACCGCTAGCCCCCATTCAGTTCGATTTTCGATGGGAGTTTCGGGAGTTTGAGTAGAATTTCTCAATGTAGGAAGGAATGTTTTTCCACTACCCTTTTGTTGATAACCACGTATTTCTAGCATTTTTGGGATTTCTTTCCAGTCTTTGGGTTGTTGCAGCGTCAAAACTTGAATGTAGCGATACAGCCCTCTCGATAAGTCTACTCTAATACCGGCACATTCGCGGTGGAGTGCGGCGGCGATTTCCACCGGACTATAATTGCAAAGCAATCCTCGCAGGTAAGTTTTTTCTAAAGGAGTGAGTCGCTGCTTTCTACTGCTGGCGTACTCTTGTTTGGCTGCTGTCAAGTCTGCATATAACTGTTCGAGATTCCAGCCAGCCGCAGCCTCTATAAATTTCTGTGCTGGTATTTGTAAAAGTTTATTTCTCTGTGTCATGTATATTCATAATAAGTAAACACCCCGTCAACTCGATACAGCTACTTTCTCCGTCGGAAAAAGTTAGATGCACCTGATGCCACCTTGTAAGCGACTTTAATCTGTTTTGCCAGTTCAAGTCGAACACTTCTTTGCGATTTGAACACAATCTTGCTAAATCATGCGAAACTGTTTAGGTGAAATGCCTGTGTATCGGCGAAAGCACTTGGCAAAATGACTGGGATTGGCAAAGCCACACTCGATCGCAATATTGTTTATTGTCCATTCTGTCTGCTTTAGTAGTTGCTTCGATCGCTCTACTCGTTGCTGAATTAAGTAGGCATGAGGAGTCATTCCAGTTGATTGCTTAAACAATCGACAGAAATAGTATTGACTCATACCTAATTCGGCTGAAATTTCTGCTAACGATACATTTTCACTAAAACGATCGTTGATGTATTCAATAGCTTGCTTCAGTTTGTATTTTGACAACCCGTCTTCATATTCCATCAGAATATGCTTACGAGTTGAGTAATATGTTAAGCAATGAGCCGCTAGAGCCGTCGCCATTGAATCCGCATAAAAGCAACTATTATTTGGATCGTTTTCCAATACTGCTGTCAGTGCTAAAATAATTTGCCAAACTAGCGGATCTGGTTTTTTAAGCGTCAGATTAACTTCAACTCGATCTGGGTTTACTGACTCATAGGCGGCATGATTAAGAAATGTAGGCTCAAGGTAGCAGTGAGTGATATCATTTTCCTGACTCCACCTAGCCTTAATAGGTGCGTAAGCAGGAAGTATTTCAATGCAACCCGTTTCATCCCGGTCATGCTGCACTAGGTGACGCTTACCATCAAAGGCTAATTCCACTTCTGTTGGCTCCTTCCAAAATGGAAGACAAATTATATGTTGAGAACCAGATGTTTCAGGAATTTCCATTGCAGGCAGTTGATAGTGTGCTAGATGAATATTTTTCCATCCCGCGTCATAACTGGAGTGAATGAGCGGGCGCTGAACAAACTTTGAAGTGGCATCTTGTTGAGAATAATCAATAGCTAAAGGTTTTTCTGTTAGCATCCTTTTCTGTCCTTCCAATACCTATGGATAAAATTTTTGCCCACTAGCTACCTCATCCTTATAACTCGTAATTATACGGAAACTTTCTGTATAATATGCCAAATTGAGCAGTTTTCACAAAAATAGCTAATAAAAATACTAATATCTGTTAGGTGGCTTATCGGTCTTGAGTATTTTATAAATGTAGAAGGTAGTCAAAAAAGTAGGGATATGGCATTTCCTAAGTCCCTACCTGTAGAAATCTCCTATCTTCCACCAACTTTATTTAGGTATAGAATAATGACAGCTAAACGAATCACAGGCGATATGGATGCTCCTAATCTTCCATCTATGACTGAGATACTACCGTCAGATATTAACGAGCGGGTTGAGGCTCAAGGAATTTTAGACACTGAAAGACATTTGCTGCAAATGAATGAAGAAGAGCCTGCTAATGATTACCGAGATACTGCTCGGTTAATCGGCAATATCTCTCCTACTCCCATAGTGATTAACGGTTTTCTAGGTAACAAAGATTTGTTTGATTTCTACAAGTTTACAGTGCCGCCAAACAACCAAAACAAAATCAATGTGACTCTATCGGGATTAAAAGAGGTGGTTTGGCTATCCTTTTTTACCAAAGACAGCAACACAAGCTATTTTGGTCGCGCCGAGGCAAAGGCTGGGTCAGACGCATCAGTGACAATTCCTGAAAATTTGCAGCCGGGAGATTACGGTGTGAATTTGGAGTGGCGTGGCGTTTCCGATGTTTTATGGTCGCCCTACACTTTGACTCTGAAAGGAGATAGTAACGCTACACCCAGCATTAGCACCATAGCGTTTAGTGAGGCCAATTACACTGTCAATGAAAATGGGACTAAAGCGACTATTACCTTTAAGCGTAATGGTCCTACTGGAGGTGACATTAGGGGAAGTCTCAAGGTAGAGTCAGGTACAGCAACTCCCGTAGAAGATTACGACTTCGGCTACAGCTACAGCTCCTTCGGGTCAGCCTTCATTCCCGCTGACAAAGATTTCGAGGTAATTGAAATCCCCATTGTGAATGATAACAAGCAGGAGGGAGATGAAACGATAAAATTGTCCTTAACGAATGGAGGTATGATAAACTCACCGATAGGCGCACCGGCTACCGCTACACTCACAATTAAGGATGACGACAGCGGTATGCCCATAACGACTCCAACTCCGGTAGGTATGCCCA
>NZ_JAUBPU010000040.1:52094-52344 GCF_036700885.1 Microcoleus sp. S13_B4
TAACGACTCCAACTCCGGTAGGGATGCCCATAACGACTCCAACTCCGGTAGGGATGCCCATAACGACTCCAACTCCGGTAGGGATGCCCATAACGACTCCAACTCCGACGATAACGACTCCAACTCCAACTCCGGGCACGCCTGTATCCATTGTCGTACCCTCAATCAGTTCCCCAGGCCCTGGAAATCCTACCGGACAACCAGCAAACACTGTACGCGGTGAGTTTTACAACCTCTCAGACAGTGATGA
>NZ_JAUBPU010000041.1:0-51551 GCF_036700885.1 Microcoleus sp. S13_B4
TTAATCATTGTGGTTTGTTTTTTGAGCCTATTTAGAGAGCTACTTGTTGTGGCGGGGTTGCTCGCAAATTGCTGTAATTCTGGCAGCTAGAGTGGGAAAACACACGGATGCCTTCATCGAAGAATTGGTCAACAGCACCCTGGCGGAAAACCGACTGTCTCAATTGGAAAAGCCATGGTTAGGGCGGTTATGAGCGAGTACTAACTTCAGAAATTCACCATCAAATCGGCAAAGAGAACACCCAGAGGCTAGAACGAACCAACGGGATTGTGCCACAACAAACAGGGCGATGGCATCGGCGACAGAATAAATTTGCCAAAATTTGGGAACAGACAAAGGTGATCAACAGGGTGGTGCTCAGGTTTGTCAACTGGATTTGGGTTAATCATCGTTTAGGAACAACGGCGGCGCAGAGAGCTGGATTAACAGAGCGCAGATGGACTTGGAACGACTTGGCTCTCTACCCCACAGTTCTTTGATGCACGACCCGGATTTGGTATCAGCCTCTATTCCAAAAACAGAATAACAAAATCCCCGACTTCTTTAAGAAGTCGGGGATTTAACCCCGATCGCATTTTTGGTTAGGCGTTTCGCCTGTTTTTATGCCAAAACTGGCACGGGTTGCGGCCAACGGTTCATGACTTTACCAATCACCGCCAATTCTTCCATCAATTTGTCGAACTGATCCGGTGTTAAAGATTGCGGCCCGTCAGACAAAGCTTTTTTCGGATTCGGGTGCACTTCAATCATCAGCGAATCAGTACCAGAGGCGATCGAAGCAAACGCCATTGACGGTACAAACTGCGCCCAACCGGTACCGTGACTCGGGTCAACCATAATCGGTAAGTGAGTCAGAGTCCGCAATACTGGTACTGCCGACAAATCTAGCGTATTGCGTGTATATTGCCTGTCATACCCACGAATTCCTCGCTCGCACAAAATCACGTTCGGATTGCCAGAAGCCATGATATACTCAGCAGCCATCAACCATTCTTCAATGGTGGCCGAGATGCCGCGCTTCAGCAAAATCGGTTTGTCTTGAGCTCCGACTTTCTTCAACAGTGAGAAATTCTGCATATTTCTCGCCCCAACTTGGATGACATCGGCTACTTCTACGATCGCACTTAAGTCCGCCGCATCCATAACTTCCGTGATAATTCCCAAACCGCTAGCTTCCCGGGCCGCAGCTAGCAATCCCAAAGCACTCTCGCCGTGGCCTTGGAAAGCGTAGGGGGAAGTTCTCGGTTTGTATGCGCCACCACGGAGAAAGTGAGCGCCAGCAGCTTTGACGCGCATTGCCGTTTCGACAATCATTTCTTCGTTTTCGACCGAGCAAGGGCCTGCTACGATCGCGATCGGGTGATGCAAGCCGATCATTACAGTTCCTAAAGGAGTAGCAACCGCTACTTCGCTGGCTTCTCCTTGGCGGTACTCCAGAGAAGCGCGTTTGTAGGGTTTTTCCACGCGCAGCACTTCCTCAATCCAGGTGCTCATTTCGCGCAGTTGCATCGGTTCGAGCTCGGCGGTTTCGCCTACCAAACCCATAACAACTTTGTAACGGCCGACGATTTTTTCTGGTATCAAACCCCAGTTAGTGCGGAGCTCTTCGTCTACTCGATCGATCTCGGCTTCTGGAGTGCCGGCTTTCATTACAATAATCATATTTTTTTTGCCTTTTTAGTTGGGCTAGAAACGGATGATGACTCTGATGCACTGAGAAAAATAGATGCAATGGCGATCGAGAATCTATTTATATCAGTATTATTAGCATTGTTGTGGGGCGGGTTCTTGTTCCCTCCCCAAAAACAAATTCTAGATGGTTAACAGCTTAGTTTTTAGCTAATGACTAATAACTAATAACTAATGACTAACTTTTTGGCTTGGCGGCGCGCCACGCTTCTCGCATCCGTCCAAAATTGGTATTAAATTCTTCCCACCCCAGAGTGCTTCCTGAAATTTCTTCATCCCAGGAAGCCGAGAGGACTCCGTAGCTTAATCCCAGAACGCCTAGACCAAAACAGCCCATGCTTACCAGCAATACTGCTGTGTTGGGCAGATCAAACAAGCCTTTGCTGACTACCAAATAGCTTACAAAAAATGTGCAAATTCCCAATAGGGTAGGTATGCCGCAGAATACCGCTATGCGAGATATCATACGTTGGCTGACTACTTCTGGGATGGATTGCGACTGTTTTCCGGTTTTGTTAGCTTTCGGCTGCTTGTCGGCAGAATCCGACTCTAAGGCTACGCTTGCTTGGGGTTCTGGGGGCTTTTTAGGCGTTTTTTTACGATTTGTTGCCGGTTCAAAGGGCAAGCGCTTGCGGGGTGGTTCGGAGGACATATTTTATCTCTAACCTGAAATCTCGAACATTTTTCAATAAGTCTTGGTGTTTGTCCAAGATTAAAGAATATTGTCGCAAATTTTGGCTTTGGTGTTTAGCCGCGAATGCCTAGACGGGCAATCAATGCTTTGTAGCGATCGACATTTTCCTTTTGGATGTATGCTAGCAGGCGCTTGCGGCGGCTGATCATCATCATCAAACCGCGCCGGGAGGCGAAGTCTTTTTGGTTGATTTTCAGGTGGGCGCTGAGTTTTGTGATGCGATCGGTCAGCATGGCGACTTGGACATCTGCTGAACCGGTATCGGTTTCATGGGTTTGGAAGTCGCCCATGATTTCTTGTTTGCGCTGTTGTGTAAGAGCCATGAATTGATTTTAGTTTTTTTTGTACGATTGTCACAATCTCCTATGTTATCACAGGGGAAGCATAACAACGATAAAATTTTTGCCAGGAATGGGTTTTTTGGCCCGGCCGAATTTGGTTTTTATTCCCGGTTTCGGGCTTGGGTAGGGAATTATCGGCTCAAATAGGCGATCGCCTCACGTATCCAATCATCGGCATTACCTTTGGCGGACAAAGTGCTGTCTTGACTGAGGGTTTGCAGCGCCTGCAAGACTTCAGCCCCAGTGTATCCCATCGCCAGCAGGATCATCTCGACTTCTTCTTGAATAGCTGGGGGAACTCCGGCGGCGACTGAAGTTGTCAAACCTGCTTGCTGTCGCCATTCCGAGAGTTTGCTTTTGAGTTCCAGGGCGAGACGTTCTGCGGTTTTTGTACCCACGCCCGGGGTTTTGGCGAGGATGCGGGTGTTACCGCCGACGATCGCCTGGACTAAATCTTGCAATCCTAAAGTATCCAGAAGTGCGATCGCCAGTTGAGCTCCCACACCGCTAACACTCGTCAACTGCCGAAACAAATCGCGTTCGGCCGCGCTGCCAAAACCGTACAATACGATTTGGTCTTCCTTAACTTGCTGGTGGGTAAAAATTTGGGCGACTTCGCCGGATGCTGGCAATTGACCGGTCACACGGGGCAAAATTTGGATTTCATAGCCGATTTGATTGACTTCCAGAGTCAATATGACGCGGTTGCTGCCTTTGGCGATATCGGCGACTGTGCCTTTGAGATAGCTAATCATAAAATTAATAATACACCGCTATTGGCTTTCATCAAAATCGGCGATGATGCTGCGGATGGAGTTGAGGCTGATATCTGCGCGATTCCCTACCCTTCACCGAACCCCTGCGGGAAGATAGCTTCGCTTCACGGATTTTGAGTAAATGGTTAACAAAAGTACGATCGACGGCTATTCCACTTGATCGATCGTCTAAAATCTAAAATCGATTCTCTCCCACACTTCCAAGATTAATAGGGTTTGTCCGGCTTGGCCTGGCGGCCATGCTTTTCTGACACTGGCTGTTATTTCTGCAACCAGAGTATCGTCGGGGTCGTCTTCAGCTTCATCTTTAGGTTCCGGAAGAACCCGAATGATTCGCACGGGGTCGGGAGTGTCTAGTGTTAAAGGTTTATCGAGAATTAATAGACCTTTTTCGTCCGTCGTTCCTGTGACTACTAAGGCTTTCATTTGTGTTTACTTAATTTTTTTGAGTTAATAGTATTATATAAAGCCGCCCGAGCGATTTTGTTATTTTCAAGTCAAAATAAGCTGCTGTTTAACCAAAGACAAATCCGTCTTACCAAAATTCACAACCAAAGCCACATTAAAATTTTCCAAGGATTTGACAAACCACATAATTTCATTAGAAGCTTTACCTTCATAGTGATTAAACAGAATAGAAAATCGCTTTTCCAACTCAGGTTTAACTTTGCCCGAAAGCAGTACAAGTTTCAGCAATAAACCCATTGTCCTGCTGGCACCGAGGTTGTACACCAAATCGTAAAAAACGTAGTGGCTGGGATGTTGGGCATTTTCCACTACTAAGAAGTTGAACAACTGGTGGCAAGTCCCAACTAACAATATATTATTGAATTTCACCGAGTCATTTTCTCGCAATGTATTTTTGATTTGTTTGTACAAACGGTCATTAAATTGACGCCCCCCGTATTCGGGTTCAACCGAGGATATTAAATATTCATACAAATCCACTTTAAATGAGGCGTAAGATGGAGTTTGTCTGGCATCTCTTAGGAAAAATTGAGCCTCTTCTTTGTAGCTGCGATCGCCTGCTACTTTTCCGGCAAATTCCATGACCGCTAAGTGCAGTTCTGCATCGTTCAAAAGTGTGGGATTAGGCGCCCGTTGCACAATTCCTATTTCTGTATTTCTCGGCTCAACCAAATAATTTAAATATTGAGACAAATGTGTTTCAAATTGTCGCTGTCTTTGAAATGCCAGTTTTTTGATGGTTTGTTGGTCTTCCTCAATGCTGCCCTTGCTCAGGAGAGAATAGCCGTACAAATAAGGATACCGACAGATCAATTCGCCCAAAGGAGAATCTGTATCTTGTTGCTGCGGTTCCGACTCTCTATCTAAGGCTTTTACTAAGCGCTCTAGGGTCTGAAATTCTTCACTTTTAGAAAAGAAAGCTATTTGTTCTTGCAAGCGCTTGACTATGTAAAATTCCGTCCCAAATCGGGGATAAGCCTGCTTAAATAAAGCTACCAACTTGGCGATCGCGAACTGGTTGTGCGATTGCAGTTGCCAGCGGTTGATCGGGATGTAGCAGCAGCGGTGTAGGATATATTTAAAGTGCTGATCCGATCGCTTGACGGAGACTATACTGTACAAAGTTGCTTCAATCTCTCGCTCGGGATAGCCCATGCCGTCGATAAATAGCTTTCGGAACCGCTCGATCACCTGTGCGGGGGATTCTGTTTCCACGCAGGAGACGATGTGATCGTACAATCTCTGTTCGTTGCTGCCTGTTGGAACACTATCTGAGGGCGGGGTGAGGATGCGGCTGTCTGCATCGGTGTCTACGCTGCTGTCTGCAACTTCTGCGACAACGACTGTCGGTTGTTCCCCAAAAGTTCGATCGGGATTCAAGAACCAATAGTGTTCTTGGCTTAATTGTTTGTCCGCAGCCCAATCCAATGCTAACTGTAAACTTTCTCCTGTCAATAACAGCGATTCATCTTCGCGGTCTGAAGCCAGCCATGCTGCTAGCGCGGAGTGGTAGGGAGCCAATTTGCCCAGCTCTTTTTCCACCCAGAATCGATTAAAAACTGACTGATAAATTAGGTTGGAAACTATTAATCTACCGTGAGATTTAACAACCAGTCCTGATAGTTGCAATTCGAGTTTTTCGAGAGAGTAATCTGCTGGTACTCCCGGCGATTCCCCCGGTTTTGTTGCCTTGATCGGCTCCAAAGCTTGCTGGTACAGCGTTAACAGCCGCGTGAGGTCGCAGTGGCTATGGAAAATGCGATCGCGTATGGGTATCAAATGTTGGGGTTCGTCTTCTTCTTCCCAATTTTTAATAATTCTGTGTTTGACCAGTTTTTCAACCTGCTGAGCTTCGGAATTTCTGCCAATGAAAGGCCCGTATTCAAGTACCAAGTGGCAAACTTTGTGAGTCAGAAACGGTTGCCCACCCGTCCAAGCTAATATTTCTTGCAGCACTTTTTGGGGGCGAAAAGCTTTGAGGGCCAATCCTTTTGCTAGCGGCAAACTTTCGTGCAGTTGGAATCGACTTAAATGAATCTGCCGTCCAATATTAAAAGGGTTGCATCTGGGATCTCGGATCAATTCTGAGGGGACTGCTACTCCCATAACAGCAAAAGTCAGGCGATCGTATTCCGGTTGCTCTGCCCGCTTGGAGTAACAAGCCCGGATCAAAGCAAAAAAATCGCTGGTACTGAAATTTAGGCTGCTGATGCTGTCAATGTCATCTATGAAAATTACCAGATTTTGCTGAAGTGACTTGAGCAAAACTTTTTCGATAAATATCTCCAATCGCTGCATCGGCGATAGCAGTTCGCGATCGTTCCACCACTTGATGGCATCAAACCTGTTTGTGAGTTGCAAACTGCTTGCCATGCGGTACATGATTGCGGCATACCACTTTTGGGGGGAGACATTTGGGCTGCTGATGCTTCTGAAGTTGATGGCGGCAAAAACTGTACCTTCTGCTTGCAACCTTTTGGCTGTTTGCACTAGCAGGCTGGACTTTCCCATTTGCGGCGAACTCAACACGTAGCAGAAGTCTCCGGCTTTGAGTCCTTCGTAGAGTTCGCTGTCAGCCGATCGCCTGACATAGGTGGGCGCACCGGCAGGCAAATATCCTCCGACTTGATATTGGTACGTGGAGTTGACTTCTGCTGTCATCTGGGAATTCATCAAGATGTTGCGCCCCTATGTTGTGCGATCGAAAGGTTACAAATTGGAATTATTGCCAGCTTATACCATTTTAGATTTTAGATTTTAGATTTTAGATTAGGGAATGATTTATTCAATAAGGGTTTGGAGCTTGCCTATCCTTGCATTTGCATTGTTTTTTTTGAACGGGCCTTACTATGGTTGAAAATTTTTGTTTGTCTTTCTCTATTGTCTACTAACTCACCTTTCTCCTTCTCAATCTTTACCGTATCTTTGCAACCGTTGGCGCCAAATCCTGCGAACTATCGCACCCCACCCCCGTTGTTCTTCACACTCGTTTAGAGAAGTATGTTAATTTTCACTCGCTCGGATTGCAAAGGCAAAAATGCCATTTAATTCACATTTATTTACAATTTTACTTTAAAATTCACCCGGTGGTATGATGTTGCCAGGGAAACTCCTAACCGCAGTGCTGTCAACCTTCTGCCTTGAGAGCCGGCTGCCTTGTGCCGGAGGAAAAGGCTCAGCAATAGCTGCCAATAAAAAACCCCAGCGTTTGGCTGAGGACTGCTTGAGTGGGAGATATCGTTAATCTGCGTTTTTTTAGTTGACTTAGAGTGCATGGAATTCCATGCTGCTGACACTCCCCGGACTTCCGCAAGCGCGGGGATTCTTAAGGACAAACTTTTGGGGATGAATCCAAAAAAAGTTTAATTCTTAAAGGCGTTGTCAGTGCCCGGCTGACCACTGGCTCAACTATAAAAGTTAAGGCGGTGGCTAATTGTAGAAGATGCGCCCTGATGGCTTAACTACCCGATGGATTAGCACCCTGATGGCTTAACTCCCTGATGGATCGACGCCCTGATGGCTTTCGCTCCACTACCCAAAAAAATCGGGTTGGTGGATGATCGTGGACGTTAGTAACACGTCACTTCCGGCGTTTCCGATCGCAAGCGGGTGTGCCTGTCTGAATTGATTATGGCAGGCAGATTTATCAGAAGACAAGTGGGCTATTGCATCAACCCATTTCTGACAGATCGGGTTAGCCAAAAAGTGTCAATCTACGGAAATCAGGGTCATCGAACATGAAAAACAGCATCTTAGTATTAGGGGTAATTGCCTCGGCTGGCTTCGGCTTTTTCCAGGCAGGCAGCGCCAGCGCTTCAGCGATCGCCCCACAACATTCATCAGCCAGCAGTTTGACGGCTTGGGAGAGTCGTCCCGACTTTAACTACACTGGAACGAATGAGGATGGGGACCAAGAAGAGGTAAAAACGGGTAAAGGCAGGAAATAATTGGCGCTCTTGTGTGGTTCGCTCTTGTGCGGTGGTGGTGGTTGTTGTTGTGGTGG
Source organism: Microcoleus sp. S13_B4 (assembly GCF_036700885.1). NCBI lineage: Bacteria > Bacillati > Cyanobacteriota > Cyanophyceae > Oscillatoriales > Microcoleaceae > Microcoleus > Microcoleus sp. S13_B4. The sequence goes on from NZ_JAUBPU010000041.1 coordinate 7,972, forward strand.
CGTTTGTTGTCGCAACCGCCTGCGCTCGAGGCGGTTAAAACTCGCTCCCAATATTCAGTCTACCTAATCCCGGGGGGGGTCAGTTTCCGAGAAGGGTGAATGGGAAAATAACAGGTAAGGCGAGTCTGTCGGTGGAGTTTCCCCGCCTATCAACTTCCTTACCTTCTGATGTTCGGGATTCGGATCTGGCACAATCGTATTTCATCTAGTAAAAACCCAATGGAAAATACTCTCGAAACTACCCGCAGACAGCGCGTATTGACAAGAACCCAGGAACGGCGTCAGGCGACACCCAAAGAAAAACAGTTGATTCACCTGCTAGCCAATATGGCTTGCAGTTTGATTAAATACGACTACAAACACGCAGCAGGGAAAGGAACCCTCCCGCCTTCGGAACGCAAGCGTTTAGCGGAATGGCACTACCTGCGAGTTCAGCAAATTCGCCGGATCGAACGCTCATTGGAACCCGTAGCGACCCTTAAGCGCGTGTACTACAAGAGCATCCTCAGTCCGAGAGATCTGAAGTCTTTGAAACTTCTGTGGCTGGAGGAGGACAAAAACCGCGTCAAACGGGTCGATCCTGAGTTGGACGACATCCTCAGCGAAGCTTTGGATCGGGGAGATACTTTAAAACAGCTATTTCACTCGATCGAAGTCAAAGAACGCACCTTTTCTGCAACTCCTAGCCCCGGCGCCGTGCCGCTTTGGGTCAAAGAGTGGGAAGACTCGGAATATGACATAAACTTTTTTCCGCCTTCCTTCCCTGCATGGGTTTCGATCGTGGACGACTAGGTTCAAGAAAAACTCTTTGACATGGCATCGATCGTAAATTTCAGATGGTAGACTTATTTGCTATTGCTGCCATTGGCGAAGAGGGTGGGGGCGATCGGCTAAACCAGGCGGCGTTGCGCGCAGGCATCCGAGTACAGAGAAGTGAATCGGAGTCAGTACCATTGTACAATGGGGGAAAACCAGGGCTTCAGCTAATCGCTGATAGCTGATAGCTGATAGCTGATAGTTTCTCATGACTGACTCGATTTCTACTTCTCCTCTAGACTCGGCGGCCGATACAGCCGAACTCCGCTCTCAGTTGAGGTCTGGTTCGGAAAAAACTCAACTGCAACTGCTGCAACAACAAATAGCAGATTCGGGTTGGGATGTATTGATGGAATTTTTATTAGAGCGCAAGTCAGATGCACCGACTGCGGTAATGGGTAAAGCTTACCAAATTCTTTACAGTGCTGGTTCTCCGAGAGTGGCGGAGTTTTTGCAAGCGAATTTTCCGACTGGGGTTGTGCCGCTGCGATCGGACTCTAACATTGATTACACTCCACTGCAACAATTATTGGCGTTACAGGAATTTCAAGAAGCCGATCGCTTGACTTTAGACAAGCTTTGTGAATTGGCGGGTGATACAGCTTTGCAGAGAAAGTGGCTGTATTTTACGCAAGTTGAGAGTTTGCCGGTGGCGGATTTACAAACAATTAATACGCTGTGGAAAGTTCATTCTGAAGGTAAATTTGGCTTTTCAGTGCAGCGTGAAATTTGGCTGAGTTCGGGCAAGAATTGGGATAAATTGTGGCCGCTAATTGGCTGGAAAAAGGGGAATAATTGGACGCGATACCCGCAAGAGTTTATCTGGGATTTGAGCGCGCGGAGAGGGCATTTGCCGCTCTCAAATCAGTTGCGAGGAGTGCAGCCGTTTGCCGCTTTGATGGCTCATCCTGCCTGGTTGAAGTGAATGGTTTTGGGGCTTTTGGAGAAGATGGGGCGGGCTGGATAGTCTGCCCCGCTATTGTTTTTGGGGAATTGGGATTTTGATTTTTGAGGCGCAGAGATTCACAGAAATTCACAGGCGGGACGCCTGTTCCACTTTTGGCATAGAGGGAGAAGGGCGATCGTACTTCTAGGAAAGTTTGGAAATTTTGTATAATTGATATTTGAATTAATTAGCGAGAGGGCTGGGAGTCATGGTAGGCAGGGGAACCAAACTCACTTTATCAGAATTTCTAGCTTTGCCCGACGGAGATATATATTGTGAGTTTGTAGATGGTGAAGCAGTGCCTAAAGTGTCTCCAAAATTTTTTCATTCCAGTTTACAGGGAGCTTTGTGTGACCTGATTCGTGTATGGTGTAAAGGACGCGGGCGAGTGCTTCCAGAATGGGCAATTTTGTTAAAACGTCAGGATAAAGATTGGGCACCTGTTCCCGATTTGACGTACATTTCTTATGAACGTCTGCCGAAAAGTTGGCGGCGAAATGAAGCTTGTCCCGCAATTCCCGAACTGGTGATTGAGATTATATCGCCCGATCAAAGTATGAAGGAATTTGAAGAGAAGGCGAAAGATTATTTGGCGGCGGGAGTTCCGCGAGTTTGGGTGATTGATCCAGAAGCTATTTTAATAAGAATCTTTTTCCCCGATGGTTCTAGTCAAGTTTATACGGATAATATACCGATGGTGGATGAGTTGCTGCCTGGTTGGGAGTTGACGACTAGACAGATTTTTGAAGAGGCGGAATTGATTGATTGATTGAGGGCGATCGTACTCTGTGCAAGATATCAGTGGTAGGGTGCGTGACAACGGGAAAACTTTAACTCGCGGCGATGGGACTATTGACTGTCACGCACCGCACGCGGGCAAAGCATTGAATAATAGGCTGTCACCGGAAACGAGCTCACTTACACTTCGAGACGGATTTTGACTGTGGTGTCAAAAGCTTTTCTGAAGGCTGATTCAACATCGGGAAGTTTGTGAATTGCCATTAGCAAAAGTGGTGTTGACGAAACTTTAATCCGGGCTTCGCCATCATGGATAGCAATCAGTTTTCCGTGCTGTCGCATCAGTTCTTTAGTGCTGCGTGCTGATATGTGAGGGATCACAGTTTTCCATGTTAGGTCTAGTATTCCTTGCATTGCTTCTTCTATTTGTTTGAGGGTGTCGTTTTTTTTAGGTAAAACGCCTGGTAGTTCCAGTTGAACGAAATTCGGTGCTTGCATAGTCTTACTCCTGATAAAAAAGTGATTGTTTTAACTGGGAAATGAGCGATCGGCTAACTTGCTTCCCATCTCTATATTCCTTGAACAGCAAAGGTTTGACGGCTCAATTTCAACGCACCTCTGGCGCTATATCCAAAAGTGAGCCAAAATTGAGCCGCGCCACAAATTGGCAGATGTTATAAGTTAAATATGGTTACTGAAGGTTAAAAAATCAGCATGGCAGCTACTCTGAGAGCATCGGAATCTGGGTTGGAAATAGTCGATCGGGCAAGGCGAAAGAAAGGCTTGGAAAAACAAGCTTCTAGCTGGTGCGGAGATGCCCAAACTTCAGTCGCAACTTTAAAGCGGTTTTGGCGGCGGAAGCCTATTGGGCAGGAGGTTTTTGTCAAGATTTGCAAGGCTGTAGAATTGGAGAACTGGGAAGATATTGTTGATGATAGTCCCTTGTCTCAGACTGATTCGAGAGCAGAGCTTTTTGCTTGTGACAATGCTTGGGTTGGTCGAAAAGACCTAATTACTCAACTCACACAGAAGGTTCAAGGGTCGTGTCGCCTGTTAATTCTTCTGGGCATCGCGGGAATTGGTAAAACGGCTTTAGCTGAAAGATTGGCGGTAGAGTTGCAAGACGACGGTCGTAAGTTTCATCAGGAGAATTTTGAAAACCAGCAGCAAGCTTCTGATTTTGCTAGTGTGGCGATTCGATGGCTGGAAAAGTGGGGAGAACGGATTACGCCAGATGACCGCAAAGATACACAGCGGTTGTTGAAGAGATTGGTCAAGCGATTGCGAGAAAATCGGTATTTGGTGGTGATAGATTCTCTGGAACTGATTTTAAAAGGAAATGAAGAAACAGGCTGGAATGGTTTTCAGGATGAGTTGTGGGCAAAATTTTTTGAAACTTTTTTGGCAGTAGAATCTTTCCAAAGTCGTATCATCGTAACATCGCAGGATTTGCCAGAGCAAATTCCGTCCCGTTATAAAAATTTCTGGTATCGCCAAGAATTGAAGGGACTGACACCATCAGAACAGTTAGCCTTGTTCGATAAAACTGGACTAGAGGTTGATATAGATTCACCAAACAAACCCTATTTAGAACGAATCGGCGCTGCTTATGAAGGGCATCCATTGGCTTTGCGGGTGATTGCTGGGGAAATTGGCAGTCAGCCTTTTTATGGCAACGTGGCGGGTTATTGGAATAAATACGGGCAGGAAATTGAAGAAGTGGAGAAGGCAATTGAGGAAGCTAAGACCAAAGGAATAACGGCATCAGCAGATGACGACTGGCGGCTGGATCGATATACTCGCGAACTGCGAAAAAATGTGCGAGTCCGGCTGGAAAAGACGTTTGAGAGATTGAAAAAAGATGTTTTGAATGCCTATCGATTGCTTTGCGAAGCTTCGGTGTATCGCTGTAGAGTACGGGAGGAGTTTTGGCTAAGTCATTTGGAAGATTGGGATTGCGATGAGGAGAAGCAAGAGTTAGCGTTGGATGCGTTGCGCGATCGCTTTTTGGTAGAAGCAGAATTAATTGACGATGAGATACATTTGCGACAACATAATTTAATTCGCAGTGTAGCATTAGAGCATTTGAAAAATTTGACAGCGAGGTAGTGGACAATATGAACAGTGATTTTGCTGAATTTGATTTTAAAAGTCCAAATGGTTTGGATATTGACATCACGCCACCGGGAGAGTGGATGCTGGCTAATCTAGGAATCGATCTAGCAGCACCGGAGTTTAGGGAACTGCCCCCTTGTAAACGCGCTCAGTACAGAGCGGTTAAAAATTGGCTGACGAAGTACAAACCGAAGCCGGAGGCTTCCAATCTTGAGAAAGTTCGGGGATACTTGGAAGCATTTCACCATCTCTGCGAAGTGGAAGACTGGGAAAGAGCAAGTCAAATCCTTTTTACTCATTTAAAAACACCAACAAATCAAGCTTTACACAATCAACTGGGTCATTGGGGATACTATTTAGAACAAATTGAAATTTATAGCCGCATTTTACATAACGTCACGACACGCACTTCTAGTTTTTTAAATGGTTTGGGGAATGCGAATCAAGCTTTAGGAAAGTATGAAATAGCGATTGAATACCATGAGAAAGTCTTGATTATTGCACAGGAAACTCAAGACCGCAGTCTAGAAGGGATAGTTTTGGGAAATCTAGGAAATACTTATTTATCTCAAAGAAAGTTTTCTAAAACAATGAAGTGCTATCAGGATAGTTTAGCTATTGCACGGCAAATCCCAGACCGTCGCATGGAAGGCACGGCATTAACAAATTTGGGCGGTTTTTACCATATCCAGGGTAACTATACTCAAGCAATACAGTATTTAAAGGAAGGCTTACTCATTGCACAAGAAATTTCAGACCGCCAAATTGAAGGAGCAGCATTAGGAAGTTTAGGTGTGGTTTACCGCTGTCGTAAAGATTATGTTAAAGCTATGCAATACCAGCAGAAGAGCTTGAATCTTATGCAAGAGATTCAATACAGTAAAGGTGTGGAAAAATCTTTCAGAGATGTGGGTGCAATTTACCGCCGTCTTAAAGATTATACCAATGCGGTTGAGTGTCACGAGCAGCATTTATCACTAGCAAAAGAAATACAAGATCCCTTGGGTCAGAGACGGGCACTAGAAGATTTGGGATGGATTTATTACCTACAAGAGGATTACGATCGAGCCATTAATTTTTACCAGGCAAGTTTGAGCATTGTGCGACAAATAAAAAGCGACATTGAAGGAGAGTTTTTGGTCTTGTTTGGTCTGGGAACAACTTATGTAGCTTCAAAAGATTATGTCAAAGCACTTGAGTGCTATCAGCAGGCTTTACCAATTGTGCGACAGATGGGCAACCAGGGAGAAATAGCTGTATTATTGGGTATTGCAGAAGCTTATAAGGAACTAAAAAGCTATCCTAAAGCTATAGAGTATTATCAGCTAATATTAATTCTTCTAAGTGAAGTCAATAACAGTGAAGCCGAAATTTTTGCTCTGGTTAGTGTGGCAGGTATTTACTCTCAGCAAGAAGATTACATAAAAGCAAAAAGTTGTTACGAGCAGATTATATTATTGGCACAAACAACAGGGACTCGTGACATGGAAATGGTAGCATTGGCTCGTTTAGGATCTACCAATTTAAAACTAGGATACAAACCACAAGCTATTGAGTTATACGAGCAGACATTACCAATTGCCAAGGAACTTGGGGAATATAAACGAGAGATACTAATACTGATTAAATTGGTTTTTCTGTATTTAGAACAGCAAAGATATTCCAAGTTCTTTAAATCTTTAATTCGACTGACCTTTAAACATTGGTTGGTTATACCAATATTTATGGGATTATTATTTGCCTTAGCCTTAATAGGAATATTTTCTGTTATTCTATCAGTGATAATTTGGGGATTGGCTGCACTTTTCCTCAGCGTAATGGTTACATTTATCTTGTGGCAAGTTTTCAAAACTCTTAAGGATAGTCAGGATAAAGGTGCATAATACTCAACTTTTCAGTACACAAACCGACCTAATTTGTAATTTGCTTGAATTTTATCCCTGTTTTGATTATCCATTAATTACTATCAAGAACTCAAAGACATTCATTAAGTTGTTTCATATCCCCTTGCGGCTGCACTTGCTTGTGCAAACTAATTTTGTCGCCCACTTCATACCCCGAATTAAAACCCGCCGCGCTGCTGACTTGAGAATCTGTTCTCGTTCTAATTTTAACCCCTCGGCCCTCTAGATAATCCGCGATCGCCTGTTGATTTTTCTCAAACATCGATCGCACTACAATCCCTGGAGTCGCCGCCGCATCCCCCGAACCCGGAATCCCTGACTTTTCCATCTCCTGTTTTTGTTCCAACAATCTTTGTCTCAACCTTGTCGCGCATCCAACCCGAAAAGCATTCAGATACGCCAACCCCCTGCCGTTTCCTTTGCGGTATTTAGCCCTTTTTTCAATTGCAGAACTCAAATACTCGTACAGATGTTTGCAAACAATCAAGTTTGTAGAAGTTCCCACCAAAAACATACTGCCATTATAAGTATTTCGCATGGCATTGCAACCGTTAGCGTCGGCAATTCCCGAAAGCAGCATCATTTTCCAAGTGACAAATTTGGATGTTGTTTCAACTGAGTTTTCGTCAATCTCTTCTTGGTGATTTGGTCCTAAATCGGCGAGGCTGAGATTGTACTGTGCCAGTAAAAGGGAAGCTTTTTCCGCCGCAGCAGTCGATTCGTTTTCATTGGATGAGGTGGCTAGGGCTAACAGCTTTTTGATTCTTTCGACAATACTTGTGTCTGCCATTTTTCAATCGGTTTTAGGTGAGAGTAAGCGGTGGCAAGGATTTGGGTGAATTCTGATTTAAGTATAGCTGGGAATGTGCGATATTTTTTGAGGAGGATTTTTTTGAACCGCAGAGGACGCAGAGGGCGCAGAGAGAGAGAAAGAAAGGAGTTTGCAACTGATGCGCGGATTGGTTACTCTTCGAGGACTTCCAGGACTGATTTGGGCAGCAATTTATCTTTAAACCAGACTACTTTTGCTGGCACGTCATTTACATTTACCCCGGCTTTTTCTAAATTCAGCCGTTCGGAAATAGCTAAAATCAAGTTATCGCATTCAGACTTCTGTACTTGTGCAAATTTCTTTTGCAAATACTCCGGCCGCCAATAGCCAACTATTTCTAATAAAAATACTCGCCCATCGGGATGCACCAACCGAAAGTCGGGAATCATCACACTACCTGGAATCGGAATTAAATCAACTTCTCGTTCTAGTTGCCACTCGGTTTTTGTGGAATTCCATCGCTCAGCAAATGCGGCTTCTAACATACTATCATAAGGCTTGCCAGGGGGATAGTGGCTGACTAAACCGCAGTCGGAATTTAGGGTGAATTTACCTGTTTTCAAAACGCCGCTAAAAGGGTCTTTTGTGTGCAGTGTCGAGTGCATACTCCATTTGGTGACGTGCAGCAGTGCGGGCAGCATTTTCGCCAGGGCTAAGCCGTAGCGGGTGCTGGGTTTGAATAAGCTTGTAGGGCCGTCTATTGTCAGTGTAAAACCGTGGTCTGCATCGCCTTCAATGTAAGTCATTAATTGAAATAGTTTCAGATAGCGAAATAAGAGTTTGTATTCTCCTGGATCGTTACGGTGGGCGGTTAATTGGACTTGACTTGATCGGTAAAATATGCCTTGAACTTGAGAAAGATTGTATTTGTGAAGCAAGTTTTCGGGTGTTGGTGGATTAAACTCAGTGAGGATTTTGTTTTCGTTTAAATCGGCGTATAAACCTGTAGTGATTTCGTGAGGAAAAACTTCTCTGTTTAAGTCTTGGCTGAGTTCACTTGCTACTTTTTCCAGGGTTAATTGGGTGGATTGAGGGCTGGGAGTCGATCGCGCAGACAAGGCAAAAACCCGCTGTCTCAACTCTGAGGGTTCTAGGGGACTGATGACTTCCAAGGTGGAGAAACCGCCTTTCAGCAGGTGCGCTAATCCCCGTTTCAGCCGATAATCCGGGCTGTCGCCTTCTAATTCTAGCAAGCGTCCGTCGAGCTCGCCTTGGGTTTTGCCGATCGACTCTTGGAAGCAGTCGATCATTTCTTTAGCTGCTTCTAAGTTTTTAGCATCTATCTTGAGGCGGAGAGGAATAATTGATTCTCCGTTTTGGCGGTGACTTAATAAATCAGTGGGTAGCATTTGTTGATAGTTTTTTATTTTTAACGAACCGCGAAGAGGCGAAGAACGCGAAGGGAAGATAGAGAGTGTTCAGAAATAGTTTAAGTTTGCTACCAGGGAATTTCATCATTGTCTTCTCCCCATTTGGCGGGTGATTCTGCTGCTTTTTTAGTCGCCTCCCGGTTGACTCCGTAAATGGGTGTCGGTTTGACTGTTTCTAATTTCTGATATTCTGGCTTTGGCGGTTCTATTTCTGTTTGTGGTTGGGGTTTGTGAGGCTGCATTCCTCCTCGGCGGCGTTGAGAAGTTCTTTCTTCGCTGGTGTCTTCGGTGACGACTTCGTAGAGAATTGCTAACTTATTTACATCGCTGCTTTTGCGGAGAACTCGACCCAATCGCTGAATGTATTCGCGTTCGCTGCCGGTACCTGACAATATGATAGCAATTCTGGCGTCGGGAACGTCCACTCCTTCGTTGAGGACGTGGGAGGCGACGAGGGTTTTGTATTCGCCGCTGCGAAAGCGATCGAGGATTTCGTGGCGTTCTTTGACAGGGGTTTGGTGGGTAATTGTGGGGATGAGAAATTCTTGGGAAATTCGGTAAACTGTGGCGTTGTCTCCGGTGAAAATTAGGGTGCGCTGGGGAGAGTGTTCTGCTAGTATTTGGGCTAAGATTCGCAGTTTGCCTTCGGTACAAAGGGCGATTTCTTTGGCTTGGCGGTGGGCTAGCATGGCGCGCCGTCCCAGGGGCGATCGCGCGCTTGCCATGATAAATTGTTTCCATCCTTCGAGGCTGGATATTTTGATGTTTGACTGTTTTAAGAAGTCGTTGCGAATGTTGATTAATTCGGCGTAGCGATCGGTTTCTTCTGTTGACAGTTTTACCATAATTTGAACTATTTTATGGTCGGCTAAAGCATCGCCTGCCAAATCTTCGGGTCTTTTGCTAAATACTGTGGGGCCGATAAGAAAATGTAAATCGCTGTGGCGACCATCTGTGCGATCGGGTGTAGCTGTCAGTCCGAGTCGAAAAGGCGCGATCGCATATTCGGAAATTACTCGATAAAAGTCCGTTGGCAAATGGTGGCATTCGTCAAAAACCAGCAAACCGTATTTATTGCCCAAGGTTTCTGCATGAATACTTGCACTATCGTAGGTTGCGACTAAAATTGGCGTTTTGTCCCGCGAACCTCCGCCCAACAATCCGATTTCGAGGTCGGGAAAAGCTGCTTTTAAATTAGCATACCACTGGTGCATTAAATCAAGAGTTGGTACTACAATTAATGTAGTGCGACCAGTGACTTGCATGGCTAATTGTGCCAGATAAGTTTTGCCGGAAGCGGTGGGGAGGACGACTACTCCCTGGCTTCCTGCTTCCTGCCAAGCTGCGAGGGCCTGTTCTTGATGTGGGTAAGGCTGCATTTCCACGCTGGGTACGAGTTCGAGTAGTTCGTATCCCCTAGCTTCGTCGGTGAAGTGAATGCACTCGGCTTGGAGGCATTCTACCAGCGGGCGGTAGTGAATGGCTCGAATGCGGTATTTTTCCACGCGATCGTCCCATGTCGCAAAGTCCACCCAGTCTCTGCCTTTGGGCGGCGGGTGCAACAGGAGAGTTCCGCGATCGAATGTTAAGGTAGGTATCCGTGGCATTTGTTTAGATAGGGGGGCGAGTTATGCCTGTTAAATTATAAGTGACAGATCAAATATATTGACAGCAGAGTCTCTATCAGCTATTATTTAATCACATCTCTTAGACCCTAATGTATTTTAATCTAAAATAGGGTTAAATTAAAATTAAATAGTAATCTTTTTAGGATTTGTCAAAGTCAATATTTCTTTATTTTTTTCTTCTATACAGCATCAGGGTTTCCTATACAAAAAATCTCGTACACAAATCCAATAGGATTACCATAGCATTTTTTGTAGCCGACCAAATTGCACTAATGTCGAAAATGTTAAAAAAATGTAGTAGGGACTTGAGTCAATGTTTTTGAATTGGCAAAAAAACGTAGGCACTGACTACAAAATGCTTGATATTGATTAGATCTTTCCCCCACGGCTTCGAGTTCAATTATCATCGGAATAATATGTTTGATTTTATCGAATACAAAAAAAGATTTTTACAAGCGACTAAGGACTGGAATAACGAGAAGTGGAATAATTTGGATGACAATCCATTCCTACTTTCGGCCCCCATGCTTCAAGATTGTCACGTTAAGAATTGTCGATTTGTTCAAAGTCGATTAAAGATATTGGAATATCTGCCTAAAAATAGTGTGGTGGCCGAGGTAGGAACTCAATACGGGCGCTTTGCGGAAAAAATTCTTGCTATTGCCAAGCCCAAAAAGCTGCATTTGATCGATTATAATTTTGATTTATTCAAAGCAGAAATCAGCACAAAACAAAAAAGTCTAGTTAAAGAAGGGATAGAAAATGGAACGGTAGAGCTTCACGAAGGGGATTCTTCGACAATTTTAAAAAGCTTTCCTGACGAGTATTTTGACTGGATATATATCGATGCCGACCACGAATATCAAGGTGTATGCAAAGATATTCAGCAAGGTTACACAAAAGTTAAAGCCGAAGGAATGATGGTGTTTAACGATTACACGAATTGGTCGGTAGGCGAGGTGATGCCTTACGGTGTGGCGAAAGCAGTCAATGAGTTTTGTATTGCGAATAACTGGGAACTCGTATTTTTTGCCTTTCAGTCCCTAGGCTATCACGATGTTGCAATAAGGAAAAATACTGGGGAAACGGCAGTGCGAATTCCGTTGCAGGAAGCCAAGTCCGAATTGCAGAATTACCAATATCAAATTCAACAGCTACAGTTACAGTTGGAACAAGCTAAAAAGACGATCGACTTGATGGAATACGATCAATTTGGGAAATTGCGATCGATCTGGCGAAAAATCCAACAAAAATTATCTTAGCCCAGCCGGATTGCCAAATCTAAAATCTACAATGGTATTGTCCCGCTGGGGATGGTTTTTAAGTTAGATTCGATCTACGTATGCCTGAAATTAGAGGTTATAGATGGAAATAGGCGTCCCCAAGGAAATCAAGGATTTAGAGTTTCGAGTCGGGCTCAGTCCCACAAGTGTCCGGGCTTGTTCGGACAAAGGCCACACAGTTTTCGTCGAAACGAATGCAGGCGCTGGGGCCGGTTTTGCGGACGAGGACTACGTTGAAGCAGGGGCTAAGATTGTCTTAAAAGCATCAGATGTCTGGAATCGCGAACTAATTGTTAAAGTTAAAGAACCGCTGCCTGCTGAGTATCCGCTGATTCAAAAAGAGCAGTTGCTGTTTACATATTTGCACTTGGCAGCCGATCGCACATTAACCGAGCACTTAATCAACAGCGGAGTCCAGGCCATCGCCTACGAAACCGTCGAACTCCCGGACAGAAAATTGCCGCTGCTGACGCCGATGAGTATTATTGCAGGGCGTTTGGCTGTGCAGTTCGGAGCTCGGTTTCTGGAACGGCAGCAAGGTGGCCGCGGCGTACTTTTGGGCGGTGTACCAGGGGTAAGACCGGGTAAAGTTGTGATTTTGGGCGGCGGAATCGTTGGCACAGAAGCAGCGCGAATTGCTGTAGGAATGGGCGCGAGAGTGCAGATTTTAGACGTAAATGTCGATCGCCTAGCCTATTTAGAAACTTTGTTCGGTTCCAGAGTAGAATACCTCTACAGCAGTCCTTTACAAATTGAAGCAGTTGTTCCCGATGCTGATTTGTTAATCGGTGCGGTTTTGGTCTTAGGTAAAAAAGCTCCCGTGCTTGTTTCTCGCGAATTTGTTGCGAAGATGCACCCCGGTTCTGTGATTGTTGACGTAGCCGTTGACCAAGGCGGCTGCGTGGAAACTTTGCGGGTAACTTCTCACACAAATCCTACTTATGTTGAGGAAGGAGTCGTGCATTACGGCGTGCCGAATATGCCCGGTGCCGTGCCTTGGACTGCGACTCAAGCTTTGAATAACAGCACTTTGCCTTATGTTTTGCAGTTGGCAAATAGCGGGATTAAAGCTTTGGAAATGAATCCAAGTTTGGCGAAGGGATTGAACGTGCAGAATCACCGATTGGTGCATCCGGCCGTGCGCGAGGTTTTCCCCGATTTGGTCGATTAAATTCCCACTTTTTTTAAAGTAAGCTATCCCGCATCTAAATAGTATTTTGGTGCGGGTAGAAACAACTGTATCGTTCCCCCTAAATCCCCATTAATAACGAGGACTTTGAGTGAGGAGAGTTGAAGGGCTTGCTCGATGTGATCGAGGTCATCAGGTAAAATATTAGGCCACATAATTCCATTGTACTATGGAAAAGTTGACTCCATATCGCTCACGCGATTCGTAAAAAGAGCGATCGCCCTTCTCCCTAATTCACCAGATAATCACTCAGAGTTTTTAGTAAGCGTTGATGTCGCTCTGAGGAAATAGCTCGAATATAGCAAAACCATTTGATTTGTAAACAATCTATTCAATCATCACAAGCGTTTCAGGTTGGTCTACATTCATGACTCAAATAGACTTGCTAGAGAATATGTTGCCATTTCTAAATTATCTCCTTTTTTACATCTTGAAAGTTTACCCTCTTTGTGCCGGGTTTGAGCTCAAATTGCTGTAAAACAGCTCAGAAAGTAGTAAATTTTGTAGGTGCGATCGAGTCACATCAAGCTGATGAACACCTACATGGACGCAGTACAGCTCGAAGAACCACAATTTATGCCATGAGTTCTCAATTATTACCTTTGTGGGCGGGGGCTAAGCACATAATTGCAATCCTCAGAAGTGGCAGCAGATGGAAAGGTAAAAAAAGTCGGCGTCGATTAGTTAATTTTCATGAATCACACTATTATTTAAGTAGTCTGGACTGGTCAGCTAGTCAAGCAAGCCGAGGCAATTCCAGGACACTGGCTAATTGAGAATCGAGTGCATGGGGTTAAAGATGTGACGTTAAAGGAGGATAACTGTATTCATGGTCGCGGCAACGCAGCAGCTAATTGGGCAAGGGGGGTGACAATTTTTAGTATCTTTGGCGAGGATGAGTGGTACGAATACTCTTCCACAAGCTTTAAGATTGATGGCTAATCAAATTGACAATCTTAGTCAGTTGTTTTTGGGTTTCTCTAACCGAGACGAACCAGTTACATCCTTCACGCGAGCGTCAGCAAATAGCCTCTGATATTGGTTTGTTCTCTTGACAATTAATCCATCCCGCTTATTAAGGGGGATCGAGACTAGCCTACAAGCGATCGTTCTAAGGGTTGTTAATCCTCTGCTGTAGCTCGTTTGTCATTGCTAGTAGTTCCGATTGCCCGATCGCACTTTGTTCACCACTCGCCAACCACTTCAATTGTACAGTCTGGTTTTCAGCTTCCGCATCTCCCAAAACTAAACACGCAACAGCACCACTTCTGTCGGCTCTTTTAAACTGTTTCCCGAACGCACTGCCGCTCAAATCTATCTCGACGCTAAACCCGGCACTTCGCAATTTTTGAGCTAACAATACCGATTGCTGTTCTGCTTTTTCCCCCCTGGATACCAAATAAAAATCCAACTTGGGTACAGGCAAAGGTTGCAACTTTTGCAGCAGGATAATTAACCTTTCGATACCCATTGCCCAGCCAACTGCTGCCGTATCTGGGCCGCCCAATTCCTTAACTAAACCGTCGTAGCGGCCGCCTCCGCAAACTGTTGCTTGCGCTCCCAAATCGTCGGAGATAATTTCAAATGCGGTGTAGGTATAGTAATCTAAACCGCGCACTAATCTGGGATTTAAGTGATAGCTAATTCCTAAATTTGTGAGCATAAGCTGCACTTGCTCGAAGTGCGATCGCGATTCCTCTCCCAAATATTCTAAAATGCTAGGCGCACCACTTACAATTTCTTGAGTGCGCTGATTTTTGCTGTCCAATATCCGCAGCGGATTGCGAGTTAAGCGGTCTTGAGAATCGGCGTCTAATTCGTCTTTGTGCGGTGTAAAATAATCTATCAATGCTTGCCGATAATTTTGTCTGTCTTGCTTATTTCCCACAGAATTAATATCGAGGCGCAAATTTTTTAAACCCAGGGTTTGCAGGATGTCGCAGGCGATCGCAATTACCTCGACATCCGCACGAGGATTCGCACTTCCCAAGACTTCCACGCCAATTTGATTAAACTGCCGTTGTCTTCCTTCTTGCGCGCGTTCGTAGCGAAACATCGGCCCCGCATACCACAGACGCTGTACGTCTCCTGCGGCGTACAAACTGTTTTGAATAAAAGCTCGAACTACTCCGGCGGTGCCTTCTGGGCGCAAAGTAGTCGATCGATCGCCCTTATCCTTAAAAGTGTACATTTCTTTGCCCACAACATCGGTAGCTTCGCCGATGCCACGTTCAAATAAAGATGTCTGTTCAAAAATTGGCGTCCGAATTTCTCGATAAACCGCTTTTTTTAAAATGGTTCTAGCGACTTCTTCTATATTTTGCCAATATTGAATTTCTGCGGGCAAAATATCCCGCGTTCCCGGTAAAGTTTTAATTGCACTCATTTTGTTAGTCAGTAGTCAGTAGTCATTAGTCATTAGTCATTAGTCATTAGTCATTAGTCATTAGTTAACGGTTATTAGTTGTTAGTCAACAGTCAACAGTCAACAGTCAACAGTCAACAGTCAACACTTAACAATAACTAATGACTTAATAATTCCCACGCTCCGTAACGATCGCCATAATAAGCCAAAATGCGATCGACCCGCTCGCGACCTGCCAAATCGAACCCTTCAGGATACTGTATCCACAAACCCCCAACTTGGCTGTCGCAGTAATCAAACCGCTGCGACTGCTGCGGAATTAAACCGGTTTGCACCCCTTCAACTTGACGCAAATGGATCGCCACTTCGCGATACACCGCCAGCGGCAATCCAGGGCTTTGAATTTGATAGCGGAGTTGTTTTTCTTGTGCCGTTTGCATCATTTCTTTGCCTGTCCCCAACCAGAATCCCTACTTAAGATACTTCTTTATCGATCGGCCGCGGTAAAGGGCAGCAGTTAATATTGTCCAAACATACCTTTCCCCACTGCAACGCCCAGCGTACAAGCGTAACTCGATTGTCAGCGCGCGTCTTGTTCAAGATATTGCTAATGTGGTTGTCAACTGTACGCTTGCTAATCTCTAACTTTTCGGCAATTTTCTCATTAGTCAATCCCGCCGCTACTAACTCTACCACTTGCAATTCTCTGTCCGACAGGGTGACAGGGGTTCCAGAGACAATCCCACTCATAAATTTTTCCTATGTCTGCATATTTACCTATCTACAATTCTAAAGGATGAGGGATCGAGTATGAAGAGAAAATTAAATTTGTTGTGCTACTCTTTCGGACCCGAAGCACCAACTCGCTTGCAGCATCGCCAGGAGTGCAAACCCAGCGCGCACACGGCAAGACGCACAAGCAGTGTAAGTGGCTGTGCGTCTTGCCGTGTGCTGCCTTTACCTACGCCCATCTGACATCCGGGCCCAACCTCCAGATGTTTGCGCGTAAAACAATTAAATGATAAGCCCGCACTATATTTCAACCTTTAGGGAGTAACTGCCAGTTTCAGTAAGTCTGATATTATAGGAGCAGCCATAAAAAAATAGCTTGCAATTTTTCTGGGATGGGTTAAAAATCATTATTGACCTGTCTACTGCTGGTCTAAAATCTCAAATCTCAAATCTCAAATTTCTATGACTTATCCTCGCGTTCTGTGTCTGGGTGAAGTTTTATTTGATTGTTTAGCAGACAAACCCGGAGTATCTCTCGAAGAGGTAGAATCTTGGACGGCATATCCCGGCGGAGCTCCTGCTAATGTTGCCTGTGCTTTGGTTAAATTGGGGACGGCGGCGGGATTTATCGGTGCTGTAGGTGGGGATGAATTGGGGAATTCCCTAGTGCAGGTATTGCAAGAAGTAGGGGTTGATATCGCTGGAGTTCAGCGACATCCAAGTGCGCCAACACGGCAAGTTTATGTCTTGCGGAATGAAGCGGGCGATCGAAATTTTGCCGGTTTTGGCAAATTTGATACTGCGGACTTTGCAGACACCCACCTCCTCGCTGCACAACTACCGGAGGTGTTGTTTGAAAATGCCGAATATTTAGTGCTAGGCACTTTAGAATTAGCTTATCCTGAAAGTCGAGAGGCGATCGCCAGAGCGATCGAACTAGCAGAACAGTATGACGTTAAAATTATACTTGACATCAATTGGCGTCCGGTGTTTTGGCCAAATCCAGACGAAGCAAAAGCGCACATTAGAAAAATCTTAAAAAAAGTTGATTTTGTCAAGTTATCTGACGATGAAGCCGAATGGTTGTTTGACACTAGCGACGCAGGAGCTATTACCTACCGCCTCGATACTGTAGAAGGCGTTTTGGTGACGGCAGGCGAGAAAGGTTGCGCCTATTGTATCTCGGAAAATGAAGGAAAAATCCCCGCATTTAAAGTAGATGTTGAGGATACAACAGGTGCAGGCGACAGTTTCCTGGCTGGTTTTGTCAGCCAATTGTGCAAGGTGGGAATTAAGAGTTTAGCCACTCCAGAAATAACAAAAAAAGTTGTAACTTATGCGAGCGCGGTAGGTTCGATGACAGCGATGAAACCGGGTGCAATTGCGGCTCAACCAACCGCCGCTGAAGTAGAAGCTTTCTTGTATTTGTACAAAAATTAGGGCGCGAAACCTCTCCCCCGGAAACGGAGAGGGGGCTAAATTTGGTTTAGAAACCCGGTTGCTTTGAAAAAAATAACTCTTATACAAATCCGCGTTAAAAACCCTCGATAAGACTCGGCGTTTGAAATCGCTACTATAAAAACTCTCCTCATAGCTGAGAGAAACTAAGAAATCAAGCCCTATTTAAGCCAGATTTGGTATTAAACTGTTGTGGACTAAAATTGTATGTTGAGGACGGGCTTTCCTGATCACCCCATAAGAGTAAAGATTTATTTTATTATGCAATTTAAATGCGGATTAGCTTGAGGTTTTATTCTGTGGAATTAACCGCATATCAGATGAATTCTAATCTGGCGCACCATTACCTCTAGTGGCTGCGAAGCATCTATAATAATTGCAGTTTCTGGTTCTTCGAGAGTAGCGAACTGACTTGACAGCAAGTCTACTTTCATGTAATGATTTTCGCGAGTTCTTAACCGGGATGCTAATAGCTGAAAAGAAGCTTTGAGATAAACTATTTTAATTTGCTGCTGGTCTCGGCAGAGCATTTCGCGGTAAGATGCTTTTAAGGCCGAACAAGCTAACACGACATTTTTATTTTTTAATAACCAGGTGTCTATTTCACTTTGCAGTTGCAAAAGCCACGGAATGCGATCGGCATCTTCTAAAGGAATGCCCAGACTCATTTTTTCGATGTTGGCTAGCGAGTGAAAATCGTCTGCATCGCTGAAATCCCAATTGAGAGATTGCGCTAGCAACTTGCCAACAGTAGTTTTTCCCGAACCGGAGATTCCCATCACGATCGCAATCATTTTTTTAAAGCTGATTCCCAACATACAATGCTATCAAGCTTTGGCTCTAGGGCGTGTCATCAATTAGCAAGGTTGACAAAATGAACAAGGTGTGGAGCAAGATTCGGCTGACAGCCTAAGCCAACAAGATACTTGAGGCAGCTAGATAAATCCCTCCCAAAAAGTTTAGCCCACGCTTGTCGTAGCGAGTAGCAATGGCTCGAAATTGCTTTAGTTTGGCAAAGAAATTCTCTATCAGATGACGCGCTTGGTACAACACAGCATCATAATCACGGGGGTCTTTGCGGTTTTTCTTGGGTGGAATGACTACCTCGATTCCTCGTTGTTGCAAAGGAATTACTACCCGTTCATCAGCATCATACGCTTTGTCGGCAAGAACCGCCTCTGCTTGAACTTGAGGCAATAGCTGATCGGCTCCTTCCAGGTCGGAGGCTTGACCTGGAGTTAAAAAAAATGAGTGGGATTGCCCAAGGCATCGGTGACGGCGTGAATTTTAGTGCTCAAACCCCCTTTAGAGCGACCAATCGCTTCTTGTTTGGGTGTACTCTGCTCGGCTCCAGCACTATGCTGGTGAGCCCGAACAATCGTGGCATCAATCAGGGCATATTCGTTATCGGCATTCGCTGCCAGTGCCTCAAACACTTGTTGCCACACGCCTGTTTGAGACCAACGGCTGAAGCGAGTATGAACCACTCGAAAGTCGCCAAAGCGCTCTGGTAAATCTCGCCAAGGAATGCCTGTGCGGTAGCGGTAGAGAACCGCTTCGACAAACAAACGGTTATCTTTGGCGGTTACTCCGACCATACCTTCTCGTCCTGGTAATAACTCTTTAATCCGTTCCCATTGGTCGTCGCGCAAAGCATAGCGTCGGCTCATCAAAAAGCTCCTCCTGAAAGTAAATGATTGTAGTTCCGTACTATCTTCACACAACGCTCAAAAAGTCAACCACTCTATTTGATGACACGCCCTAACAAACTATCTGTTGCAGTTAATTTTTTCTGGTGATCGTTGTGGTAAGATAGGGGCCATCTAACAACAAATTTAACAAAATGTCACCTATGAAACGTTATGTAGCTGAGTGCCTAGGTACTTTCTGGCTAGTTTTCGGAGGCTGCGGCAGTGCGGTGCTAGCGGCAGTGTTTACCATTGATGCGGCAAAAATCTCGGCAGAGGCTGTATTTCCTGTAGGGATCGGATTGGTAGGTGTTTCTCTGGCCTTTGGTTTGACAGTAATGACAATGGCTTACGCGATTGGTCACATTTCTGGATGCCACCTCAATCCCGCCGTCTCCTTTGGTCTATTTGTCGCCAAACGCTTCTCATCGCGAGAACTTCTCCCATACATTATTTCCCAAGTGATTGGCGGTATACTAGGAGCCTTTGTCCTGTATTTAATTGCCAGCGGTAAGCCTGGATTTGATATCGGCGGCTTTGCAGCTAACGGTTACGCCGAAAACTCTCCGGGCAATTATTCAATGGTGTCTGCTTTCCTGGCTGAGTTTGTCCTCACATTCATGTTTTTGATTGTGATTTTGGGTGCTACTGATGCGAGAGCTCCCAAAGGTTTTGCGCCGGTGCCGATCGGTTTTGCATTGACACTAATTCACTTAATTGGTATTCCTGTCACCAATTTGTCAGTTAATCCCGCACGCAGCACTGCCCCAGCATTGATACTAGCTATTTTTGGTGGTAAGGTTTGGGCGATCGCACAGTTGTGGCTGTTCTGGCTAGCACCAATTTTGGGCGCTGTAGCAGCCGGATATCTCTATTCATCATTTTTCGAGGAACCTAAAGTCGATTAACTCAAAGTAAATGTAAGGTATTCAGTGCGTACTTTAGATTTACTTTGAGTTAAGAATAATTTTTGGCAATTCTTGTCGAGTTTTTACATTAACTATCTCTTTCCCAACACTGGGTTTGCTGATATTAACTCGAACAAAATCGCTAAGCTGTAGGGCATTTGAATTGTATATTCAGGACGGGCGGGACACCGCACTCATGGTTTGATTTTTTTTGACATAGAATTTAAATGCCGCAACAGCTTGCGACCAAGACAAATGGAAAAATAATCCTTACTTTTGACCGACTCATTTATAGCAATTTGCTGGCAGAAATATCTCCAAAGGCGCTCGAAACCCCAGAAGAATACGATCGCCTCCTGGCAGTTGCAGAAAGGCTAACATTTGCTAAATAAACACCTGACTCCAGAGGAGAAGGCTTTATTTAATCGAAAGGTATGCAGCGCACACCTTTCATCAACTACTATCTAACGCAGGAATTCGCGCGGATCGGTGACGTACCCAGTCAGCGCAGAAGCCGCCGCCGTGTAAGGCGAAGCTAGATAAACTTGCGCTTCTTTGTTCCCCATGCGGCCGGGGAAGTTGCGGTTAGTTGTAGACACGCAAATTTCCGGTTCGTTCATCCGCCCAAAAGTATCTTTTGGCCCGCCCAAACAAGCGGCGCAAGAAGGCGCTGCGGGTTCGATGCAGCCGGCCGCTAAAAAGATTTCCGAAAGCGTTTGACCTTCGTATTTTGTGACAAACAAATCTTCGTAAACTTTCTGAGTTGCTGGTACTAAATAAGTCGGAACTTTGACTTGATTTCCTTTGAGAATGCGGGCGGCATTCAGAAAGTCGGAGGTTTTGCCGCCGGTGCAGGAACCGATGTAAACTCGATCGATCTTGACATCGCGGCAGTTGCGGGCTAAGTCGCGGTTGTCGGGAGAGTGCGGTTTGGCGACGACTGGTTCTAATTTGCTGACATCGTAGGTGCGATCGCTATAAAATTTAGCATCCCCATCGCTGTAAAATGAATCGAAGGGTTTGTCAGTCCGAGAAGTAACGTAATCAAACGTAGTTTTGTCGGGCGCAACCGTGCCATTTTTACCGCCAGCTTCGATTACCATATTGCACAGCGTCATCCGTTCTTCCATCGTCAAACGCTCAACTGTATCGCCGGCAAATTCCATTGTCCGGTAGTTAGCACCAGCAACGCTAATGTCACCAATAATTTGCAAAATCAGGTCTTTTGCTAACAAATAATCCGGCAATTCACCGTTGAACACAAAGCGCATGGTTGCCGGAACTTTGATTAACAGTTTGCCGGTTCCCATGATAAAAGCCGCGTCTGTATTGCCGATACCGGTGGCAAATTGTCCGAAAGCGCCGGCATTGCAGGTGTGGGAATCTGTGCCGAAGAGCACTTCGCCTGGTCTGGTGTGGCCTTCTTGTGCTAGCGCGATGTGGCAAACTCCTTTGTAGTCAGGATTTGCTTTGAAGTCCGATCGATCCGTGATGTCGTAAAAGTATTTTATCCCTTGTTCTTTGGCAAAATCGCGGAGAATATCGACGTTGCGGTTAGCGCGTTCGTCGTTGGTGAAAATGTAGTGGTCGGGAATTAGGACGATTTTGTCTGGATTCCAGACTTTAGCATTCTCACCGAATTCGCGTTTGAAAACGCCGATGGTGCCGGGTCCGCAGACATCGTGGGTCATCAACACATCTGTTTCTACCCAGATATTTTCTCCGGGCTCGACTTTAGTGCGGCCTGATGCTTTGGCTAATATTTTTTCGGTCAGAGTCATTCCCATAGTTCGATCGCTCTTTTTTGTGAGATGCTACAAGTGTATTGTACGAAACATCGCCTGATGTTGACAGGTAATTTATCAACTAAACATTTTCTTCAAT
Source organism: Microcoleus sp. S13_B4 (assembly GCF_036700885.1). Classification (NCBI taxonomy): domain Bacteria; kingdom Bacillati; phylum Cyanobacteriota; class Cyanophyceae; order Oscillatoriales; family Microcoleaceae; genus Microcoleus; species Microcoleus sp. S13_B4. The sequence continues at coordinate 29,828 of NZ_JAUBPU010000041.1, forward strand.
CTCAAATCTCAAATCTCCAATCGCTTGACTGCCATTAGCACAAAAAAAAAATTATGCAAGTCACTCGATTATGTGACTGGTAACTAACAGCTAGTCAGTGTTATTGTTAGTGATTATTTAAGAAAAGCAACTTAAATCAGGGACTGTCAAAAATCTCAGAGTGCATTTCTACAGTTGTAGACCTCAACCAGAGTGAAATGAGCGAGATACCCGCATCGCAATGGTATCTACTTTCGCCATTGTCACCTTGTATGCCGCTGGAGATAATTCCCATGAATTCACAGACACAAATCAATCAAATATTGGATCGGGTAGGGGCGATAGTTGTGGAAATTGCAGGCGAAGTGCAATTCATGACTCAACGGGCCGAAGAACTTTTGAGCCAGTATTTTTTACACTGCATTCCCTACTCATTGCCAGAATCCTTACAACATTGGTTCAAGGATCAAATTTCGCGACTCACGTTCAACGGCGATATTCCATCTCGCTGTTTGCCCTTGCACATTCAACAAGCAGGAAGACTGTTGATCGTCCGTCTGATTCCAGATCCGATCAACCAGCAATATCTCTTGCTGTTGGAGGAAGAAGAACTGCAATCATTCTCTATTTCGGCCCTGGAATCGCTAGGACTCACCAAACGCGAGGCGGAGGTTTTATTCTGGATTGCCAAAGATAAAAGCAATGCAGGAATCGCTAAAGTGCTCGGTTGTAGTGAAGGAACAGTGCGAAAACATCTAGAGCATCTTTACGGGAAACTAAGCGTACAAACCCGGACGGCTGCTGTGATGGTTGTTCTGGAAAAATTGGGGTTGTTCAACGGAAAATTTGTTGCAATATCTTCATAATCCTATACGCGGATCGTCGTATTGTTGCCCGAGTTTATTTGGAAGACTATTAGATCAAACGCTGTTATCCAGTGTTCGATCGCAGCTCGAAAAAAGAGCAAAAAATACGGATAATCACGAGCGATTTTAGTTTGATTCAAACCTACTTTACGTTTTAAGGAGATGACATGGATTCCATTAAATTGCAAGCAGCAATCGAGCTAGCGGGTGCCTCCTGGCAAGCTGGCGAAACGAGCATGACTCAGCTTTCAGATGCCGAAAAGCAACTGCGGCTCGGTTATACGCCTGGGCCTAACGAACCGTCCTTTGAAGAACAAGAGCAGATCGCCAAGATCAATCAGGAAGTCTTTAAATCGGCACAGATTAAAGGCGAGACAGCAGGCTATCCCGCCAGCTTCGATATGCGGACAGGTGGATTTGTTACACCAGTCAAAGACCAAGGTTCTTGCGGTTCTTGTGTTGCGTTTGGCACTGTGGCAACGATCGAAACCACCATTCGCCGCCTTCGCAACAATCCGGCGCTGGCGATCGATTTATCCGAAGCTCACTTGTTCTACTGCTATGCCCGCGCTTTAGGACGTAATTGCGGGAACGGTTGGTGGGTGCCACCCTCAATGGATTCTGCGAAAACAGGACTCGCCATCGAAGCTTCTTACCCTTACACCGCAGCCGATCAAAATTGCAGCAACCTCGCGAGTAACTGGCAAAGTAGCGCCGTTAAAATTAGCGGCTGGCATGAGATTAAATCGATCGCAGATATGAAGGAATGGCTTGCCACTCGCGGCGCCTTGGCAGCTTGCTTTACTGTCTACACAGATTTCTTTGCTTACAAAAGCGGCATTTATCGCCAGGTTAGCGGCAAGGTTGAGGGTGGTCACTGTGTCTCGATCGTCGGTTACAACGACACCGAAGGCTATTGGATTGCCAAAAATAGCTGGGGACAGAACTTTGGTGAGAATGGCTTTTTCTGCATCGCTTACGGGCAGTGCGGAATTGACTCCAGTATGTTCGCGGTGGATGGCATCGTTGAAACCGGCTGGTTGTCAAATGTGAAAATTCTCGGACTCTGGACAAACAATGCCGATCGCAATGCTTATGTCTATGTCAGCGAAGGCATCGGCTGGAGAAAACTCTCTGATGCTAGCGATCAAACAAACCTGGATATGTTGATTCAGCTTGCTGCGTCTAAAGCCGGCGATCGTGCAGTCAGCCTCTATCAAGAGAACGGGATCATCAAAGAAATTTACGCCTGGTAAAAAACAGCGGACTTGAGACGATCGTTAAAAATCCCAAGTCCAACAATTAACGATACGCTTCTAGAGATTAAGGAACGACCATGACTTATTCCAGCAATCCAGCCGGTTCACCTGATGAGGTTTGTCTGCCTTGTCAGGCGATCGCACAACCCTTCAACCCCAATACTAAGGAGATAAAAATGGAAGCCTACCCCACCCAAGAACCTCCCGTTCAAGCTGCGAAGCAAACCGCAAGTCAAGAAGAGCGTCCCACCTTCGATCCCCCCGCTCAAAATGCTGTTAGTCAAGGCAACACAGCTTGGCAAACTGATAAAAAGGTACTGGGACTGTGGACAAACAGCTCAACTCGTAACGCTTATATGTATGTGGATCAGATTGGTTGGCGGAAATTTGCCGATAATTCTGACTCTGCGATCGTTGCCTTCAACGTCATAGCAGCCCATGCTAAAGTGTTAGCTAAACCCGTCCAATACTATGAAGAAGCCGACAACAAAGTATCCACCCTTTACGTTTGGTAAAGCTTGATTGTCGCCGACTCTCCCAGTTTATGCCGCGCTGGAATCAAAGATTTTGCATCTAGTATGTTGACGGTTGATGGTTCAACTTCAAGGTTCACCATGCAACCGTCAACCGCCACCCAGCCAATTCCGATTCTAGTGCGACTAAGCTTGGCGATCGCTGTTTCTTGTGTACATAAATATGTTTTTAGCCTTAATCCTTTCGACCTATCTAGTATCCTTTACGCCCCTGTTTCCTAACATTGCTTCACATACTTGCATAACATCGCCTCCAGTGCCGACCGCACAGCCAAAACAGCAATCTATACAGCCACCTTCATCACCCCATACCTCACAATCTATGTCTGAAGTAACTTTATCTCAAGCCGATAGTGGTACAGTTTTAACCCTCAAGCGCGGACAGACACTCATACTTCGTTTAGACGAAAATTCAACAACAGGCTACCGCTGGTTCCTGCCCGCGTTAGATACAGAAGTTTTACAATTAAAAAGTGACGACATTAATGTGCCTAGTAATCTTGGGATAGGTGGTGGCAGGCAGCGCGTGTTCACCTTTCAAGCAAACAATCCCGGTAATGTAAAATTACAACTAAAAAACTTGCGTGAGTGGGTTGGTGATGAATCAACCATTGAGGAATTTGAAGTCAGTGTTCAAGTCTCCGAATAGCAACAGTTCCGACAGTTTCATGGCTTACGCATCCGGGGCTAAGCTGCAGCTTATTGGGGGGTGACTAGCATTTAGTCGGCTTGAGCAGTTTGACTGAGTTTGCCCCATGAACCGCACCAACTCTCAAATATCCAGTTTTGCTAACCCCAAATAGCGAATGCCTTCTGGTGTCACGTCAAAGCGGCAAGGCAAAACTTCGACACCTTCACTAATTGCCTGTCTGAACAATTCTCCATAAAGGCGATCGGCACTATCCCCCGGAGCAAAATCAGTACAATCCCCGCGATTAATAAAATACAGCATTACAGCCCTCGATCCCTGCCGCACCACTTCTATCAATTCTCTCAAATGTTTCTGTCCTCTCTCCGTCACTGTATCGGGAAATAAAGCCAACTCCTCTTTTACCCAAGTTGTATTTTTCACTTCCAGAAAAATCGGTTTTTCCTCACCAGTCAGCCAAAAATCCACTCTACTTTTTTTATCAGCGCCATAAACAACCTCCGGTTGAATTAAACTGTAATTGCCCAACTCTGGAAACAAGTTCAATTCCAAAGCTAATTTAACTACTCGATTTGGCAGCCCAGTATTAACTCCCACCCAAGTTGGCACAGTGTCGCAAACTTTAATTAATTCCCAAGTATAAGCTAACTTGCGTTTAGGATTGTCGCTGGGAGATACCAGCACTGGATTGCCGGGAATGTAAACACCAGTCATCGGGCCAGTATTCGGACAGTGCGCGGTGATTATTTCTCCCGAATCTAGTTCTATTTCGGCAAAAAATCGCTTGTACCGCTTGATTAAAAGGCCGGGTAAAAGAGGGGGATATTTGTAAATTAAGTCAGTCATTAGATTTTAGATTTTAGATTTTAGATTTTAGATTGAGGCATCATAGCATGAAAGGACGGTTTGTAGTTTAGCTAGGCTTACTTATTCCTTCATTCTTTGTTTCATATCCTTTGCAGCTAAAGTATAACCTCCATCAGCGCCATCTACAAAATGTACTTGGCGACCGTTGCGTTCAAACACCAAACAAGTCATCAACGCTCTGTCAGCAACGTGCAAACCGTACACCAGCTTGCCTTCTCGGTAATTATTTTCCAAGTACGCCGTCAATTTTTTTCGCTGCCACCCATTCCCCGAAATTACCATTCTCAACATATCATCAAATTTGCGGTAATCCGTAGCGGCGATCGCAATATCTTTATAAACCCCCCAATCTAACTCTTCTGTCTTAACTTTTAAATTCATTAGAAGCGAGCCAAGTGCCGTCTCTAACTGTATTTTTGATAAATCTATCTGGCGGTCAAACCAACTAGCATTGTAGGCTTTCACTTGGATTTCTTTAATCAGTTTTTTGCTATTCAATGTCAAATTAAGATTTTTACCATTAATAGGATTCAAACAATCTTCTTTGCCGTAAATTGATTCGATTTTTTCTAAAATTTTTCTATAAGGTTGATGGTTTTGCTGAGTCCAATCTGAATTAACCATTACCAGCAGCGTTACTATTTCCCCATACTTGCTGGGAATATCCTGCCATCGGCATTCCAACCCCGAAAAATCGGCAGTTTCAGAACTGCCATTATTTTTAATACTGTAAATATTACCCGCCGCAGGGTCTTTAATAAGTTCAGTAGCACGGGTTAATCCGCCACCAATAAAAACAGCTTGACTGTAATTTTCGGAAACTTTAAACTTAGCTATTTTAACCGGATAATTAGCTGCAACCACAACCTTAACCGACACAGCTCCAACTCGCAAATCCATGTCAAATTGAGTTTTAGCCATTTGTTGAGTGGCGAGCAAAGCAATCTTAGCAGCGGGTAGAAGCGATGGCCCCATTAAAAGAGTAGCGCCGTCGCCACCAAAGACAAAGGGAATCTCCGTTTTGCCTGCTACATTCAAAACAGCAACGATCGAACTAGCTCCCAATAAGTTAACTTCTTTGTAGCGTCCAGCTTCAATCGCTTTGGTAGAACCGCGAATATCTGTGACAATAATGTACCAGTCATCGGGTACATCAACAAAATTCCCCAAGTCAGTAATATCGATAAAATTGTTCACTAAACGCAATTCGGAATAGAAGTTTTCTGAATTCATGATATGATTCTCCCGATTCGCTATTAAAATAAGTGAATCCTTTTAGCATTAGCGTTTGTAACCATTTGTGGCAGAATTACAGAAGCCCTCTCGTTCCCTAGCAGGCATTGCCGGCATTGTCGCAGTTGCCACTCTCATTAGCAAAGTCTTTGGATTGGTGCGCCAAATTGCGATCGCCGCAGCCTTTGGAGTCGGTATCGCCGTCGATGCCTACAACTACGCCTACGTCATCCCCGGTTTCTTATTTATTTTGCTCGGAGGGATTAACGGGCCATTTCACAGCGCCATAGTCAGCGTTTTAGCCCGCCGGGATAAAAAAGAAGCAGCACCCTTAGTCGAGACTATCACCACCTTAGTCGGCGGCTTGTTGCTGTTGGTAACAGTAGCTTTAATTATTTTTGCCGATCCCCTGATCGATTTGGTAGCACCGGGATTAAATAGAACAGCAGAAGGTTTACAAATAAAAGCAATTGCCGTCCAGCAATTCCGGATTATGGCACCGATGGCATTACTTTCAGGCTTAATCGGCATTGGTTTCGGCACTCTCAACGCGGCCGATATGTACTGGTTGCCATCAATTAGTCCTTTATTTTCCAGCGTTGCACTTGTCGGCGGTTTGGGGATTCTCGCACTGCAACTCGGAGACAAAATTATTCAGCCAGAATCCGCACTAATTGGCGGCTTAGTTTTAGCTTGGGGAACTTTAGCGGGTGCTGTTTTGCAGTGGTTGGTGCAACTGGTAGCGCAGTGGCGCGCCGGCTTGGGAACATTGCGTTTGCGGTTTAATTTTAAACGGCCGGGAGTGCAAGAAGTAATTAAGGTGATGGTTCCTGCTACCTTATCATCAGGAATGCTGCAAATTAATGTTTATACTGACCTATTTTTCGCATCCTACATCCCTCAAGCTGCCTCTGCATTGGGTTACAGTGGCTTGTTAGTTATGACGCCTTTAGGCATCATTTCTAATGTAATTTTAGTGCCATTTTTGCCGATATTTTCTCGCCTCACCGAACCCAAAGACTGGCCGGAATTAAAAGATAAAATTCGTCAATCTTTAGTTTTGACCGGGATTACGATGCTGCCGCTGAGCGCTTTAATGGTAACGCTGGCTGGGCCGATTGTCCGCGTGGTTTACGAACGCTATGCTTTTGATCGGTCAGCATCGCAGTTTGTCACGCCGATATTGATGGCTTACAGTATTGGAATGTTTGTGTATTTGGGACGCGACGTTGTGGTACGGGTATTTTACGCTTTGGGAGACGGAGAAACTCCTTTTCGTGTCAGTATTATCAATATCTTTTTGAACGGACTGCTGGATTATTTGTTAGTAGGAGCTTTTGGCGCGCCCGGATTAGTCTTGGCGACGGTGGGAGTGAATTGTCTTTCGATGGTTATGCTTTTGTACTTATTAGATAAAAAGCTGGGTGGCCTGCCTTGGGGGGAGTGGAGTTTACCTTTTCTGGGGTTAACTTCAGGCAGTTGTCTAACTGCTTTCGTTACCTTGGCTACTCTGCAAGCCTGTCAAAGAGTTTTGGGTACTGAAGGTTTGGTAATTCAATTAGTGCAGTTGAGTGTGGCAAGTTTTGTAGGGTTAGGAGTTTTTGCCGTGTTTGTCAGCCAGATGAAGTTGCCGGAAGTTGATATGTTTGTCGATCGCATTCGAGGGCGTTTTCGTAAATAAAATTGTCGGGGCGGGTTAAAGGCGAAATACCAGGCACAACGCCCACAATCTGCGTACAAAACCCGCCCTTTACTTTACATTTTCTTCTGAAATTCCTCAAGAACATCCATCAATTGAACTTGACACTGCATCGGAATCAAATCTGCCAGTGGCACTTCCCGCTTGCCGCCGCCCAACTTGACTGGAATTCCTTGCAAAACTTGTCCAACTTTGTCAGCATCTAAATTGCCATCTTCCAGCATGGAATAAAGTTGTTGGGCAACAACGGTATGCAGGTGGGCATCTCTCAGATACAAATGCCACTTGGCAATGTCAATGTAGACATTTTCGCCGATTTCGGCTGCTAAGGATTCGATCGCCTGTGTAGTATTAGCCATATCAAAAAAGCCGAAAGTTATTTGTTATGAATCAAAAGACTTAACAAATCGCCGCCAACTGCCTTCAGCCAGAATCTTTGGTGAGGGGCGAATAATCGGCGATCGCAAAATGGTAAATCGCGTGGGCCAAAACTACTAGAGCCCATCCACCCGTTACCGAAATTGCCCAAGGCCAATCAGCCTTTTGCAAATTGTGAACAAACCACAAACCTGAATTCGTAGCAGAAAAAAGACCGACGTGGATAGCAAAATTCATCCGGTCATCTAAGCGGCGGTACTCTGGATCATTGCGATCGGGTTTGCGGGGCCAACGAGGAGGCATAGTTTTTCACTTGATATTAGTAGTTCTGTGCCTATTTTAATCATAAGTGCAGCTTTTTGAATGCTGCATCCCTCTTTCGGCATGAAACTTATGCCTCTACATTTTCATAGTCTCCAGACTTGCCACCACTTTTACTCACCAACCGAATTGACTCAATGGCGATCGACTTTTCCAATCCTTTCGCCATATCATACAAAGTCAGCGCCGCCACCGAAACCGCCGTCAGCGCCTCCATTTCCACCCCTGTTTCCGCCTTAATTTTCACCGTCGCCCGAATTTGATACCCCGGCAACCCAGCATCCGCTATCACCTGCACCTCCACGCTACTCAGCGGCAGAGGGTGACACAGAGGAATCAAATGTGCAGTCTGTTTCGCTGCCATAATTCCAGCCAGCCTTGCAGTGCCCAACACATCACCTTTCGGCGCATTCCCCGCTTCAATCGCCGCAAACGTCTCCGGTAACATCCGCACCCTGCCAGCCGCTACAGCTTGCCGCACAGTCGGCACCTTCGCTGAAACGTCCACCATTTGGGCTTCACCGCTGTTGTCGAGGTGAGTTAGCTGTGCCACATCGGGCAATTTAGAAAAAGTTTGTGAAAGGTCTTGCATTATTTTTGTAATGGTGTTACTGTTAGATTCTGTGAGAAAAGAACTTAATCAATTTTAGATTAAATCTGAACTCAACAGGGGCTTGTAGCTTAGTTGGATAGAGTGCATGGCTACGAACCATGAGGTCGGGGGTTCGAATCCCTCCAAGCCCACTACTAAAAGTTATGAATTTTGAGTTAGGAGTTTTGAATTAAGAAATTAATTCAACTCGCGATTCAAGACTCATAACTTTTTTAATTTGTATTTTACAACCAACCTCACTGTGTGTGCAACAGGCCCGAAAGCCTGTTTTTCTGCTAACTCATCGATTCAAAGCATAAATATCTTTGCCTCGACCGATCGCAAATTTCATCGAATTAGATAAGCCCTTGCTAGACTGAGTAATAAAAATCAGCAAAGCCAAGCCAGCGAGGCCAGCCGCAAAACCAAACATATTTCTATAGCCAACTTGTTCAGCAACAAAGCCTAAAGTCGGCCCAGCAATCGCAATCCCCAAATCAAATCCGCCAATACAAAGGGAAAACAAGCGACCCCTTTCATGAGGTTCGCACCTGTCCGACATCAGCGTTACCATCATCGGCAAAACAGTACCGCCGGCGCAACCTTCAAACAAAGCTGCTATTAAAAAAGCATTGCTGTTGTTAGCAAAATACAACAATAACATAGATACGGCATAACAGATTAAGCCGCCAGAAATAAACAAGCCACGGCCGTATTTGTCCGAAGCCCGTCCCGTAACTAACCGCATACCGAAACTGGCGATAGCCGCCGTAGAATAAAATAATCCAGGATTCAAATTAGCCTTGGTTTCTTGGATAAACAAAGGCATAAAAGTGCTCAAAGTTCCAAATACTAAACCAACAACCAATAACACTAAAGCCGGAATCCTCACTCTAGGATTCCACAGCATTTTCCAGTATTTTTGGCTATTTTTGTCCTCCGATAGCGAGTCCGATTTTGTTAAATCTGCAAAATTAGGTTCCGCAATTTTGGAGGTGAAAAATACAGCACTTACAGCGAAAGCCGCCGACATCGCAAACAAAGGAGTGTAACCTACCCAAGCTTGCACAAATCCGCCCATAGCCGGCCCAACTGCTAGACCAATAGGGCTCACCAAGCTCATGTAACCGATTAATTCGCCCCGCTTTCCTGGTGGCGAAAAATCTGTTACCAAAGCGCTATAAGCTGTGGTAAAAGCGGCTATGCTAATGCCGTGAAAAGCCCGGATAAGTAACAGTAAGGGGATAGATTGAGCTAACAGGTAGCCCAAAGGGGCGATCGCAGCGACTGACGCGCCTAGAAGCAAAACTTGTTTTCGCCCCCTGCTGTCGGCTATTTTACCCAACTGCGGCCTCGATAGCAAAAGTCCGATCGCAAATGCACCCATCACAAAGCCAATTTGCTGTTTTGTGCCGCCCACAGATTGAACGTACAACGGCAAAGTTGGCAGCAGCGAAGCCAAACTCGACCAGAATAGCAGACCTGCGGTGAATAAAGTCAGCAAGCTGCGTCTGGGTTGGGGATCGATGTCCCTAAAAATATTCAAGATGCCAATTCCCTTTAAATCTTCCGAGTGCACTCAAAGTAAGTTCGAGTGTCTCTATCATTGTGTTACAAATTCTTAAGCTTTGGACCAAAAAAGTTGATATTCGACTCACTGTCAACTGTCAACCGTCAACTGTCAACCGTCAACCGTCAACATTCTTACCAATCAACCTCAGCCCTTTCCTTCAGTACCCGTTCATAAACCCACTCGGTTTCTATCGCCAACTTCGGCCAACTAAATCGGCGTTCCAAATCCTGATAAGCATTGTCAAGCAACCACTGCGCGTAACCTGGATTTTTCAAAACCTCCAAAATTCCCCAGGCCAAAGAATCTCGATTGTTTGCCTCAGTAACAACGCCAGTTTTAGTGTGCAGCACCACTTCTGGAAGTCCGCCCGCATCCGAAACGACCACAGGCACTCTTGCAGCAAAGCTTTCTAACGCTACAATCCCAAAAGGTTCGTAAAGACTGGGAAAAACCGCGCAGTCCGCCACCGTCTGGAATTTGTCAAGATGTTCCTCAAACATGAACCCAGTAAAATAACACTTATTCCAAATTCCTAAATGCCAAGCTAAATGTTTTAGATGGTCTGTATTGCCGCCGCCAACAATTACAATTTTCGCTTTACCCCCCATTTCCCAAATTACTTTAGGTGCAGCATTTAGAAATACACCAATGCCTTTTTCATAGCTAATTCTTCCTACATAATAGACTATTTTCTCATCATCAGCAGCAAACCTGCGGCGGAAATCCATCGCGTCAAATTCGTGCCACCGGGGCTTTTTATCTGGTCTAATTCCGTTGTAAATTACATCTATTTTGTTCCACGGAGTCGATAGTACCCGTTCGGCTTCCCGCCGCATATAATCACTGCAAACAATTACTCGCCAAGCGTTGTAAGCGAGGTCGTTTTCCTTGGCGTTAATATAGCGCTGCCCTTCATTGTGGATGCCGTTGAAGCGCCCGTATTCGGTGGCGTGGATGGTGGCAATTAGCGGTATTTTAAAGGTATGCTTGAGGGCGATCGCCGCATCTCCCACCAACCAATCATGAGCGTGGATGATATCAAATGGGCCTTCCTCAAGCATCAGTTTGCCGCCTTGGTGGCCCATGCTTTGGTTGAGGTTCGCCACCCAGTGAAAAAAGTCCCTGGCGTGCCCCACTACCACCCGATGCACCCGTATTCCTTCCACCACTTCGTACATCGGCGCGTGGCCGAACTCTACTGTAATTAAGTGTATTTCGTGGCGCAGCTTTACCAATTCAGGATACAGTTCCGATACGTGGCGGGCGATACCGCCTACGATTCTGGGAGGAAACTCCCATGCCAATACCAAAATTTTCATCTTTCTCCCTCCAAATAATTTATATATCTTAATGTTTAGGATTAACAGATTTATTGTATAATAACCAGCCTCTAATTTGAGTGGTTCGCAAGTTTAGGCCCAATGCCTGACTGTTGACAGCAACAAAGACGGAAAATCATGCCTAAACCTCGTTTTTGCAGGAAATTGCTTGATCGCCATTACCTGAAAAAAACAGGTTTCCTCAAGATTTGAGCCACTGAGGGAAGCAATGGCGATCGCGCCTACCCGCTTACGGTTTCTTCAAAATCGGCTCTAATTCGCCGCGAAAACGGGTCCAAGCAGCAGCAGATGCAGAATTAGAAACAGCACCCTGACGCATCAAAATCGCACCGTCTTCAAAGCCAACAATTCCGTACTCTCCAGATTTGGACATTCGATCGATCGCCGGTACAATCTCCTGCAACTGTCCCCGTTCCCCGCGAAACGCAGCCTGATATTGCTGTAACTGCCAGAGATCGGCAATTACATATTGCATCTTCACTGCCTTCCCCGCATCATTGCGGAGTTCAAACATCGGAAACCTGAGAATTTCCCGCCTGCTTGACAAAATCGGCACAATAGTATTCGTCGCTGCCACGCTAGCATCAGCAGGAATTTGAGCCAACAGCGGCCGCACTTGCAAAACGTGCTGCCATTGTCTGACGAGAGGAACCTGCACCCAAGGATCGATCGCATCGGGCAAAATCAAAGAAAAAGTCCGATTTGGGTTAGAAGTGAAGGTAAAAAATAGCGACAAACAGATGCAAAACGCCCAAAAGCGGCGAAACTTTGAAGAAGAAGGGAAAGGAAACATTGCAGAAGGAAAGCGCAAGATTGTTTTTTGTCCGCTTCTAATTTGATCTTCTTCCTTTTGGCGATCGGCCCACCACAGAATAGCCCCATAAAAAAGCCCTGGAACCACAGTCATCGCATAGCGAATATTAATCGCCAGCACCGACTCTCCTTTCGCTAAAAATAGCTTCAGCAGCGGAAATCCAGCTATCATCCAAGACGCAGGCGCGAAAGCAGGAACCAAAGCTAATGGCAACCACTGGCCAACCAGGTATCTAATCTTAGCAAAAAACGGCGTAAATAACTGAGCCACCAACCGTCCGGGATTGCTCACCATTCCCCAAATAATTTCAAGAGTCGAAGCTTCATCTCCATCGGCATATTGACCGAAGCGCTCCATCATAAACCGCTGCGATATGTCAGCAGAAAACAAAGGCATAATCAGATTAGTCAGGACGATCATATAACCAAAACTGAGTATGCAGACAGCTAAACCAGTCCAAGGGTAGCGCCGGCTCAAAATCAGGTAAACTCCAACGCCAAATAAAACAACTCCCCCATCTTCTCGCACGGCCAAAATTAAAGTTGCCAGAATCCCAAACAGCCACCACCAGCGCTTCTCCATCGCCAGCAGCAAGCCGAAGACATACAGCGGCATTTGACAAATATCGTGAAAATTGCCCAAAGTCGGGCCGATAACCGCGTTAGCGCAGTAATAGCTCACAACAATTGTCGCCGACAGCCTCGGTTCCAGATAGTGTCTGGCGAGAGCATAGAGCACTCCTCCAGCCGCCGTAATTAAAGTCACCTGCAACACAGTCAAAGTGACGGGCGAGGGAAACAGCGAATAAATTGGCAGCCACAGCATCAGCGCCGGGGTGAAATGCTGCCCCAACCGATAGTAAGATACGGACGGAAGCTGATTTTGGTGAACCACATTAGTGGACAAAGCCGAAGAGAGGGAACTCTCAAACAAGTGACCCCGAGTGCCATTCCAAAAAAGTTGATTGAAAATGCCTTGGTCGTAAGTAGCATAAAAGCTGTAGTAGCGGTGCAGCGTCAGCAACAGGCACAGCACAAAAAAGGCGGCCGCCACTTGAACCACCACCCGCAGCGACTCATTTTTCTTCCATCTCAAAAATATCATCGGCCCGCCGTAATGAAATTATCGGACAATAGCATAAATCTAAAGTAAGTATTAAATTAAAGTAGAAGTGAAATAACTCGGCTCGGCAATGCTCAATTATTTTCACCCGATCGAAAAGCTCAACAGCGTCCATCCCACACTCGGCACCAGCGGCACTGACTGTTCTCCCGAACAGCAGGTCAATTCCGCACCGCTTTTACAGCTTTTGCTGTTTGTAGACAAGCGTTCCTCTTCCCGGGAACAGACCAGACACATCCGCAAGTCCCTAAAGGATTTGAAGGCAGAGTGCGACTTTGAGCTTCAAATCATCGACGTAGGAGAACAGCCCGATTTAGCCGAACACTTTAAACTTGTAGCCACTCCCTCGCTGCTCAAAATTCATCCTGAGCCGCGACAAACTCTCGCCGGCAGCAATTTAATCGCCCAACTAGAACACTGGTGGCCCCGCTGGAAGCGTTCTGTAGAAGAATACGCAGCTCAGCAGCAGTCAGCCCCAGCACTTGCGGAAACCCTGACTAACCCAAAACCAATCTATTCCGTTGCTTGCGCCGCCGAACTTGTGCAGCTTTCCGATGAAGTTTTTCGCCTCAAACAGGAAAAAGAACACCTGCAAGAGCAGTTGCAGTTGAAAGACCGGATTATTGCGATGCTAGCTCACGACTTGCGTAATCCCTTGACGGCAGCATCTTTGGCTTTGGAGACTTTGGAGTCAAGTCAGAAGGTGAAAGAGGGGGAAAAGTCGCGTTTGACACCGAGTCTGGCGGCTCATTTGATGAAACAAGCCCGCCGCCAAATACGAATTGTCGATCGTATGATTACAGATATCCTGCAAGCAGCCCGGGGTACAAACGCTCAACTCCACATTGAACCAAAAAGAATCGAACTGGGGGCGATTTGTCAAGATGTAATCCTCCAGTTTCAAGACAAATTTCAGGCGAAAAGTCTGAACTTAGAAACAGACATTCCCGCAGATTTGCCCTTGGTTTATGCCGATCCCGATCGCATCAAACAAGTCATAGTCAACCTGCTTGACAACGCCAGCAAGTACACCCCAGACCGAGGAACTGTTAATCTTTCAATTCTCCACCGCACCGCTTACAAAGTTCAAGTCAGCATTTGCAACAGCGGCCCGGGAATTCCTGAAGAAGATTGCGCGAGCATTTTTGAAGACAGCTTTCGGTTGCAGCGAGATAAATCAACAGACGGTTACGGCATTGGATTGTCTCTGTGTCAAGGCATCATCCGCGCCCACTACGGTCAAATTTGGGTAGACTCTGTACCCGATAGAGGCAGTTGTTTTCACTTTACTCTGCCCGTCCAAAAATAGTTGACAGTTGACAGTTGACAGTTGATAGTTGACAGTTGCAACCGAATTTGACATTACAGTTCAACTTTGCCGCAGTGCAGCAATAATCTGTGCGTTTGCCTTGGGAAAAGTAAATTGGTCAATTTCGTCGAGTGTCACCCAGCGAATTTCATCGCATTCGATCGTTTGCGGTTCCCCACTGACGTAGCGGCAGTGGTGCACGTATAGTCTAACTGTAAATTTAGTGTAATCGTGGTCAATTGTAATCAAGCGATCGCCAACTTCTACGACAATCCCCAACTCCTCCATAATTTCCCGTTTTATGCAAGCTTCGATTGTTTCCCCAGGCTCTATTTTTCCGCCCGGAAACTCCCAGAAACCCCCGTGCAGTCCATGTTGTCGGCGCTTGTCAATCAAAATTTGTTGGCGATCGTTCCAGATTGCAGCAACGCCGATAACTTTGTGGGCCAAAGGAGAAAAAGACATATTAATTGGGAATTGGGTATTGGGAATTGGGAATTTAAGAATAATATCAATAATTATTTAATCTAAAATCTAAAATCTAAAATCTAAAATCTAAAATCTAAAATCTAAAATCTAAAATCTAAAATATTAAGCCCCCATCTTGCGAGGGGGGATTGACATTTGTACCACTTAAATGTTAAGAACCTACTAATCGTCCGAGCCGTGTCTCTCACTAGCTTGTATGGACTTTTCAAAAGTCATTCGCTGTTCGGCATTTTTCAGAAAATAACCGCTAATCATAGCCGAGGCGAGCAATCTACCCAAATGTTCGCGACTGGTAGTCACTGTCACCCCGAAGTGTTCCGAAGGCAAATTCCCTAAAAGTCCAACAATATTTCGCTCCATTACCTGAAACACTTCGTGAGAAGTCGGCTTAGACAACTGAGAAACTGTGTCGGGAGCCATTGACTGCACGTATTGCCATAATAAGTTGGCATTTTCTCCGTCTTCTTCAAAGAATTCTGGGGATTTATTAGATGAGTTGCTCACGAGTACCTCCGTTTCAGAGACAGCTTGTTATGTTAGACGCGGGCGGTTAAATTAAATAACCCTTATCTGATGGCTGCTGATCTTTATTACTAAGTAATTACTAATGTAGCAGGACAGTCGTAACAACCAAGTGGGCACAACCGAATTAAAAGCGGCGGTTTTTACGATTTTAGATTGGGGATTGCGAGTGGGCGAAATGTCCGATCGCCAATCCCCAATCTAGCTAGCTGGCTAGATAATCGTTGATATCTTGCTTGCGCTTGCGGAGTTTGGTCAAAGCTTCCCGTTCTATTTGCCGCACTCGTTCCCGACTGATGTTGAGACGATCGCCTATTTTGGCCAAAGTTAAGGTTTGCCCGTCTTCTAAACCAAACCGCAAGGCGAGCACTTCTCGCTGTTGCTGAGTCAGTTCCGCCATCAGGTGATCTAAGTCAGTCCGCAGGGAAGATTGCAGGGCAAAATCTTCTGGGGTAGTACCCGTATCTTCCAACAAATCGCCCAACTCTGTATCTTGATTGTCTCCCACGCGCAAGTCCAGGGAAAGTGGCAGGCGCGCGCGATCGAGATATTCGCGAATCTGTTTGGGAGTCAATTCTAGCTCTGATGCCAATTCCGCAGCCGTGGCCGCGCGACCAAGCTGTTGAGCAAGTTGGCGCTGAGCCTTTTTAATTTTGTTGAGCTTTTCGGTAATGTGGATCGGTAAGCGGATGGTGCGGCCTTTTTCGGCGATCGCTCGGGTAATTGCCTGACGAATCCACCAATAAGCATAAGTAGAAAATCTGTAGCCCTTAGTCGGGTCAAATTTTTCTACTCCCCGCTGCATCCCGATCGTGCCTTCCTGAATTAGATCCAGTAAATCTACGTTTCGCTTGATATATTTCTTGGCAACAGACACTACCAGGCGGAGATTCGCTTCCACCATTTGGCGCTTTGCCCTTTCCCCGTGTTCGATCGTCCGCTGCAACTGTGCCTCAGACAGCCCAACTGCCTGTGCCCATTCAGCCGCCGTCGGGTCGCGGCCTAACTCTTCGGCTAAAATATTTTTCTCCTGATGCAGTGCGGTTGAGCGCTGTACCTGTTTCCCGTAGAGTATTTCTTGCTCATGGGTCAACAAGGGAACGCGGCCGATTTCCCGCAAGTAAGCGCGAACAGAATCTGTATCTGAGGACTTAAGAGTTTTCATGAGCTTTTCCCGCTGAGGATCTGTGCCTCTAAAGGTTTGCGGTAGTCGCAAACCCCTAGCTTTAGCTGGGAAGGAAAGCGGGCGGGGACTTGCGCTTTCCTTCCATTTAAAGAGGCTTAATTTTATGGTAGCTAGCTACTACTCCCAGTCAGCACCATCTCAGGTTAGGTTTTGGTTGGGGCGTGCACAATACTACGTTATGTTAAGAATCTTAACATTTGTGAGAGCACTTGCCTACACTTCTTCATATTTATTTCATGCCAGCCTGGACTGTTGGTACGAGAGTAACCGCTTTCCTGGCTTTGCAGTTGCATCGGGTTAAACAAAATCGGGTAAATCTCAGAGGGGGAGATGGGGAGATGGGGAGATAGGGAGGTTGACTGAAGAACGAGACCTGCGCCCGGGGCGATCGACTAGGGGAAAAGTCGGTAGCGTTTCAACCACCTTGAATATTTCTTTACAGATACTTTACATAGTTAGTCAAAAGCTGATGTTATGATCCAAAAGATCAAGTAAGAATAACCATCTACGTGTTGAAACGTCCGGCGTTGCCCAGTAATTCCGGCAACTGACTGATCCGACGCAAGATTCGGAATAGTTAAAGGGCAAATAATAGCAGGAGGTAGAGCTTACCAGATATTTTGCCTAGTGATGGACTCGCGATCGCGCAAAAAACCAAAGTATACGCAATATTTGAAGAAATTCAAGCTCAGTGAGTAGCGGCGACAAGATAGCCACGAGTGAAAATCCGAATCTGGATTCCTCAAGAATCCCCTCCCCTTTCAGGCTAGGGAGTATCAAGAAGCCTAGACATTTGTAGACAATAAGAATAAAAATACTTATTGTTCATGTACAAAATTAGTGAGTTTGCTGCAAAAGTAGGTGTTTGGGTCAAAACAATTCAGCGGTGGGACAACTCCGGTAAATTACCAGCACGCTTAGATCGGTTGCGGGCGATCGGTACAATAGAACGCATTTGACATCTATTCCTGTAATCGCAAGCCTAATACCCTAGAAAGATTTCACATTCGGGACTAGAATTTATTGCGGTTTTTTTTTGTGTTTGTATGCGGGAGCGATCGCCCTCCCCGCTGATTAGCCCCGTCCCGATCAGCCACTATCTAGGTTATAGGCGATCGCCGCTTCTTCCCAAGCCCGGTTAGTTTTTTTAAACACCCTGTCCGACTTTTTAAACACCCTCTTAGGTTTAGCGAGTGATTTCTTCCTTCTCGTATTGCCCCGGTTTATAGGATAATTTATCGCTCATCTCGACTAACATACATAATAGATAAAAGTAGCTACTTTTTGCAACTACTCAGGTGGAGAATAAGTGACATTTAACTCAATTGAATTCCTAGTCTTTTTTCTAGTTACCTATATCTTGTACCGCATCCTTCCTTTCCGTGGTCAAAACTTGGTGTTGCTGATTGGTAGCTATGTATTCTACGGCTGGTGGGATGTTCATTTCCTGTTTTTAGTGCTTCTTTCCACCGCAATTGACTTCTACTGCGGGGCAATGATTGATACTGGTCGATTAGAATTTTCTAACCGCAGGATTGTTTCTTTGTCAGTTGTAGTAGGGGCGTTGTTATTTGATACAGTTCAATGGAATGCCATTCAGGTAAGTATAGCACCAATAGCGGTGTCAGTACAGTGGACACAACTATTACCGGCTTCTTTTTCCGGCTGGTTGATATTAATGGCGGCCCTGGTAGTTGTAGCAATTGCTAACCTGCTGTATCCCCAATTCACCGCTCTTGAGGAAAAACAGCGCCGCCATTTGTTCCTGTGGCTCAGTGTAGGGAGTAACTTGGCACTTTTAGGCTTCTTTAAATACTTCAATTTCTTTATTAGCAGTGCTGAGAGAGCAATTCATACCCTGGGGATTCATAGCAACTTATTGCATTTAAACATCATTCTGCCTGTAGGCATCTCGTTTTACACTTTTAAAGCCATCAGCTACGCTTGCGACATTTATCGAGGCAAACTGAAAGCATCACACCACTTTTTAGACTTTGCTCTCTTCTGGGCTTATTTTCCCCCATTGTTTGCTGGCCCTATAGATAGAGCTTCAGAGTTACTTCCTCAATTGTCAAATCCGCGAAAAATCAGTTTTGAACAATCTGTTCAAGGTTTGTTTCTGATATTATTTGGATTGGTGAAGAAAGTAGCGATCGCCGATGGATTAGCTGGTTCAGTCAATGCAATTTATGGGACTAAGGGAAATGTTTCTTGGATTGATATCATTTTAGCAACTTTCCTCTACGCCATTCAAATCTATTGCGATTTTTGTGGTTATTCAGACATCGGTAGAGGTGTATCCAAATTGTTGGGTATAGAACTAATACTCAATTTCAATCTGCCTTATTTTTCTAAAGATCCCAGCGAGTTTTGGCGTCGCTGGCACATTAGCCTCTCTACTTGGCTACGGGATTACCTATATATACCACTTGGGGGAAACCGTCAAGGCGATCGCCAAACTTATCAAAATCTGATGACAACAATGGTACTGGGCGGACTTTGGCATGGGGCAGCATGGAACTTTATCCTGTGGGGATTTTATCAGGGGATGCTTTTGTCTGTGTATCGAGCTTTTACCCCTAAGACTACTAACAAACAACTACCGAGCAAAAATAAGTTCAAACTTCTAGAAGGAGTAGTCGCAACTCTATTCTTTTTTATGCTGACTTGCTATGGATGGCTGTTGTTTAAAGCCACTTCCCTGACTCAGATTATCTCCTTTACAAAAATTCTGTTTGGAGATTTCGGAAACTTGGCGCTCAGTCTGCCTACACCCCCATTACCTGCTATCTTGGGCATTCCACTACTGATCAGCTATGAATTTTTGGCTTACCAAACTGATAATCCCGATTTTTACCGTCGTTATCCAACCCCAGCCCGTGCAGCTTTTTATACAGCACTCATTATTATTTTATTGATGGGAGAAAGCAATGCCCCTGCACAGTTCATCTATTCTCAATTTTAAACCAGCTATCAGCAATGCCATGCGTAAAAAATTCGTCACCGGACTGTGGATCATTTTCTTCCTATTGATGTTCGATTTTTCGATCAATTTTATGTTTCCATATCCGTCCGATCCTTTAGCAAGTTCTCCAGGGCAACTCAATACATATTTTGAATATGGGCGATCTATTGAGGGCAAGCTTTCACGGATGGTCGGTTCTACGGATGAATTAAGTTCACCTATAGCAATTGCTGGCTGGTTAGATCCAGAACTATGGAAGAAGTTAAATATACCCGTTAGCCGAACTTCCGATAAAGATTTGCTAATTGCTATCTACGGTATGTCATTTTCCAATAATGTCGGCACCGCCATGGAGGAAATGGATTCGAGGCTGATGATTAGAGCGATCGCCGGACCTGCTGCTCCGCCTAATTACTCCTTCGCTGCGTACAATTTAGATCGAGGTAAGCATCAAGCCGATATAGTAATTTTGGGACTGTTAGCTTCTAGCGTTAAAGGACTCAGAACTCTTAACGGCATGACTTGGCAGTTTGAAGGACCAGCACCTTACACCTACCCACGATACTTTTTGGAAGATGGAAAGCTGAAGGCAATCTCGCCCAATGTGATGTCTTTAGCTCAACTTCGGGCTGCCCTCCAAAATAAGCAACAGTGGAACGCATTTGTTAATCAACTTAAAGAACACGATCAATTTTTTAATGGATTTATATTCCAGAAAAAATGGCTGGATAATTCGGTAATTATCCGATTGATTCGCAGAGCTTTAGCACAACGTCATCAGCTCACACTTACAAATCAAATTCATAGTACAACAGGGTTTAATGCCGAATCAGAAATTCCTGTTTTAAGGGCAATAGTTAACGATTTCGGAGCCACAGCTAAAGCTGATGGTAAAATGCCAATTGTGCTTATTCTTAATGATCGTGGATATGAAGATCATTTGTTCCAAGCACTCAAACCAACCTTAGAAAATGCTTCAATTCCCTATATCAGTACCCATAATATTGTTCCTGCTACTGATCTCAGTAACTTTATTGGTGATGGACACTTTACCCCAAAAGCCAACAAATTAATCGCTCAAGAAGTGCTAAAGTTGTTAAATGAGCATTTTAATCGAGTTCAACTTAACTAGAAGTTAACTGAACATTAGAATTACTGACAAAATGCTCACCATTTTTAACGATACTTACCGGAGAAACTCCTGAAGTTAATCCCCGCTGTATAGGTTTGACGGGACGATTATCTGCGAGTGGTAAATCAACGGTTGTCATAATTTTAGCAAGGACAATTTTCATTTCAAACTGAGCCAATTGTATCTTCCAGCAGAGGAAAAAAATCACGAGATAACAAGAAGTGAATTGATCACAATTCATGATATCCATTGGGAAATTGGGTAGTAATAAATATGTAGTGAAATTTAATTACCGTAATTGAATCCCTAGGTTAATTTTATAACTCACACTATCAAATTTTGTGATTTTAATATTTTTTTACTCGCTCGAATGTAGATGGAGTTACAGTTATGGTATCATAAGTAATTCTTGCTGGAACCGTTGATATTGACCAACATTAATTTAGTCATATAATATGCTATCCTTACGACCAAATTGCCCTGATTCTGTTCAAATCACATAGTTAAGAATGGTAGAATTCATAATAAAAAAACCTCAGACAATTGTCCTAGTTGCGGTCGCCAATTTGTAGAGAATCCTACAAACAAAGTAATGGGTTCACAAACAAAAGATTTAATTGATCGCCTTCTGTTGGAGAAAATTTCTTTGGCTGGTAGAGCTATATAGTCATTTCAAATAAGTATGAGACACTAGACTGCACAAGAAGCACGAATAATTTCATCAAGAGATGTGCCAGGAGACGCATACATTTTAGCTCTCTTTAATGCACTAAAATCATGCTCAATATCATTTAAGTCAGGAGAGTATTTTGGTAAAAATACAGCAGATTCCAGGGAAATAGAGTACACCTTACTCCCAAACACTTACCAAAATGGTTGACAAACCCTTGCAACCG
>NZ_JAUBPU010000042.1:0-48777 GCF_036700885.1 Microcoleus sp. S13_B4
GGTTTAACTGCTTATCAATCCATTCAACAAGCTCTCTCTATTGATGGCTCCCTTTTTTCCCCTAGTTGAGCAATTACCTTTAATCTTAAAGAAGTAGTGTAGTCATTAGTCCTTAGTCCTTAGCAATCGACTGAGTATTCAACATAATTATCATTGCCCATGAGCCATGCTCAATTACCTATTACTCAAAAACATATATGATGATTGAAGATCAAGAACTTCGAGATGTATTTAAAGTCGCTAGTCAAGAACACTTACAGAAACTAGATGACGGACTGCTGTACTTAGAACAACATCCGAGCGACTTAGCTAAACTAGAACAATTGTTGCGGGAAACCCATTCTCTTAAAGGTGATGCTGGGATGCTAGGCGTAAAAAATGTAGCATCTTTAGCTCATCAAATGGAGCATATTTTGGAAGCTATCAAGCGGGGACAAACTCAACTGAATTCCGATATTAGCGATCGACTTTCGCAAGGTTTAGATGCCATGCGGAAACTCGTTAACGAAGCCATTACCGGCGAAGATTCCGGCGTTAATACTTTTTCCATCCTCGCTAGCATGATGGGTGCTTCTAGTCAGCCACAGCCACAGGATGCCACCTCAATAGTAGATACCTCTTCTTCACAAGTACCCGAACAACCGTTGGTAGAACCGCAATTTACTGAGCCTCCTACCCAAGAAATAGAAACAACTGTTGAAACTTCAGAAGTTCCTAAGTTAGAGAAAAATTCCTCTTTTTTACCCCTAGAATCCAAGCCCGAATTTCTACTGCAAGCTCAACACTCGCCTGCACTTTCTGGGCCCGCCGCGTCGGCTTCGCAGTTGCCAGTTACTCCATCCTCAACCTCATCTTACCGCATTGAAACCATTCGGGTTGCTACTCAAAATTTAGACGATTTAATGACTCAAGCAGGGGAACTTACTGTCACAAAAACTCGACTAGGGCACCGAGTTGCAGAGATAGAACAAATTACAACTTTGTGGGAAGAGTGGAGCCGAGAATATTTTGTAACGAGCTTGACTGTTGGTCGGATGCAAATAGATAAAAACGGTATTAAAGCCAACGCTAAATTTAGCCACTTGCAGGATTACTATCAACGTACAGAAGAACGTTTAGAACGTCTCGGAACTTTAGTCAACTGCTTGAGAAATCGAGTTTATGAAGATACTGCCAGACTCGAATTAATCGCGGAGGCATTAGAATCAGGAATTCGCACTCTGAGACTACTGCCTTTGTCTACTATTTTTAATTTATTTCCTCGAACTGTACGAGACTTAGCGAAACGGGAAGGTAAAGAAGTTGCATTAGTGATTGAAGGAGGCGAAACTACAGCAGATAAACGCATTTTAGAGGAAATGAAAGACCCTTTAATGCACATGATTAGAAATGCGATCGACCACGGTATTGAAACTGTGGAAGAACGGACAAAAATAGGTAAACATCCTGTGGCTACTCTCCGAATTAAAGGCTATAATAGGGCTAGCAATATTATTATTGAAGTTGCTGATGATGGTCGAGGACTAAATCTAGAGAGTATTAAACAAACGGCGGTAAAACGTAATATTTGTACGCTTGAACAACTCGCAGAAATGACCGAAACTCAAGTACAATCTTTAATTTTTAGTCCTGGTTTTTCGACCAAAAATTTTGTTACTGAAGTCTCGGGGCGTGGCGTGGGTTTAGATGTAGTTCGCACTAATGTTGAAGCCCTAAAAGGTAGTATTCAAGTAGAGTCTTTACCGGGAAAAGGATGCACCTTGAGGCTGCAAATAAGCACGTCTTTAGCTACAGCCAATGTATTAATTGTAGTAGTTGAAGATATTCCTTATGCTCTGCCCGTAGAGTTTGTAGACACGGCAAAACAGGTGTCTCAGTCTGAGATATTTGCTATAGAAGGTAAGGAAACTATACTTTCAAACGGTCAGCCTCTGTCAGTTGCTCATCTGACAGATTTACTAGAATTAAACCATAGACAAGGCTGGAAAAATAATCGGTACTTGAGACAGGAAACGGGGAGCGCAATTATGAAAAAAAAATCCCAAGAATTCCTAAGTTCAACTTCTTCAAAAATGCCTTGTATTGTTTTGAAAGTTGGGGAGGAAAGATTGGGATTATTTGTAGACGCTTTGATAGACGAACAGGATGTGGTGATTAAACCTCAAAGTCAATTGCTGAAACGGGTGCGAAATGTTTCGGGTGCCACAATTCTGGGTACTGGGGAAGTTTGTATGGTACTCAATCCCCACGATTTGATAAAATCTGTACGCCAGCAAGTGTCGTCCCGTGGGGTTTCTGGTGCGCGATCGCAACTTGAGACTGCCACTAGAAAACAAGTTATACTATTAGCAGAAGACTCGATCGCTACACGCACTCAAGAAAAGCGCATCCTGGAAGGTGCGGGTTACGAAGTTGTTACTGCGGTAGACGGATTGGATGCTTTCCATAAATTGAAAACTCGCGAGTTTGATGCTGTAATTTCTGACGTACAAATGCCAAATTTAGACGGTTTGGCTCTGACTATTAAAATTCGGGAGCAAAAACAATACAGTGAGTTGCCGATAATTTTAGTGACATCCTTGGCATCGGATGAAGATAGAAAAAGAGGCGCTGATGCGGGGGCTAATGCTTATATTCCTAAAGGTACTTTCAATCAAGATGTGTTGGTAGAGACACTAAAAAGGTTAGTTTAGGCATTAGTCATTACTCCTTGGTTATGAGGCATTTGTTATTTACTACCAATTAGCAAGGCCCAATGTCCAGTGCCCAGCGCACAATTACCAGTGCATCGATGCTCATCAATGCCCAATACTTTGACTACGCGGTTACTGAGCGACTCGTGCTGAGCGTAGCCACTCGCCCAGCACGAGTCGCTCAGCTTCCCCGAAGGAAAGTAAGTCGAAGGGCAGCACAAGTGCCCTATTCCCCATTCCCCATTCCCCATTTCCTAGCAAACTGATGTTATCGCCCATTAAGCTATTGTTAGTTGAAGATTCTCCAGTAGTTACGATCGTCCTCAAACGAATTTTTGATTCCTCGCCCGAAATCAAAGTTGTAGGAACCGCTTGCAATGGGTTAGAAGCACTAGAATTAATCCCGAAACTTCACCCCGAAGTAATCTGTACAGATTTGAACATGGCACCAATGAACGGATTAGAATTTACGAAAGAAGTAATGAAGAAATATCCGCTACCAATTTTAGTAATTAGTGCTTCAGTGCAAGCGAATGATACTCAGAATGTATTTCAAGTCTTAAAGGCTGGTGCATTGGATGTTTTTCCGAAACCGATTGGCGGCTTGGTATCAGATTACGCTAGTCTAGGCAATCAATTAATAGCTAAAGTGAAAATCCTCTCAGGAGTTAAAGTATTTACACGGCATCAAAAAACGATGCCCCCAGAAGATAATAATCAAATTTTAACAATCAACCAAGCACCAGTTGCTAATTACAAGTTTTCCAACGAAAATGTTAAATTTTCAACTATTAAAGTATTGGCTATAGGGGCTTCTACAGGGGGACCGCAAGCGCTGTACGCGATGATTTCTAAATTTCCCGCTAGTTTTCCAGTGCCTATAATTTGTGTTCAGCACATCAGTGAAGGTTTTTTGCAAGGATTAGTTGATTGGCTAGGGAATGAATCGAAACTGCCTGTTAAGATAGCTTCTTTTGGGGAATTGCCACAAGCGGGGACTGTTTATTTCCCGCCCGAAAAACGTCATTTAGAATTGGACTCTCAAGGGCGATTTGTTTATTCAGAAGCTGCTCATGTCGGGGGACACTGCCCTTCTGTAACGGTGACATTTAAATCGGTAGCTAATTTTTATAATCGAGGGGCAGCGGGGGTTTTGCTGACAGGAATGGGTAGAGATGGTGCTGACGGAATGTTGGCTATCGCTAAACAGGGCGGTTTGACAATCGCCCAAGACGAAGCTAGCTGCATTGTCTTCGGAATGCCCAAGGAGGCGATCGCCCTCGGTGCCGCCCAATATGTTCTACCTGTCAGTGCGATCGCTCCCTTACTCCTGGCTAAATTAAAAATTTAGGGCTTACCCCGCAAATAGTGCAGAATACCCCAATCCGCGACTTGTTAAAAACATCGGGCATAAGAGAGCGCGATCGCCACTTGGTAGTTCATTAATTACTCAAATTACTTCATTAATTACTCAAAACTGATTTTTTATTCCGATTATTTGATTTTGATAAACTTACCAATTACCTCGCGCAACTTATCAGCATCAAACGGCTTAGTTAAATACTCTGTTGCTCCCGCCAAACGCCCCTGTACCTTATCAAAGGCTCCATCTCGCGCTGTCAGCATTACGATCGGCAAATTCTGAAACTGAGGCAAGCTGCGTACCGTGCGGCAGAGTTCCAATCCGTCAATACCAGGCATCGAAACATCCAGCAACAAAACAGAAATTTGTTCGTGATAAATCGTTGACAAAGCATCCACTGCATTGTCGGTTACGAGAACTCGAAACTCTTTGCTTAAGGCCTGTTTAACAAGTCCTTGCATCACGACGCTATCATCAACTGCCAAAATAGTTGGTACTTGACTGCTAATTGCAGACATATTCTTCTCCCTGTTTATTTATAGTTTTTGAAAATACAAAACATAATTCCCACCGTCATTTTTTTAGAGTTGCCTCTGTGCAATAGTTGCCAACCCGTTGGAGCATTAGTAGAAAGTTTAGTCCTGTTTTTTTACCTCAAACTCGAAAAAAGGGATTGGGAGAGTTGTTGATCGGCGATTACAACAGTTGCAAAATGTGCATCCGGGCCCAGAAACCCTAGAAGGTCGAGTTGGAGTAACTATTGTTACAAAGTTTAACATCTTACCAATCTTTTGTAATTCATCTCGTAACTGTAGCTGAACTGTCGGCTAAGGCACAGCTCGCTAAAGGACACTGGTATTGTGGCACACACCCATGATTTAAATTTACCAGCAAGCCCGCTACCCAGGATTAGACAAGTCTGTTAAAATACAATTAAACTGATTAAAAAATTCTAGGTAAGCAATCGTCATATATTTTGGAAAGCTGCTTCCTCCCAACAGAGGCTCTTAGATTTAGAGAGCCGGAGATATTCAAAAGCATAGTCAACTGGAAGTATAATTTATATAGTCTTAGATTTGGGGTGCTCTAACTCCCATAACTCAAAAGTTTCCAGATCAGTCAAGAGGTTAGTCTGAATTCGGCGCAAGCAGCCTGCGCCGAACTTGCGCCCAGAGTCTACCAGCACAGAATTCATAGTTTCTTGTTTTTCAAGGGAAGTATTGAGAAGGGCGGTTGCCAGCAACTAGACGGGCAGTTACACACGATGAAAGCACCCTTGCCTCTTGGTAAAAAAAGTGTTCAAGCTCCATAACATAGACTTGTATCAGCTTCTCGGCTGTGCTCCAGACGCTTGCTTGGACAATTTGGTAGGTTTGGCAGCTCAAATCAGCCGAACTCCTATTGCTTTCTTGAGCTTGATTGACGGTAACCGCCACTGGTTGAAGTCCGAGTTAGGTATCGATCAAACTTTGGCCCACCGTTACCTGAATTTTTGCACTCGCGCCTTGGACAAAATTCCCGAAGAGTTCGCAGCCTGGTCCAACTCAAACTGGGAATTTGACCAGCCAATTTCCCTGCAACAACCGCCAGTTACTCCCGAATTTGCGATCGAACCCCCTGCAAATTCGTTTCAGGAACCGCCCGTCGCCATTGTCGGAGACGCTTCCACAGATGTGAGATTTGGCGAGCATCCCCTAACGGTTTTCTACCCCTTCGTGAAATTTTACGGCGGCATCCCAGTCCTGACCTCAGAGGGGCAGATGCTGGGAGTGCTATCGGTCATGGACTCAGTACCGAGAGACTTGACAAAAGAAACCATAGAAGCTCTGCAAGCTTTGAGTCGGCAAGTTGCGAGTTTGGTGGAGCTGCGCTGGCAATTACTCAAAGCTCAGAAACAGTTGCCAGTGGCAGAAGATATCAGCTCCGACAGCGAGCAAATCTCCGAGGTAGTTCGTGGCTCGAACCCATCCAGCTTGTGTGCGGTACAGACGCCACAGAGCAGCATGAGAATATACCCAACAAAAAAGCTCCCAACGCGGGGGGAAACAGACAAATCTCAATATTTGTGGCAAACTTCAGCGAGCATCGGGCGTGCAGACGATACCCAACAAATCCGAGAAATCGTTGCCGGCCCCCCAGACACCTCCGATCGCCAATTAACGGCCGCGTCCCTACAAGAGCGAGCTCGCTTGGGAACCCTGCAAGCTAAAGTCGGTGCCGCCCTCGGACAAGGTGGGAAAATATCGCCCATCCTCAACCGCTGCACCGAAGCAATGGTAGATTACCTAGACGCCAAAGAGGCGAGTATCTGGACGTTCAACCCACAGACAGAGCAGTTAGAATTGCAGGCCGATTCAGGAGTCAGCACCGAAGGGTGGGAACGGGAAATAGAAGATTGGGTGCGAGCAGAACCGGGAAAACTCCAAACGGCTCCTGTATGCCTACTGTCGAACCCGTCTCTCTGCGCCATTGCCTATCCGCTGATAGTGGAGGAGCGGCTGGTGGGAGTGCTGGCTCTGTGCAGTAGCGCTTTGGCAAGCGAGGGAGCGCTAGAGGTTCTGGGTTGCATGGCTAACGCTATCGCCGTGGCGATCGATCGCATCACGGCCCGAGAAGAATTATTGAGCCGCCGCGAAGGCCTGCTCTTCGGCCTCGCCAGCCAGATGCGGAATTCCCTCGACCTCGACAAAATTTTAGATACGGCTGTCAACGAAATTCGCAGCTTGTTGCAGGTTGACCAGTGCTACTTTTTGTGGTATTCCATCTCGCGAGACGGGCAGCCAAGCTTTGCAATCACCCACGAGGCGGCAAATCCCGAACTGAAAGAGCGGCTTACAGAATACCCGATCGAACAAGTAACCCTGCTGGCCGAGAAAATTTGCCACCGCCAAACGCTGCGGATCGGGGACGCGGCAACAGCACTCTGCATCGAACCGCCCACGCGAGATTTTTTGACCAGTCTCGGCATTGTTTCTAACCTGCTGCTGCCGGTCAAGACTCGCTCCGGTCAAATGGGTGCTGTAGTTTGTAACCATTACAGCAGCCACCGTTCCTGGGCGACGAGCGAAGTGGAGTTGCTGCAAGCGGTGGTTGATCAACTGGCGATCGCGATCGACCAAGCCGAACTCTACGCCCAAACCCGCGCGGCAGCCTTAGCCGCCCAAACTCAAGCCCGCCAACTGACGGAAACTTTGCAGCAGTTGCAGCAGAAAGAAGCTCAGCTCATCCAAAACGAAAAAATGTCCTCTCTCGGTCTAATGGTCGCTGGCGTCGCCCACGAAATCAACAATCCGGTTAATTTTATTTACGGCAACTTGACTTATTGCAAGCAGTACATGAAAAATCTGCTGGACTTGCTGCACTTGTATCAAAAGCACTACCCCGAGCCTTGCCCCGAAATTCTCGACAAAAACGCAGAAATCGATGTTGATTTCATAGCCCCGGATTTGCTGAAAATTCTGTCTTCAATAGAGATGGGAACTGAACGCATCCGCCAAATTGTCCTGTCTCTGCGGAACTTCGCGCGGCACGACGAAGCCGACATGAAGCGGGTGGACATTCACGAAGGGATTGACAGCACGCTGCTGATTTTGCAGAGCCGGTTGAAGTCAAATGGGCTAATACCGGGAATTGAGGTAATTAAAGACTACGGCAACTTGCCAAAGGTAGAGTGCTATCCCGGACAGCTCAACCAAGTATTTATGAATATTTTGGCGAATGCGATCGACTCTTTGGAAAATCAGCCCCCACCCAAGACGATCAAAATCTCGACGGCGGTGGTGGGCCCAAACTGGGAGGCTGAGGATTCAGGAAAGTCGAGCCCTCAAGTTGTGGTGATTCGGATTCAAGACAGCGGGCCCGGATTGGCCGAAAAAGCTAAATGCCACTTGTTTGACCCTTTCTTTACCACTAAACCTGTGGGCAAGGGTACGGGACTCGGCTTGTCTATCAGCTACCAGATTGTGGTGGAAAAACACGGAGGAAGCTTAAACTGTCTCTCGAAACCGGGAGAGGGAGCGGATTTCAGGATTGAAATCCCGGTAGATCGCCCCCGTGTAATCAAAGAATAAACCTGGGGGCGATCGGTATTCAAAAAGATTTTTTAAATTTTATTGTCAAAGTGCTTGACAGATTCCCGTGTCTGGGTGTTAGTATAGTAAACGTTGAGACGTTGGGGCGTCGCCAAGTGGTAAGGCAGCTGGTTTTGGTCCAGCCATTCAGAGGTTCGAATCCTTTCGCCCCAGTTAAATTGTGTCCGGTAAATCAATTATTTAACTCATCGTTTAGAGTTAGCGCTTGACAGACGATAGAAAAACGACTTCCTCACTAAAAACCTAATTAGGTCTTGCTCATAGGATATAACAAACCGGGTTTCTGGCGGCAGGTTTTACCTAAAAGCCTAGATTTGTGGTCAAGAAATGGGTTTTTTTGGTCGTCATTGCCCATTTTTGGCAGAAACCGTTGTTTGTGCGTAATATGACTTCTGAGTGCCCCGCAATTGTAAAATCGAGTCAACATTCAACACTCATATCAAATCCGGTTGCATTGGAATAATTAAACCGCTGTGGACGTAGAGAATACATAGGAAGACAACAGAGAGATGAATAATTCCGATGCAACCGGATTTGATATCAACCATCCTTCTGTTTTTCGACCCCTTTTTCTACAGTCAACAGTCAACCCGCCCTACTCCATATCACTGCAAAGTGCTGGGACCACGAGCGTTTAGCCGATCGAAAACGTATCGGGAAATGGCCGGAAATGCTGTTTCGTCCTTGGCATAAGCCGGATCATCTGCGAAAACAACTAAGATATAAATCGCGCGATCGTCTAAGGTTCTCACAAATGCCGCTTCGCTGCGGGATTTGGAAGTATAGCCCACTTTGGAACCAAAATAAATATTAGTTGGTAAAGATTCGCCGAGAAATCCTTGTATCGAATTGCTGGGGTCATTTTTCCATGCCTTGGGGTCTAAATCTCTTGTCAGCAAGTAAGCCATTTTGCGGCTGGCGACGCTAGAAACCGCTTGCCTAGTATAGATTTCATATATTAATCTGGCAGCTTGGTCGGTAGTCACTTGATTACGAATCGGCTGAGAAGGATCGCCCCGCAATTGCAAGTCGCGACCGATTGGACCTTCTTGCCTCAAATAGTGTATGGGATAATTTTTGGTGGTTATACGAATATCATTGTATCCCGCAGACTGAAAAAATGTGTTAATTTGATTGCGTTTTTTTAGCCAGGTTTGCAACTCTTCTCCGGCGAGCCGATCACCAGATTTTGTATCTGTGATTGTGTCTAAAATTCTGCTGGCAGCATCGTTGTTGGAGACGCGAATCATTTGATCGAGGTCGTTTTTAAAGGCAGATTCTCTTTGCGTAATGAGGCCTTTTTCTATTGCTGAGTAAAAGGCGGTCATCCAAAATAATTTGGCAACGCTAGCGGGAAATCGGAGAGTTTGATTTTGATATCCGGCAAAGGTGTGAGTTTTGGAATTGCTGACATCAAATAAGGTAATTGATAGCGGTTCTGCAGGCAGTCCTTTGCTGGTTGCAATCTTCACAGCTTCATCAACAATCCCTTGCAATTCTTGAGAGTAAACGGGATTGGGAGGTGTTTTGATGTTGTAGCTAAAGGTAGGCTCGCTTTGACGAGCGACTAAATTTTCCGATGGTTCAATTGTCGGAGGCGAGAGTGTTTCTTGAGGCGAGACGGCCTGTTGAGCCAAGATGACTGGCGGTTCTGGGGGACGGCGAGTTCTGAAGGGCATTGTGACGAGCCAAAAGAACGCGATCGCCCCGGCGATTAAACACAAAATGTTACGGTATTTTAGCCGAGAAAATTTCGTCCTCACTCGACGACGAGATGGCACAGGGCCTTCGCTGCTTTGGCGTCGGCGTCCGACTGGGCGCTGGCTGCTTTGGGGTCGGGATTGGATTAGACCTGTTGCATGAATCTTTGCTTGATCGGTCAACCGCAGATACCAGGCAGATGAACGCAGATTAACCCAGATAATTTCAAGAATTGAGAGCGACTTTTGCAAGAGCTCTATGGGGCGTCGGGTCTGGATTGGGCGACGAGATGGGACTCGGCGCTCGCTGCTTTGGCGTCGGGACTGGACTGGACGCTCGCTGCTTTGGCGTCGGGACTCGATTGGGCGTTGGGGCCCGATGGGGCGGCGTCGGCGTTCTACTTGCATTACAGTTTTGTGCTATCAAACTCGCACGATCAGTTTATAATAGGGCGGCATCTAAATGACAAGTGTATCGATCTAGTCCGCTGTTGCCAATTTTATCTGTCTACTAGGCTGCTTGAGACTTCTAGTAATTGTAAAATTTTCAGGATAGCACTGAGTTGAAGCAAAATCCTTTGAAAAACATGAGAAATTGTTGGAGTCTGGCTGTTTTGGGATTTGCGATAGTCGGCGTGAATAATTATTTGATACCTGATGTTTGGGCATTTCAGTCTCAATCTACTACAGGATATGTTGTTGAGCGACAAACAGCAGGACAGGGCGCGGATGTAGCGTTTTCCTTGACGGGAGAAAGCGAAAATCTAGAAGTAACAAACAAGCAAACTGTTTCCAGTTTTCCGAGTATGTTTTGGGACTTCAACAATTTAGCGAAAATTTCCTATTCCGAATTGCTGGAGGTACTGGTGAGACGACCAGAGTCCAATAATACGGAGAGAGAAACCGCTGCACAACCCGAAGACATAGCACGTTTTGAACAGGTTGTACAGTATGCAAAACAACAAAATTTGCACGATCGCTCTATGGGAGAAATCGTCCAGGCGATCGCCGATAATTTCCTAGGAAAACCATACGCCGAGGGTTTGCTGGACAAATCCGGCGAAGAAAAGTTGATCGTAACTTTGAATAAATTTGATTGCGTTTTATTTGTAGAAACCGTTTTGGCGATCGCCAGGGGCGTAGCAGTAGAAGATTACGACTATCAAAATTTTGTAAATCGCATAGAAGAACAGCGGTATTTAAACGGTAAAATCAACGGTTATTGCAGCAGATTGCACTATTTTTCCGACTGGATTAACGACAATCAAAAACGGCAAACTGTGGAAAACATCACCGCTGAATTAGGTGGAGTTCCCATGAATAAAACACTAAATTTCATGAGCCAGCACCGCAGCAGTTACCCGCAAATGGTCAAAGACGAAGCAACTTATCAGTGCATTGTAAGCCAAGAAGCAGACTTAGCCAAAACTCCTGTTAATTACATCCCGACAAATCGGGTAAAAAGTGTTTATTCTCAGTTAAAACCCGGGGATATTGTAGCGGTAGCGACGGATGTTAAAGGATTGGATGTCACCCACACCGGTTTAGTCTACCGCAATGCTGACGGCAATATGGGCTTAATTCACGCTTCGCCGGCTGGGGAGGTGACAGTTGCTTACGACTTGCAGAGATATATTAGCAGAGTCGAAAGTGCGATCGGCATTGTAGTCGCTAGGGCGAAAACACCTCATTAAATTAGTTTGTACTCGTAGGGTGCATCAGCTTGCATTATTTTAGCTGAAAATTTAAAATTTCTGTGCTGACGCACCCTACAAACTCTCTTGTAGGATGGGTACGCGAACTCGCCCGGAATATACAATTTAAATGCACAACAGTTTATTGAACAATTTCGCTGCGAGATACCTTACTATTTCTAGCAGGATTTGGCGTTAATCCGGGCGGCGAAACTTGAACACTTCCCCACTCATTCAAAAAGCTTTTCAGCAGAACCTCTTGCTGAGTGCGAAATGTCTCGACATTGGCCCCGCGATTCATAATCACAAACCACACTGTTTCTTGCTTTTGAGTTGGCAGCGCTCCGCCCAAAGCGCTAACATTATCCAACGTGCCAGATTTGACTACTGCTAATTTGGGAAGCGGCCGTTCTGATAGTATTCCTTTATCTTTCCCAACTACAGTTAAGACATCAGCAACTGTCATGCTGTAAGGTTCAAGATAGCGTTCTAAAGCTATAAACAACGCACAAGCAGCCCGGGGAGAAATGAGATTTTCTTCGCTCAATCCCGAACCGTTGACGAGTTGAATTTCAGCAGGCGGAACTCCGGCTGCTGCTGCTGCTTTTTGCGCGACTGTTTTAGCGCCACCGACAGTATCAGCTAGCATATCTGCCATAAGATTGTTGCTGTACTGATTCATTTTTTTGATCAGTTCGGCGAGGGGCAAAGAATAATGTTTGACTAAAGGCTGCACGTCATTAGGAGGTGCTGCCAAAACTTTTACAGTACCCTCAATTGCTATTTGGGGTTTCGGCGTATTTGGAGGCAGGGTTTGATACTGGGCGGCGGCTTCGCTGGGCCAGATTTGACTGTTCAATCCTTGTTTGAGCAATTCTCCCGATTTGAGGGGATCGAGTTCAAAGTTCATGTAAAACTTATCGACAATTATCAAATTGCCACTGACTCGCTTGATCCCTTTTTGATTTAAGGCGTTACCCAGGGCGATCGCCTCTTCCCAGACAAACAACGGATCTTCGCTTCCCTGAACAATTAAATCGCCTTTTAATACGCCGTTCTCTATTTTTCCCGTTGTACCAATTAAGGTAATAAATTGATGTTCCGGCCCGAATTGTTGCAGTGCTACCAGAGATGTTGCTACTTTGGTAATAGAAGCGGCTGACAGAGGAACGGTACCTTGATGATTGGCTAGCAAAGTATTGCCAGATTGCATCCAGACGCCTTGGTTTTCTTTGGCAAAACCTTGGGCGGCCAACCCGTTGAGATATTGCTGGATTTTGGTATTTGTGGGGGTTTCGGGATTGCTAGCAGAGACTATTAAGGGCTGAGGCTGACTTGGTTTAACTGGCGGCGGGGAAGATTCAGCTACAGGAGAGGGAGATGCAAGTTGAGGTGATTCAGTAGCTGCACATCCGGCAATAATTGTGAGAAGGGCGATCGAACTCCCAGCGGTCAAGTAGCGGTTTTTCAGCATTACTTTAATTTTTTTCATCAAATGTACGATCGTCTGTCAGCACGCCCGATGGAAAGTTTAGCACTAGCCCGCGCGTTTTGGAGCATCCGGAGCTGCGTTACCATAATCCGGAACCGCTGACATTACCTCTCTTCTTCTCCATCTTCCTTCGCGTTCTTTGCGTCTTCGCCGTTCGTTAAATAGACCTATCCGCAAATTACAGGTTCCTTATACAGCTTATGTTTTAGCCAATATTACTAGACGGTGAGCGATTAAAATAAGGAACGATAACATAAGGGTTTGAGAAGTTTTTGTTTAATAAAGCTAAAAGTTTTGAGAAACGTAGCCCGAATTTAATCAAGTTTGACACCCAGGTAGGCGTTGCCCAATTTTTAGTAAATCTAACCTTTTAAGCCTGAGTCTAACTAATCCACATACTGTTAAAATTACCGATTTATATCGAGAACGAGCCAGCCGGAATTTGTCGCTCGGCAACTCGGAATATCTTCAGCTTACCAATCAAATGTTCAACTACTATTCTTTGGCTTGATAACTCTTTATTACTTAACAATTGATTTTCCGTAAGTTCACCGTTTCTAGGTTTTTTAGTAGGAGTAGTAATTGCCCCTTCCCCTACATAAGCTTTATCTCCTAAAAATTTTTGGGTAAGGTCAAATTTATCTTGGTTCATTCGGAACAAATTGATATCACTTGTTTTGCCAAATTCTCCTACAGTTACATCAATAATATCCGTCCCGTCCGGTAAAACAATTAATTGGTTTTTTAGAGTGTGCATCTTCTTTTTCCCAGAGTAATAGTTTTTTTGCTCTTGATAGTCTACAGGTCTTGCTGTAGGCTGCTCTTCGCTGTCTACTATTAATTGATATTCGGTCACTTTTTGGCGGAGTTCTGCATAAGCAATTAGGTCATTTTCTACTTCTTCTATCTGAGATGCTGGTAAAATTTCTCTGAGGATTTCACTCCAGGAATGAAAAGCGTCATGAGCTTTGGTTTTAGAAACATCAAAGAGTAATCCTAAGATTTCAAATATCGGCTGTTGTCTTAAATATACTAAGCATAAACAAACCCCAGTGTCAGCCAACATTCCTGGTTTTCTGCCACCACCAGCGAGATTAATCCGTACTTTATTTAATTCCATCTCTTCTTGCTTCTGTTGATGCCGGATTTGGACCAGAGCTACTAAACTCAAAAACTGCTCATACTCAATCCCAATTAATCGTTTAGCTTCCGAGGGATGTTCTTGAATCCGTTTTAAGGGGCTAGTCATACTTATGGGGCAGTTAAACTTATTGAATGTTTCTATCATACTCCCTTATTTATATTAAGGATAGGTCTAATAGATATTGCTTAAAGACTGCGGAATTTTATACCAATAGTCCGGACTGTTTTTAGTTCGTAGTCTGAAACCCTGGATTTTCCCTTGGTATCTCGATTGCCTTGGAGCCGGGAAACCCTTATTCTACGGTTGGTAATCAAAAACTGTCCGAAGTATTGAAATCTAAAATCTAAAATCTAAAATCTAAAATAGTCTGATCTTCAGCGCCTGGGGCCTTCACCCCAGGCCGATCGCTCTCACAAATTTTCGATAAACTGGTTTATCCAGCCATACTCCCTATACTCAGCGGCACCATTTCGCCGTGCATCGTCAGACCTAATAACATCGGCCCGCCCGGTCGAATCAACTCTCCTGTAAGCGCGCAGCGTTCCTCCTGCTGTGCTGTGGCATTAATGCTGGCTCGAATATCCGATCGAGAAAACATCTGCCGATACTCTCCAGACTTCTGCTGCACGTAATTCCAGAGCAAATCTCGAATCAAAGCTTGATAGCCTTGATTGCCCGCGAGCTCTTTAAGTCTCTCTTTGAGCTCTCTTTCGAGTCGAATGCTGGTCACTTCCATTTCGGTGGTTGAGGTTCTAGGTAGGGTATGCATAATTTTTCTCCGTGACGGGTGGACATATGTGTAATATCAGTGTAGTATGTTTACAGCTAGATTGAAAGCCTCTTAACCACCTTCTGCCTGCTGTGAAATTTCTCCCCACCTACTCCAACTATCAACTGAAGTGCGATCGCCCCAGGGGTCGCTCCGAGTCGTTACAGCACGTCTTTTGGACGGGTTTTGCGACTGTCGCAGCGACCTCGTGGGCGGGCTTGGGCCTAATTAAACCCGGTTATAGTGGATTAGGACAAATTGCAGAAATTCATTACAACGAGGTAGACCACGACGGTCTGCAAGTGGCACAGCCATATCGAGATACGCGAAGCGGGAGGTACAGCTAAACGACTGTACCAAGACAGGATGAAAATTTGCATGAAAGCAGTTTTTCTAGCCCCCGCTTCTAAGTAAGAGAAGCGGGGGCATTTGATTGGATATTTGAGAAATTCGATCCGCTTGGGGAACTGGGAAAAAACCAGATGTAGCCCATGCTGACGAAGCAAGCAAAATTCAAAATTCAAAATCTAAAATCTAAAATCCAAAATTGACGAGGAGGAGCAAGCCGTGACCGTAGTAACTGATGTATTGAGGCAATCTGTAGTCGTTTTTTCTCAGAATTACCTACCAATGAGCCGTGTCAACATCAAACGGGCGATCGTACTTTTGGTAACAGGCAAGGCTGAACCTCTGGATTTTAGCATCGGCAACGGCTGGCTGGTAAGATCGCCCAGCACCAGCATCCACGTACCCGAACAAATCCGCTTGACTTTTGGTAACAGGGAACGCCTGTGGAAAGTGCCCCCGGTCAATCGCCGGGAAGTTCTGCGCCGCGACGCTCATTCTTGCCAATACTGCGGTAGCAACCGACATTTGACGCTGGATCACGTGATGCCTCGATCGAAGGGCGGGCCGCATACTTGGGACAACGTGGTGACTGCTTGCGAACGGTGCAACTC
Source organism: Microcoleus sp. S13_B4 (assembly GCF_036700885.1). Lineage (NCBI taxonomy): Bacteria > Bacillati > Cyanobacteriota > Cyanophyceae > Oscillatoriales > Microcoleaceae > Microcoleus > Microcoleus sp. S13_B4. The sequence continues at coordinate 15,906 of NZ_JAUBPU010000042.1, forward strand.
TCGTAAGGGCGATCGAACTCCCATAGAAGCTGGAATGTCTCTGCGAACTAAGCCGAAGGCCCCCATACACCCCACTGTTGCTTTTGCAGAACTGTTTTGGCACGAATACCAAATTGGGGAATAGGGCATGGGGCATGGGGCATTGGTAATTGGTAATTGGTAATTGGTAATATAGCCATCCTAAATCATTTGTGAATTTCTTACTCCCTCCCCTTGATAAGGGGAGGGCTGGGGTCGGGTCAAAAATTTACGACTCCTGCAAGGATTGCTATAGCTAATAGTTAATAGCTAATTAAGTCCTGTAATTGAAAAGGATTTTAGGTCGGAATAGCAAACTTTTCATTCCGACCTATCCAATGCCCGATGCCCGATGCCCAATTCCCAATTACCAATTTTCAATTACCAATTTTCAATTACCAATTTTCAACTTTCAATTCCAAATTTAGGGCTGTCAATATGCTGAAGTTGACTTACACTGAAACGGGCTTTAACCTGGAGCGTTTGGCTCAATCTCCCGAACAGTTAGTGGCGCTGCGAGTTGTGCTGGCTATGCGAGTTGGTCAAAGCATCAGCGTCGAACCGAGCACTGCGGCTTTTTTGCTGCCCGCGAATTTGCCGGCGCTGTCTCTGTTGGAATCTGAGGCCCGCCGAAACGACAACGAAGCGATCGACCTTTGTGTTGCTGATGCTGACTTTGTAGAAGTGACTCTGCGCGGTACGTGGATTTCTGGCGCGTCTGAGGGGGCTGATGGGGTGTTTGCGACTGTTTTGGGCGATCGGGCCGAGCTCTTGCTGCTCAAACTCTGGCTCGAAACTCAGGCTGCTGCGGAGGTTGTCGGGGAAGTCGGCGATTAATCTCGGATGTTGAACACGGAAGAGGGAAGAGGGAAGAAGGAAGAAGGAAATATTTTCTTTATTTCCCACTCCTCCACTCTTCCCATCTGCCCTCTGCCATAACAGATAATTTATAGGGGTAGCAGAGCAGCAAATCGCTCATTTTAGGGCGTATAAATTATGTTGAAGTAAATTCCCTTATCTTGCAGATTGTCGCCCCGATCGCTAATTCTCACCAAAGGGAAAGCGTAATCTACCCGCAGGTTCACCCGCTGTATCGGTTCCCAGATTACCCCCAAACCCACACCTGCTAAAAATGTCTGATTGGTTAATTTATTAGGATTGTTCGCAACGTTCCACACCTGACCCGCATCCAAAAAAGGAGCCAATTGAAGTTTAGGGTTTCCCGAAGCATCGCGCTGCAAAGTAATCCGATCTTCGAGGGAAACTCTGAAGCCGTTATCGCCAGAACGGACATTTTGGCGGTAGCCGCGCAAAGATTGGCCGCCGCCAATTACAAATTGCTGCGAAGGCAACAAACTATTAGCTGACAACTGCAAGTCTGCCTGCAAAATTAATAAATGTTTGTCATTCAATCGTTGTACTCGCTGCACTTGACCCAGCCAATTAAAAAATTGTCCGTCGGGATCGGAACCTTCGTTTTGAGTAGCATCAAACAAGCTAGTGCCGATCGTAAATTGCGATCGCAAGGCCCAAGCACCCTGCGGGTCGCGCCGAATGTAGTCCTGTCCCAGCTTAATTGCGCTCGTAGTGGTGACACCATTCGAGTCCGGGCCGATGCCAAAAGCATACGGGTCGCCAGCGAGAAAAGTTCTGCCTGTCTGATAAGTAAAACCGGCCGATAAGGCAAATTCTTCGATCGGCGTTCTCCGCAGTGGCTGGCGGTAACTAACTTCAAATAAATGCGATTTTCCCGAAATATCAAAACGGTTAAAAGGTGCTTGTACGATACTGTTGCGATTCGGTGCCGCCCTCAATTGCAAAGTGCCGTTCATCGCATTTAGTGGCACGCGATAGCTGAAATCAAACACGTCTGAATCGCCGAGCGATCGGTAATAAGCCGCCGCAAGTTCGTCACCATTTCCCGTTATATTGCGGTGCCGCAAACTAACTCCCAATCTTTCGGAACCGACACTGGGAGGCGAGTAATTGTCAATGCTGAAAGTAGGTTGAAACGGATTAGCTTCCGAGACTCGGACGATCAGAATGCTCTCGCCTTCATTATCCCCAGCCCGCAGGCTGGCTTCTACATTGTCAAATAAAGGATCGACCCGCAACAGCCGGAGTTGGTCTTCTAATGAAGCTGTGCTTAAAGGCATTCCGGCACCGAGTCGAATCCGGCTGCGGATGTAACTTGGATGCAATCTTTTAGTTCCTTCTACCTCAATTCGGGCTAGCTTGCCTTCAATCACTTGAATTTGGACTACCCCTGCGGTGATAGTTTGGGGTGGCAAGACTGCTCTCGAAGTGATGTAGCCACGATTGAGGTAAATTTCGGTAATTTTGTCGGCGATTTGTTTGAGCTGTTCTAGGGTGGTAGAACGGCCTTCTAAGGGGTTGACTAAAGCATTAATTTCATCTTGGCTTAAAATTGTGCTGCCAACTACTTGAATTTTCTGCACCTCAATTGGTGTATTCGGCAGCGTTGGGGGAACTGGCGACGGAGACTGCGGCGCTACTGTGGGCGGTACTTGGGGAGGTTCTGGGGAAGGCTGCGGGGCAGGTTGCAGAAATTGATCGCGATTTGGATCTGGCTTCGTCGGCGGCGGTGGCAGGTTTGGAGGTGGCGAGGGTTGGTTCTGGGCTAAAACATGATTGCAATGTAGCTGGTTCTGACATTGGGGATCGTTGTCAACCAGATTTGTTTTTTCGGGCAAGATGCCCGCACCACAAGCAGTTTCATCGATTGGGGAACAGGCATCTTGGCTGTTCTCGGCGGGGTTCGATTGTGTTTCTGGTTCAGGGTTGGTCTCGATCCAATCGGGAAGCTGATTTAAGTTGGTCGCTGTTTTATCCTGGTTGATTTCCAGTTTTTGCAGTGCTAATACTTGATTGCCCGTATCTGCTGAGTTGTCAGCGGCGACGGGCAACGGGAAAATATCGTTTGTTTGGGATATAGCTTTATTGGCATAAAAGCAAGCCATTGGGAGCGCAGTTAGAAGTGAAAGCCCCAACCGAAATATTGCAATATTTGCACTCGGGCGCATAATTAATAATTTCTCTAAAATAAGTTTGTCGGCTGCTTGACTATGCCAGTTTATCATTTAGTATTAGGCGAAATCTGACTATTAAAATTTCCACAGTCCAGCTTTCAAGATGCCAGGAGTCCGAACTGCTGATCAGTACAAAAATTTTAATTTATTTAGGACGATCGACCAAACAACCCGGAACAGGCAAAAATCATCTGTGGCGCTGCCAAACACCCTGCTCGAAACCGAGTTTTTTGTATGCCGTGCAAAAGTCATACCATTTGAGATTTGAGATTTGGCAATGAGTCGCCCAAAAACGGATACCGTGCCCCGAACGCTCATCAGTGTAGATCCTAAAATTTTAGACTCCTGTTCCTGCTCCCAGATTTAATGCAGCAAGTAAATCTCAAATCTCAAATCTCAAATCTCAAATCGACTGACTTATGGCTATCACCGTTTGGGGTTCGCCTACCGTTGCATTCTTTTTTAAAACAGGTGTTGAATTATTTTCTTGTGATAGGTGTTAACTCACTGGCGACTAAGGGTTCTTGGGCTATTTTGCCGAGTTGGACTGAGTTCAACACCGCTGACCACTTGATCGCTAAACTGGCATCGCTGGGAGACTCGATACGCAATTGAGCTAGAGTTGCCAGGTACTCGTACCAGAGACTTTGTTGGGCGAAGATGCTGAGCTTGGTGAGATCGGGCGATCGATCCAACTCTGTTTTGACGGTTGGGGCGAGTGCGGTGCGGTTGATCCACCCGGAAACGAGAACGTCATCAGTTGTATTTTTGGGGTTGCATTTGATAGTAAAGTACCATTGATAGTTTTTGCCAACTTCCAGGGCTGGCGAGTTGTCGTCGGAGCCGAGGCTGACGCTAACGATACCTGCACGGCTAGTTACCATGCGAAAACTTTTTTTGTATAGTGTTTTGTCTCTTTGGTCTGCTAACTCAAACTGAACTGTTTTGTCGAGGGCTACGGGAAGGTAGTAGAAAAATGTTGGCTTTGCTGATATGGTTTGCCCCATAGTTGATTGGGGAATCAAGGCAGTTAAGGCAGTTGTAGCCGTGGGGCATTCTAAGCCGCGGGTTCCTCCCCCTTCACGCCTTCCGGGTACTCCGTCCTCCGGCGGTTGAAAGCTATTCCACGTGGCTCCCGCTGGCTGAATGTTCGATCTGTTTCCGCTGGGTTCAGGGGGTTGAACTGTTTGCCAGTTGAGGGGTAGCTGGGGTCGTGAGGGGCGCTGGACAATATTTGCGCGGCTGTTGAGAGCCTCTGCTGGTATTAAAAAACTACCGGCGGCAACTGCCTCTAAAGACAGAATTAACGAAAGAGCACCGATATTTAGAGCAGACTTCAAAGCCATGACGAACCTGCCTTTTGATGAACCTAGGAACTTTATCGCACGGTTTTATTCTATCCAAGGTTTTGACGGATATAGTAATCTGTTGTACTTAATTTATATCTTCAGGCAGATACGATTATTTGGGTCGCTCTGATCAACATAGAATTCTGTGTCGCGTTTGTTAGTGGTAGCTTAGTAGTTATACTTACTTCCATTCACGGCAGCAGGTTGGGTTGAGCTTGTTAAACCCAACTTTGACAAAGACTAATATTCGGGTTCCTTTAACTCTAGCAAGAGGATACAACGCGTCTTTTCGTAAAAACACCGGGTTGATGCGTCAGTCCTGGATATCAGGAAACTCGGCAATTTTGCTGGTGGACCTCAAGCTATTGGCTACAAGTTACATATCAGGTTTTCTGTACAATACCGGCAATAAATTTAGCATGAATCTCGATTCACCTGTTCTCTCGGACAAACAGCCTTCGGGGCTGCGGATGGTAAGACCCATAGGAGTCTTGGCACTGCACGGCATTGCTTTTTTAGGAAATAGGTTGTTCGCTGTCGATCGCGCCGAAGGGCTGCTATTGGAGATCGATCGAGAAAGTGACAACACTACTGTTTTGAATCCTTATCAAACGGCTAAGTTTGCCGGCGCAACGGGGCTGGCTATTTCGGAAGATACTCTCTGGTTTGCGCGGGATGAGGATATTTGTTGCTGTCGGGGCGCAATTCGGGACGGGGCGATCGCTGAACTCAAACCGGAACATTTTGTTTCCCTTCCTTATTCTGCTGACGGGATTGCTGTTTGGAAATCTACGCTTTATGTGACTTGCCAGAGATTGGGATCTATTCTGGTTTTTGACCTGAAAACGGGTCGGGAAATTACTCGGTTTTACGCTCCCGGTATTGGGGTAGAAAATATCACAGTCCGGGATGAGGAAATTTGGGTTTGCGACAAGACTGAGCAAACTGTTTACTGTTTGGAACGGGGAACTGGGGAGATTAAATTTAGCGTTTTGACTCCCTTTGAGTCGCCTTCTGGTTTAGCTTTTCACAAGGATGCCGAAACCGGGGAGGAAGTTCTGTACGTGGCTTATGCCGGGGATGAACTTTACATCCGGGATGACCCGAATTCGGAAGATCCTTTTCAGTTGACGAAGCGCGATCGCACTTTTATTCAGCCTTTGTATTTTCACTACAATGAAGCCGAGCGCTACGCTCTGTCAAACGGTTTTTTGATAGAAATGTCTTATGTGGAGGAACTGTCTCCTCTCGATGAGGTAGAAATCGAAAATTTGGAGTGGCGGATTGCTTTGCCTTCGGAAACTCACCGGCAAAAGGTAAGGAGTGTTACGCCGATCGGAATGCCTTTTACTGAGGAAATTCAGGAAGGGGAACGGGTGGCGGTCTTTAAGTTCGATCGGCTGCACCCCGGGGAACGCCGAATTTTTGGCTGGAAGGCATTGTTAGAAGTCCGATCAATTAAGTATCAGTTGTCGCCTCGGGATGTCGAAAAGGCTCCGAAGCTGTCGCCGGAGTTTGCAGCTAAGTATTTGGTGGATAATGACAATTTGGCGATGGATACGGAGATTGTGCGATCGGCTGCTGTGGCTGCCATTGGCTCAGAAACTAATATTCTCCGGCAATTGCTGAGCATTCGCAATTTTGTTTACGACCAACTTTCTTACGGGATTAGGCCTCACATTGACACTCCCGATATTGTGCTGCGCCGCGGCATCGGTTCTTGCGGCGAGTACGTGGGCTTGTTGTTAGCTTTGGCAAGGTTGAACCGGATTGCTTGCCGCACGATCGGGCGCTACAAGTGTCCAGCTTTTGCTGACAGAAAAGGTGTGTCGCTGGAACCCGATTTCAATCACGTTTGGCTGGAGTTTTACATTCCGGGTTTTGGCTGGGTGCCGATGGAATCTAATCCTGATGATATTCAAGACAGAGGCCCTTATCCGTTGCGATTTTTTATGGGTTTGGCTTGGTATCACGTAGAAATTGGCAAGGGAATTCGGTTTCAAAGTCTCACGAGCGGGGGTCTTCCTTTAAACAAGGAGGATGTTTCCGTGGGGACTCTGGCAATTAATCATGTGAGGTTTACAATTTTGGAAGATTTGCCAGCAGTTTGAATCGAGTGTTAACAGTTAACAGTTAGCCCTCAATATTCAACTCTTAATTGTTAACATTTTTCATCTAAAATCGAAAGTAGAAAGTGTAAAATCAGAGGAAGAGGGGTTGTGGAATTTTCGATTGCTAATATTCTCGTTTTAGTCGCTTTTGTACTGCTGCTGACGGTGACTGGCGGGGTCGCTTATTTGACGGCAGTTGAATGGCGCGATCGCAGGCGGTTAGATAAGGCTAAACGGAAAAAAAAGTAGCGGTTTGCTGTTGACAAATCGCGTCTTTTATGATATAAAACAAGGCGACCCAACCAGGTCGCCTTGTTTTGTGATTTGAAATATTTTCACCGCAGATGATATCAACTTCACTAAAAATAACCGTTAGAATTTTGTAGTGACGACTTGAGTCTTCATACAAAACTATGACTCATGGGCATCCCGCGCGCGCCACAATAAACACAGAGGAAAAATGTAATTTTGGATTTGGAAGTTTAAGTCCACTGTCGGAAAAATGTATTTTCTTGCCAAGCGGCGGCGGTGCGTTTTTCAAGTGCTGCCATTTCTGTTTGGTTCAGGGGTTTGAATGCTTGGGCGACTTTAAAGTTTTCTTCTAATTGCTTTACTGAGTCGGCGGCGATGACGCAGCAGTGCACGCCGGGAAGTGAAAGCGTGTAGCCCATTGCTTGGTGCATTCCATCTAAAACACCGTTCTGAAATAATTTGCCGTAAGCTGGTATTTTCATGGCTATAACGCCGATATTTTTGGCTTTGGCGACTGGTAAAGCGCTGATAACAAAAGAGCGCGGGTGATGTTTTTCGGCAGCGTTGAGGGAGATTAATGTTGTGTCAAAAGGATAGCGTTGCAAGCCTGCGGCAATGATGGCTGGTTCGTGGTGTCCGGTGATGCCGGAAAAACGAATTATTTTTTGCTGTTTGGCTTCTTCGATCGCCTTTATTGCTCCTTTGGCACTGAAAATTTTGTCTAATTCGGCTTGGAATGAGACGTGGTGGAGTTGCCACAAGTCTAGTCGATCGGTTTTCAATCTTTTGAGCGATCGCTCTAAGTCTCTCCACGCGCCGTCTCTGTCTCTGGCGGAGGTTTTTGTGGCTAGGAATAGGCGCGATCGATATGGTGGCAAAACTTTGCCTAAGTTTTCTTCGCTGGGCCCGTACTCGGCCGCCGTGTCAAAATAGCGAATGCCTAGTTCGATCGCGCGTTCAATTTGCGCCGCCGCTTCTGCTTCTCTTCCCGGCTGCGACAGCGGTGTTTGTCCGGCCCCCCCCAAACCGAAAATCGGCACTTTCACGCCGGTGTTGCCTAACAGTCGTTCTGGCATTTTTACTGTGGCGGCCGCCTGGTTATTGGGTGCGGCTGCGATTTCCCCATCCTGCTGTTCGATCGCCTTAGCACCTGCAATGCCGCTGGCAACAGCTATACTGCTCAATATAAAATTGCGGCGAGTCTTTTTGCGGGTCATTGTTTCCGTCTCCTCAGAGTGAGAGAAATTAACCGCGTTGGTGTTGGCACAATACATAGATTTCTACCCCAAATCGGATAATTTTCCCCCTCTCCGAGGGAAGAGATAGCCGGGGGAAAATTATCTATGTGCCGATCGACTATTGGTCAATTATCCATGCGCGAATCAGTTCGTTGATCTGTTCTGGTACTTCGTCGTGGGGACAGTGACCGGCTTTGATAAAGTGTTCTGTCAACTGCGGATAGTGTTTGCGAAATTTAGCGCTTCTTTCTGTGGAATTCATCCACGGATCGCCTTCTCCCCACAGCATTAGCAACCGGCAGTTTAATTGACTTAGCAATACGTCGATTTTTTCGCCTTGGGGTGTTCGGAATACGGAGGCGAATACTTTGGGGGCACCGGGATCGCAGGAGGGAAGGTAAATTTCTTCTACTAATTGGTCTGTGACGGCGCTTTGGTCGAGATAAACTTTTTCTAGGGTTTTCCGAATTGTCGATCGCTGGCGCACGTACTGGAACAGCAGAAAACTTGCCCAATCTTGCTGAAATAAGGTTTTAGCTACCGTAGATATGGCTTTTTGCACGGGCGGGGCTTCGGGTGCGGGCTGCGGTTCGCTGAAGGGGCCGGCGCTGTTGATTAATATGAGTCCGGCTGCTGATTCGGGGCGCTGGGCGGCTACACACAAGGCGGCGTAGCCTCCGAGGGAGTTGCCGGCTAGTACGGCGGGCCGGCCGATGATGTTGGTGATAAAGTCGTGGAGTTGGTCGCGCCAGAGGTCGCCGCTGTACTGCAATTCGGGTTTTGCCGATCGCCCAAATCCGATCAGGTCGATCGCCCACACTTCAAAATCTTTGCTCAGCCCGCTGATATTTTTGCGCCAGTGGTCTGTGGAGGCTCCAAAACCGTGAATTAACAGCAGGGGAGGGCGTTCTGGATGCCGATCGCTGGATCGAACGTAGTATACTGAATGCCCCCGCCACTGCCAGTAAGTGCCGGCTATGGGGGCTGTGGTGATGGCTGGGGTTGTTTGCGTCATGTAAAGAAATAATTATTTACTTTAACTATTGTATCGCGACGCTCAGATTTATAAAGTTTGGCATCCGCGCCGGGGTTCCGCTAGCAAAGGATTCGTCAATGTGAGCGAGTTGGGATCGGCCGCTCTGCCGCACTCAGGCTTAATAAGTTCTGTAACGAATATTGATTTTGTGAGGGGTGCAGCAATGCGAGATATTTTGCTCGATTGCATTTGGCACAATAAATCGGGCTTGGGCTGCAACATACCTAGGTATGATGATTTTGCTGTGTGGCGGTAAGAGCAAGTTCTGGCCGATGGCGCTTGCCTAGCGCCTGCTAGGATCGAACCTGATTGGCGAGGGTCAAGGGATCGACTTTTTTATAGTTATTTCCGAGCTTTTCAACGTGGGGATCGTTTGTTAGGTAGCTGTTAATGGCTTGGGGGATGCAGCGAGCCTAAGCGTTGCTAGTTGGTAAAAGCCGACCTCAAAAATTTCGCTACTGGAAGAAGTTATAAGTAAAATTACTGATGGTTCTCTGCAGAAGTTTCTCAGAATCGCAGAATATTTTGTGACGTTGTTTGCTGTTCTTAATTGCTTTGATACTCTAAGATAGAAGTAGAGCTGCGCCGCTCAATTAATTAGCATTTTGAATACTAGGGAGCCAACTATGCAGGGTGTGAACTTTATCCACCTGAAAGTTAGGGAGTTTTCTGAGTGATTGCTATTTCACCTCGTCCCGTCGGACGCAATTGGATTACAATTAGCTTCGCTTCTACTCTATACCTTTGTCCTATTTTGGATCTGCTCCTAGCAGAGGTGCCAGATTACTGGCAAGCAGAATTGCGGTTGGGGCTTCAAGAAGCTTTGGTAAATGCTGCTAAGCATGGAAACAAATTAGACCCCGGTAAAACTGTAGGAGTCCGTTTTTCGATCGTCCAAAACCAATATTGGTGGGTGATATCGGATGAAGGTTCTGGCTTTAATGCCCCTTGCAGTTGTAACCTTTATACCGATGATTGCGACAGTCTCCTAGCAGAGGACGTTGCAGATAACTCTGGACTACCCCATGTGGAACAGGAATGTGGTAGGGGGTTATTTATTCTTTACCAAATATTCGATCGGGTAGAGTGGAATTCTGAAGGTACAGAGTTACGGCTGTGCAAAGAACTTGCCAGCCCCTACCGACTGCCTCGCTTGCGCTAGCACCGCTATTTGGCAGCAGTTTTCACCTCAGCTAGACCTGGAAATTTTTTCGTTCTCGGGCTCAAGCTTGCAGTGAGAATTTGAACGCTCGGGCTATTGATAGCTGATCATAATGCAAAATGTGAGTTTTGAGTTAAAAAAGTATAAATCTTTTGAACTCACAATCGCGCTGCTCGATCGAGCGGCGCGATTGTCTAAGTTTTGAGCGACTACTCAAGCCAAAACTCCCTACTCAAAACCGCGAAGCGTTACGAAGAACGAAGCAATCTAATTATTTGCCGTGGGTGGGACAGGGAGGAGCAGATATCGATCGATCCAGCCATCCTGCTGCTTGGTTTAAGCGCGGGAGAGCTTCTTCGGGCTGTTTTTTAAGCAAAAAGACCAAAGCGGCCGCAGCTTGCTCGCAGGCTCGCGCGGAACGGTTGGCTTTGAGGCGGTGCCAATCTTTTTCGTGGATGGCGAGGCGCGCGGCTAGAGCTTGGGCTAGTTCTACCGTGCTCAGCTCGTTGAGGTTGACAGTTTGGGCTGTTTGTGTAGTTTCAAGCATAAGTTTCAAGCATAGGTGGCAATTATAGGGATTTGGCTGCCGTTTCTGAATTTAAAAAATATACTGCATATAATAACAACTTAATTGGAAATCGGTTTTTTTTATTATTGTCAGGTTTGCAGATCGAAATGCCTCAACAGCCGTCAGAGTTAAATCCGGAAGAGCAAGAAAGCGACTTTGTTCAAGCGCTCGCAGCAGTGGAGCGATCGCTCGCGGCAGTCAAAGAACGGTACACTCAAATTCAGGTCGATCGACAGCGCCAAGTCGAACTCGGTCATCGGCGCGAAGAAATCCGCCAGTCCAACCGCCAAAATCCACTGCCGGAACTCAAAAAAGAATTGCGGGAAATTGAGCAAGAATTGGAAACTATCGAGTTGAATTTAGAAAGCAGCCTGTTTTCTTGGGGAAGCATAAAACAACCTTTTTGGCAAGCAGTTCGGTTTGGGGGGCTTGGCATTTTGATCGGTTGGATTTTGAAATCCTATGCAGGTTGAACTATGTTGAGATTTATGATTTTTTTAATGAACCGCAGGAATTCACAGGCGGGACGCCTGTTCCACAGAAAACGCTGAGTCAGAGAAAAAACAGAGATATGGTGCAAAATATTAAATAAACAGGAGTGGATATTATGACAAATCAACGAATAGCAGCAATTTTGCGCGCCGGTGAACCAGACGAAACTGTAACTGTTCAAGGTTGGGTTCGTACCAAACGCGAATTGAAAGAATTTGCCTTTGTCGAAGTCAACGATGGTTCGGCGATGGCTAACTTGCAAGTAGTCATAAATTCAGATTTCCCAGACTTTGAAAATGTACTCAAACAACTGAATACAGGTGCATCTCTAGAAGTGTCGGGAGTGCTGGTAGCATCTCCAGCAAAAGGACAGCGAATTGAGTTGAAAGCCTCACAAGTGCAAGTTTACGGTGATGCAGACCCACAAACTTATCCGTTGCAAAAAAAGCGCCATTCCTTTGAATTCTTGCGGACAATCGCGCATTTGCGCCCGCGCACAAACACCCACGGTGCTGTTTTTCGAGTCCGCAATGCTTGTTCGGCGGCGGTACACCAATTTTTTCAAGAACGCGGTTTTTTGTGGGTTCACACTCCCATTATTGCTGCTAGCGACTGCGAAGGTGCGGGGGAAATGTTCGCCGTTACCAACTTTGATTTAAAGAATGTGCCGCGCACTGATTCGCAAGACGTTGATTATTCTAAAGACTTTTTTGGCAAGCGCGCGTATTTAACAGTTAGTGGCCAGTTGGAGGCGGAAGTTATGGCGCTGGCTTTTGGAAATGTTTACACTTTTGGGCCGACTTTCCGAGCGGAAAATTCTAATACTTCGCGACATTTGGCTGAGTTTTGGATGATTGAACCGGAGATGGCTTTCTGCGATTTGCAGGGAAATATGGATCTGGCGGAGGCGTTTTTAAAGTACATTTTTAAATACGTTTTGGAGCAGTGCCCGGAAGATATGGAGTTTTTCAACGAGCGCATTGACAAGACGGTTTTGGCTACTGCTGAAAATATCATTAATAATCAGTTCGAGCGGATTACTTACACGGAGGCGATCGCACTTCTGGAAAAAGCAGACAAAAAGTTTGATTTTCCGGTAAGTTGGGGTTTGGATTTGCAGTCTGAACACGAGCGTTATTTGGCTGAGGACTTGTTTAAAAAGCCGACAATTGTTAGCGATTATCCAGTCGAGATTAAAGCATTTTATATGCGTTTAAACGATGACGAGAAAACGGTGCGAGCAATGGATGTTTTGGCTCCTAATATTGGGGAAATTATCGGCGGTTCGCAGCGGGAAGAAAGGCTGGATGTGTTGGAGCGACGCATGGAAGCGCAGGGTATGAATAAGGAGGAATTGTGGTGGTATTTGGATTTGCGCCGCTACGGTACTGTGCCTCACGCTGGGTTTGGTTTGGGGTTTGAGCGCTTAGTGCAGTTTATGACTGGAATGGGGAATATTCGGGATGTGATTCCGTTTCCGAGAGCGCCTTTGACTATTGATTTTTAGTTGAGTAATACCAAATGGGACTCGCCGGTTGAAACCGCGACTAGACAAACGAAGTCTGCCTCCGCAGACTAAGAAAACCCCGATTTCTTCAAGAAGTCGGGGTTCGGGGTGGGATAAAAAATCCAACTTAAATGCCCTACTACCATATAAAATCCGTTACCCCTGAACCCACTTTCACACAAAGTGTCGGATTGGGAGTAAGCTGGTGATAAAAGCGATAATACCAAATCCTTGTTATTGAGCCCCTTTATGATTCGGCGGTTTCAACCGCTTCTTGTCAAACGAAGTCTGCCCGCGCAGACTAAGATATAAAGGGGGCATTTAAGCCGGATTTGGTATAACCTCTCAAGCTCTGCAAAACAGAAATTTTTCCTATTTTATTCAAAACTAACATTTGGGAGACTAGAATATGAAACCTAGAACTTTGATGACTTTCGGAATGGCTGTGATGAGCCTTACTATTGCTAGTGGATTTAGTCCAGCATTTTCTGCAACTTTAACTCAGTTGGTTTTCGACGAAAAAACACAATTTGGATATGGTGGTGATTGTCTTTTTAATCCAAATGTCTGTGAGCTTAATGGTCAAGGCTTTCTATCGGGAACTATCATATATGACGCTTCACAAATACCAATTTATCCAGATACAAGCGGTAAGCCAATATTTTTTGAAGCCAATTGGAAAGGGCTAGTAAATTCATTACCCTGGCAACCTAATAACATTAATATTAAATTTCAAACGTCTTCTGTCACTACATTTTATTTAGATAGAGAAGGTGGTTACTCTGCTCTGATACTACTAGCCTCAATGTTCGATCCTGAACTACCAGAATTTTCAGCATTTGATCTACGGCTACAATACGATTTTCTTAAAACTGGTAGCGTGCTATCAATTTTTAGTCTGCAAACTCCTTTACCAGGATCAGGAAGTAGAGTTTTGAGTGAGGGAGTTTTAGAACTTACAGAAGTAACAGCAGTTCCTGAACCTGTTACTATTTTTGGATCAGCTACGGCATTAGGATTGGGAGTTTTTGCGAGTTTCCGCCGTCGCCAATCGAGTCGCTCATCCTCGCTGGCTGGAGTCCCAAAAACAACCGACTAAAATTTAAGTAGGTGGTAGTAGTGTCCGCCCACCAGAATTTTTCGGGACACGGGGTGATGCCGTGTCCTCATCCATAAAACTTGATGCGTCAGCGGTTGCTATACCTCTTAGTCCGCTAGGAGTGGACTAAGAGGTATAGAAGCGATTTCAATCGCCCAATGATCTTTGGCAATATTTCCAATTACCGATTAAGTCGCTGGGGGAATTGTGATATCAACAGATTGCACTTTTACCGAAGTTCCCAAACTCGATAACGGCGGTTCAATTGCCGCACTATTTCCCACTACTAATGTTACCAGATTCTCCGGTTTCAAGTAAGTCCTGGCTACGCGCTGCACGTCGGCAATTGTTGCTGCTTCGATGCTGCGGCGGTAGCGAAAAATGAAATCTTCGGGATAACCGTAGTATTCGTAGCGCATTAATCGCGACAAAGTTTGACTGGGATTTTCAAATTTGAAAATGAAAGAATTTAGGGTGGAATCTTTAGCAAAAGCTAATTCTGCCGGGGTAATTGGTTCGGTGCGGATACGATCGATCTCTGCCCGAATTGCCTGGATAAACGGTACTGTTGCGTCCGATCGCGTTTGGCCTCCAGCCACAAACATCCCCGGATAGTCAAATCTCGGACTCCAAGCCGCGTATACTGTGTAGGCTAAACCTTGGCGCGATCGCACGTTATTGAACAAACGGCCACCGAAACCGTTGAGAACCCCGTTCATTACGTCCAAAGCACCGTAATCTGGACTGCTGAGCATTCCGCCCAAATGTCCCATTTGCACGTAACTTTGACTTAATTGTGGCTGATTTACCAAAAATATGCCGCCCCCATTTGCTGGCGATACCGTCGGTAGCGCAGGCATTTCTGCACTTTGAGTCGGTTGCCAGTTGCCAAATTTTTGCTCGATGAGCGATCGCATTTTAGCTGTATCAAAATCGCCAGAAATACCCAAAATCATATTCTTGGGGTGGAAATATTTCTGGTAGAAACTCACCACATCGTCGCGGGAAATATTCGCCAGGGTTTTGTATTCTACCGTGCGCGCGTAAGGACTGCGAGATCCATAAATTAACTTTTCAAACTCGCGGCCGGTAATATCGTTAGGATCGTCATTGCGGCGGGCGATCGCACCTTGAGTTTGGTTCTTCGCTAAATCTAACTTTTCCTTAGCAAATATTGGTTCCCGAATCACTTCCGAAAATAGGTCAAACACGGGTTCCACATCTTCAGCTAAAGCACTAAAATTAGCGGTGCCAGAAGCAACATCAATCCCCGTTTCTACCGAAGCTGCCCGCTGTTCTAGCAACTGATTTAGTTCATCAGCAGTATGCCGGCTCGTGCCGCCAGTTCGCATCACTTCTCCCGTCAATCCTCCCAATCCAATTTTCTCGGCAGGTTCAAAGCGCTCGCCCGTGCGAAATAGGGCCGTTCCCCCGACTAACGGGAGTTCCCGGTCTTCCATCAGATACACGCGGATACCATTTTTTAGCTCGAATCGAGTATATTTAGGCAGTTTAATTTCTGGCACCGCCGGGAATGTTAATTCGTCGTAGTGTTTCGGTGCAGCCGCGAAGGAAGGTAACAAATTAAACGTGCCCAGTGAAACAGTAAAAAAGCAAAGTGATAGCAGAAATAACTTTACTTTTTTAAGTCTCAATTTAGTCCTTTTCATTCTTTCTCCTAAGTTTGATATTGTGACAATTCTACAGCGAGGCCTAGCCTCTGGATCTGCGTT
The DNA here is from genome assembly GCF_036700885.1 of Microcoleus sp. S13_B4. NCBI lineage: Bacteria > Bacillati > Cyanobacteriota > Cyanophyceae > Oscillatoriales > Microcoleaceae > Microcoleus > Microcoleus sp. S13_B4. The sequence continues at coordinate 31,521 of NZ_JAUBPU010000042.1, forward strand.
CCCCGGCTCTACCCAAGGCGTGAAAACTTAACGTTAAACCAACCGTCTCTCTTGTTTGTCGCGAACTGCGAGATCCCCCCTAACCCCCCTATTAAGGCCGGGACAAGAGTGTTCTCAAAGTCTCCCTTCTTAAGGGGGATTTAGGGGGCTCTAGACTCGACTAAAAGGGACATTTATTAGGGGTTTTACGTTAAGTTGTCAGGAATGGGCAGAGTCTGGAAAGGAGTTTTCCTTCTTCCTTCTTCCCTCTTCCCTCTTCCTTCTTCCCTCTTCCTTCTTCCTTCTTCTTACAGCGACAAAAGCTTACCAATCGTGCGATTTTCCGGGCGGAAAGTTGCCTGAGAGACACGCTGAATGTCAGCGGGAGTAATAGCCGCGATCGCATCCAATTCCTTGAACAAATTTCGCCACGAACCAGTTTTCACTTGATAGTCCACCAGGGAAAATGCCATGCCCATATTAGAATTGAGCGATCTCAATAAATCGGCTCTCGCCTGAGTTTTCACTCGCTCCAATTCCAAAGCAGAAACCGGCTCAGTTTTTAGGCGCTCGATTTCCTTGCTCAAAGCTGCAGCTACTTCATCAACCGTGTGGTCTGGAGCAGTTTGAGCGTAAAATAACATCAAATTCGGATACTTGTCCCCTGGATAACCGCTGGAACCTTTAGCCACCAGCGCCAATTGCTGCTGTTCTACCAAAGATTTGTAAAGCCGAGAAGTGCGGCCATCGCTGAGCAAAGAACCAATCATTTCATAAATCGCATTGTCGGGATGATTCATCGCCGGCCGGTGGTATCCTTCCAAATACCAAGGTTGAGTTTTTAATTTCAGCGTAACTTCCTGAGTTTGCGTTTGGGGAGGTTCGACAATCTGCAATTCTGGAGGCGCTGATTTCGCCTTGTAACGGCCGAAATAAATTTGAGCGAGTCGCTTCACCTCCGAAGCTTTCACGTCTCCTACCACCGCAACAGTCAGTTTGCTGGGGACATAGTGAGTATCGAAAAACTTCTGCACGTCGCTGCGGCTGAGGTTTTTAATGTCTTCAGTGTAGCCAATTACAGGACGGCGGTAGGGATGAACAGAGAAAGCTTTGTCGGCAAAAACTTCAACCATTTGTCCGATCGCAGAATTCTCGGTTCGCAGCCTGCGCTCTTCTAAAATTACCTGTTTTTCTTTGTAAAATTCCCGAAATACTGGTTCTAGAAATCGCTCGGATTCCAGCGACATCCACAGTTCTAATTTGTTAGCTGGGAGGCTATAAAAATACATTGTGGCGTCGGTAGAAGTCTGAGCATTTAGTCCGACTCCGCCTGCTTGTTCGACTATTTTGCCGAGTTCGTTGCGCTTGACAAATTGCGAAGCTTCGGCTTCAACTTTGTCAAATTCTGCTTTTAATTTGGTGACTTCTTCAGTTTTGCCGCTGGCCTTGGCTGCTTGCATTTGCTCGAAGAGTTGGTCTTGTTTTTCTAGCAGCGGCTTTTCGGCTTGGTAGTCGGTAGTGCCGATTTTTGGCGTGCCTTTGAAGGCTAAATGTTCCAGATAGTGAGCGACACCTGTTTGGCCGTCGGGTTCGTTTGCGCCGCCGACATCGGCGTGAATCAAAAACGATGCTACGGGCGCTCTGGGCCTTTCGAGTACGATGAATGTCATGCCGTTGTCGAGCTTAAATTCGCTGACTTGGCTGATTACTCGATCGAGCGACGGTTGAACAGAGACTGCTTCGGAGCCGCTAGCGGGGTTGGAGCGGGCGAGGGCGATTTCGGGAGAAATTCCCCACCACAGCAGTACAGCGGCCAGCAGGGAGGCTATGAATCGAGTGTGGCTCACGGGCGATTCCCTACGGGATAGCTTTGCTTCACGGGGTTTTTGGAACTGCGGGGTCATTCGATTTTAGATTTTAGATTTTAGATTTTGGATTATCAAACAAAAAAATGTTTGTGCTCGGCGGCCAGAGATTCTTTTCTAAGGATAAAGATTTTTGGAGGCATAAGCGATCTGTTGTGCCGCAGATGTTAGGCTGATACAGCAAATCTCAAAAAGGATCTGGGGCGCGGCGAGGAGTTTTAAGTTTGGGATCAAAGCCGCGCACAACTTAAAACTTAACATTATTTAGCCATTCAGTCCCGGTCCCGTAGTTCCAAGTCGCCAATTACCGATTGCAAAGCCATGCGAATTTTTAATCAGTCTCCTCCTTCTGAAACAGAAACTAAGAAGCGGATTTTACAAGCAGCTCAGCGGTTGTTTGCCCGCAGCGGATACGACGGCACGACAACTCGCGATTTAGCAGCGGCTGCGGGGGTGGCAGAGGGTACGCTATTTCGGCATTTTGATAATAAAAAAGCGATTTTGATTCAGGTGGCAACGGAAGGATGGGTGGAGTTACTGACGGATTTGCTGACAGAATTGAGCGAGATGGGCAGTTACAAAGCAGTGGCTCAGGTGATGCGGCGACGGATGCTGAATATCCGCGAGAATAGCGACATGATGCGGGTGTGTTTTTTGGAGGCGCAATTTCACCCGGATTTGCGCGATCGAATTCAGTTGGAAGTCATTGGAAAAATGAGCGATGTTGCTGAAGCTTTTTTTGAAACAGCGATGGAAAAAGGAGTTTATCGGCAGATGAATCCGAAGATTGTCGCTCAGGTATTTTTGGGAATGTTTGCAGTCGCGGGTTTCAGTCAAAATACGATTATGGAGCCGAATGCTTCTCCGCAGGAAATGCAGGAAATGGCCGAAGGACTCGCAGATATTTTTCTGAATGGGGTTTTGCTGAAAGATGAATAATTAGGGCAACAGGAAAAAGTTGTTATGGGCCAAATTTTGCACTATTCTATTCGGCCGCTAACCCAGGAAGACGAGCCTTTTCTGTGGCAAATGCTGTACGAAGCAGCGCACATGGCCGAAGAAGGCGAATCAACGCTGCAAGAGGTTGTCAATCATCCTTTAATTGCGAAATATGTCAAGAATTGGGGACGTGCAAACGATTTGGGCTTCGCAGCAATAGAATTGAACGGGAACCAGCCAGTAGGAGCCTCCTGGCTGCGTTTGTTTACAGAGGATGATAAGGGGTTTGGCTGGGTTGATGATACTATCCCGGAATTGGCGATCGCCGTTCTTCCAGAATATACAAATCAGGGTGTAGGAACGCAGTTGCTGGATCGTTTGTTGTCAGCAGCAAAAGCATCTTATCGATCATCGGTATCCCTGAGTGTCAGAAGCTCGAATCGAGCCCTGAGTTTGTACGAGCGATCGGGATTTCAAGTAATTGACGGAAGCGAGACAATCAACCGCACAGGAGGGACATCATTCACCATGAAAGTTGATTTTGATTAAGTGAATTATTACTCTATAAAATCGTACATTTGTTGCACCCAACTCTCACGATTTTGCTGCCATTCATCCGTCATTACTTCCCAAGTTGTATTGCTTTCAAGTTCCAGCAAGAGACTTGATACTTCTTCAAGCGTCGATGCTATGTGACATTCTTCTACCCAACTTTCCCGGATCATTTTCCAGTAACTTTGTACCGCTTCCCGCTGAAAATTTGCTTCTAATTCAACTAGCAATTTGGCTAGGTGGTTTTCGTCAATTGCTGCTGATACCTCCCTCATCCAACAGTGGCGAGGTTCTTTCCATTCTTCCGTCACTGCGTCCCCGTTTAGGTGGGATTCAAATTCTAACAGTAATTGGTTTAGTTCTACCATATTAAATTTTGTCTTGTTTGCAGTTTGTGCTATTTTTGTACAAATTTTATTGATTTAGACTGTTGGTTTTTTATAATGAGCGATGTGGCTGAGGCGTTTTGGGAAACGGCGATGGAAAAACAAGTTTATCTAAAGATGAATCCGAAGATTGTCGCTCAGGTATTTTTGGGAATGTTTGCAGTCGCGCCCTTTAGTCAAAATACGATTATGGAGCCGAATGCTTGTCGGCAGCAAATGCAGGGAATGGCTGAAGGACTCGCCGATATTTTTCTGAATGGGGTTTTGCTGAAAAATGAAGAATTAGTGATTAGTTATTAGGAAATTTTAGAGCCTGGAAACGCATATCTACAGGCTCTGAATCCTCGAAACTACTCCTTAAACTTGTGCATTTGCTGTACCCATTTCTCGCGATTTTGCTGCCATTCATCAGCCATAGCTTCCGAATTGATATTGGTTTCTAGTTCCAGCAATAAACTTGATACTTCTTGAACAATCGATGCTGCCAGACATTCTTCTACCCAACGGTTCCGACGCTCTCCCCACTGAATATCCACAGATTTACCCTGCAAGTTAGATTCCCATTCAACTAGCAATTCTGATAGATATGTCAGGTTAACTGATGCTGCCACATCGCTCACCCAACTTGACCGACGCTCTTTCCATTCTTTTTTCACTCCTTCCGATTTGAGGTTGCTTTCAAGCTCTAACACTAACTGATTTAGTTCTACCATCTTAAATGTTCGATTTGTTGTAGTTTGCGCTACAATTATAACAAAATTTTCACTAAACAGAGTGTTATTTTTTTTTAAGATTGCGGTCGCACTGAAACTACAGAATAGATAACTGAATAATGAGCGATGAATTTACTTTAGATATGCTAGACATTCCCCGCGGCTGGCAGCGCGGGGAAGGTGATTGGACAGGAGTGGCGGCGGCTATGGCTAGAGGAGAAACTGTCGAATTTATTCAAGAAGTTGGTTCTACTTTGTGGCAAAACAGTCTGCCAGAAAAACATTCTTTGTATTGGGAGGGGGAAAATCTATCAACTATCAAAGCCCGAATTTGGATTAGTTTCACGCAGAGAAGATTTTCGCCGGAATCGGCTTTGCCAAAGGTTCAGTGGCATCCGAGAGTGTTGTGGATAGGGATAGGTTGTGAACGCGGAACAGGACGAGAATTAATCGAAACAGCGATTCAAAATGTATGTCGCGCTAATCATTTAGCGGAAAGTGCGATCGCAGGTATTGCTACAATAGACACTAAAGCAGGTGAAGTCGGCTTGTTAGAACTTTGTCAAAAGCGAAACTGGCCGTTAAAAACCTTTGCGGCTGAGATTTTAAGTTCCGTAGAAGTTCCCAATCCTTCAAATATTGCAGCAAAAGCAGTCGGGACGCCCAGCGTAGCAGAAGCTGCCGCACTTTGTGCAGTTAGAGAAGAAAATTCAACCGTAGATGAACGCGAATATACGCAGATATCCATCAATCATCTGCGTCCATCTGCGTTTATCTGCGGTTCAAATCCCCTCTTAGTTCCTAAAAAAATATTTCGCAGCAAAAATCCCCCCCTTTTACAAGGAGGGGTTAGGGCGGGTTCTGCCGTAACAGTAGCGGTTGCAGTTTGCCCGATCGAGTATCTGGGATAATGTATTACTGAGACAAAGTATTGGCATTCACAAATCGACCAATCAACCCAGAAACGAATGACAACACAATGGAACCCAACAAAGCCGGCCAAAAACCGCCAACCACAAAGCCGATATTGAACGCACCCGCCAACCACGAAGCCAGGGAAAGCGAAATTGCATTCACAACGAATAAAAACAAACCCAAAGTAATAATGGTCAAAGGCAGCGTCAGCAATGTAAGAATTGGTCTGACAACCGCGTTCACCAATCCGATAACAACAGCAGCCAGCATCGCTGCCGGAAAGCTAACCACCGCAATACCTGGTACAATGTTAGCGGTAATGATCAGCGAAACCGCTGCTACTATCCAAGTTAAGAAAAAACTTAGCATATCTTTTTTTCCATCTCCATCACTATTAATTAAGATTGTAACTGTTTAGTCGATCGACCAAAGTTCGGGATACACTACGAAATACCCACCTTGCGAGAATATCAGACTTATGAAACTCCGGCAACTAGCAGCATTCCTTTTGGCGCTAACTATCTTCATCCTGCCGCAGCCAGCCCAGGCTCAATCTAAATATTACGCTCCGCCCTTGTCCTTTAGCAACGCCGAACTGACAAGGCGCGATTTTTCCGGTCAAATGCTGCGCTCCGCTGAGTTTTCTAACGCTAATATGGACTTGACTAATTTTTCTAATGCCGATTTGCGGGGAGCAATTATGAGCGCTTCGGTGATGACTCAGGCGAATTTGCACGGAGCAAATTTAACTAATGCAATGATAGATCAAGTTAAATTTACTAATGCCGATTTAAGTGATGCAATTTTAGCGGAAACAATTTTGCTGCGTTCTACCTTTGACGGAGTTGATATTACCGGCGCTGACTTTACCGACGCAATTATGGACGGATCACAAGTTAAAGAATTGTGCACAAAGGCAACCGGGATTAATTCTCAAACTGGGATTTCTACTCGGGATTCTTTAGGATGCCGCTGATTTATTTTATCATCCCATAATTTAAATTTCTCGAATATTGATAGGGGCGGGCTAGAAGCCCACCCCACAAAATTAATACACAAAATAAATTTATTTGTGGAACGGGCCGGAGAGTGCGTTCCTGAAAGCTTAGCTAAAACCAAATTTACTAAGGCTTTGCTTTTTTCTGAGCAGCCGCATAATGCTCACTCATTAACTGATTAACTTCTGGATTGTAAATCCGCAGATAATTCCAGTAATTCTCAAAGACTGATTTCACGTATCCTTTCGTTTCAGGAAACGGAATCTTTTCCGCAAAAGCATCCGGGTCACTAAATTTAAACTTCTTCAACCAATCTGATACTGCATTCGGCCCGGCATTGTAACTCGCCACAGCTAACATCGAGTTATTCTTGTACTCGTCGTGAGTGTGATCCAAATACCACGTACCGAGTTTAACGTTGTCGTCCACATTCTCCAATGAATACTTTTTGAGGCTGATTTGTCCAGCAACCCAAGCTGCTGTTTCCGGCATTACTTGCATTAACCCGGTAGCGCCCACTGATGATTTTATGGCTGGCATAAACCGCGATTCTTGCCGGATTAATGCTGTTACTAATACTGGATTTATTTTGCGCTCTTGCGACCATTTGACAATGGTTTCTAAGTAAGGAAAAGGATAAAGTGCTTGCCAATAAATCGGTTGCTGTCTGAGTTCGAGGTATTGGGTTCTATCATCTGGTTTATCGCGCTGCCGCAAACTACCAACCATCCACAAACCGTCTAAATTGTCTCCGACTCCAATTCGCATTAAACCGTCGGTAAACTGTTCGGCAATACTTGGTTCTACGCGGTCGATAAATTCTACTTGCCACAGCGTCCAAGCATCTCTATCTTGACCTAATTGATAGAGTTCTTTCAACGCAGGAGAACCGGCGGTTGGTTCGGGGCGCTGAGGCGGCCGCACTACATTGGGAGACAAATTTCGGACTGTGGTAAAGTCGCCTACGGGCCAGCCGAGAACTACAGCCGATCGCCAGGCAAAATATGATTCTGGATAGCGTAAGATAGTGTAGTCAAATGCAGTCTTGGCGTCTTCTTCGCGGCCGAGTTGCTGTGCCCATTTCCCGACCCAAAATGCTGCTTCTGGAGCTTGTTCACTATCGGGATTGTGGGTGGTTAATTCTCTCGCCCACTGCCAAGCTGATTTTAAATCTCCGCCTTTGGCAAACTGCTGGGCGATCGTCCACCGCAATTCGCCAGCTTTATCAGAATTAGTGTATTTTGTCAAGAGCAACTTGCGGGTATCTGAGGCGGATTGACCACTGCGTGCTTTGTCGAGAAGTTGGGATTTATCTAACAAAGCTTCGGGGGCATAATTGGGGAATTTGCTAATAACTCGATCTAGCACAACGATCGCTTCTTTCGGTTCGCTCAGCCGCGATAGCCGAATTAAACCCAAACCAGTATCTTCGGCATCGGGAAACTCGCGCACTAATTCTTGATAGGCAATTCTCGATTCCGGGATTTTTCCGTCGAGCCACAAACCGCGAGCTTTGCGGTAAAGATTTTTGGCGTTGCGGGGAGCTTTCCCGTAAGCAATAGCTCCTTTGCCATAATCTTGTTTTTCCCAATAGCCAAAGGCAATTTCTTCCCAATCTTCAGGTTTCAAAGTGGCGCTGTTTCGCTGCACCAGTTGTTCCAAAATTGTCCCGTAATCTTTGACATAATGACCGTATTTTGCTACGAGCAGCATCAACTGCGGCTGATTGGGATTTTCTTTTAACTTGCGGAGGGCAATTTCTACGCTGCGGGGATGACCAGGAAATTCAGTAATTGCCTGTTGCCAATATTCCGGTTTTGACTTGCCTAAAACATATAAAGCTTCGGCTGCTACCGGGTCGCTCGGATAGTTTTTTAGCAGTTCCTCCCAAGCTTTTTGAGTTTTGCCTTTGTCGCCACTCAATTGGTAGGCTTCCGCTCTTTTTAGGGCAATCTGAGCAGCTAAAACCGGATATTCTTGCTCTAATTTGTCCAATAACTTTAATGCTTTGGCCGCATTTCCTTGCTGGATTAAATCGCTGGCAAGCAGGTAGCGGGCGCGGCTTTGAGGAGAGATTTCCTGCTGCGGGTTCGTACTTGCAGACTGACTGGTTGCGAGTTCAACTAATTTCGCCGATCGCTCGCTCGGTGACAGCGATACCAGCATCTTAACTTGCGATTCGGAATTCGCTGCATTCTGGGGCTGCTGAGCCTTCTGGACCGAGCCAAAACCCATCCATTTCATCGCAGCAACCAAAGAGCCGATCGCAATAACGCAAACTGAAACGCTGATTAAAACAGAAAATCGGGCCCGGCGTCGTTTTAGCATGGGAAAATTTAAGAGAATAACAATAGATAACCGATCGTTTGTCAAAAGCCATCAGAGGCAGGATGGGTGTTCCACGCCATCACAGGCAGGATACCTCTTTAACGAGAAATAAATGTTAAGAGTGGGGTGCGCCCTTTGGCCCGACCCCAAAACAGATTATTGAAATTGGCGCGAGATCCGATCGCAGGCGGACTTGGCTGATATAGTAGCAGAATTTATTTCGATGTGGAGCGAAGAATTTGTGCGCTCGATCTATTTCCCCGCACCAAGGAAAAACCACAAACCACCAAGTACAAAGTACAATCAAAAATCTAAAATCTAAAGTGTAAATCAAAACATGGAATTTCTAGTCACCGATACGCCCCGCTCTGTTTGGACCGGAGACGCCCTGGCAATTGCTTTATTTGAGGACGGCTTGGAACTCACCGGCGAGCTGGCACAATTAGATGAAAAGCTGGCAGGCACTTTGAAAGAGCTGCTACTGGAAGTAGATTTTAAGGGCAAAGTGGGTACGAGCGCCATCACCCGCGTCGGCGGCAATAATCCCATTCGCAAAATTGCGATCGTCGGTTTGGGCAAAACAGAGGACTTAAAATTAGACACCGTGCGGCAAGCAGCAGGCGTTTGCGCCAAGTTAGCCAAAAAAGAGAAATGCAAAACCCTCGGAATTAGCTTTCCGGTGTGGAAAAATGCCCCGGATGTTACAGCAAGCGCGATCGCCGAAGGCGTTGAACTCTCATTGAATCAAGACAACCGTTTCAAATCGGAACATGAAGACAAAAGCCCGCAACTCGAACAAATTCATTTGCTCGGTTTTGCCGGTACCGAAAGTGCGATCGCCCGCGCCCGCCAAATCACTGCCGGAGTCATTTTAGCACGGGAATTAGTCGCAGCACCGGCAAATTTTGTTACCCCGATTACCATGGCGGAAACTGCTCAAAGTCTAGCTGCCGAATGCGGTTTAGAATTAGAAATATTGGAGCGGGAAGACTGCGAAAAACTAGGCATGGGAGCCTTTCTCGGCGTTGCTCTAGCATCTGATTTACCGCCGAAATTTATCCATTTAACTTACAAACCCGAAGGCACACCGCGCCGCAAAATAGCAATTGTGGGCAAAGGATTGACCTTTGATTCCGGGGGTTTGAACATCAAAGGTGCGGGCAGCGGCATTGAAATGATGAAAATAGATATGGGCGGCGCTGCGGCTACTTTGGGAGCAGCAAAGGCGATCGGACACATCAAACCAGATGTGGAAGTTCACTTTATCAGCGCCGTCACTGAAAACATGATCAGCGGCCGCGCCATGCGCCCTGGAGACATCCTTACAGCTTCCAACGGCAAAACAATTGAAGTCAACAATACAGACGCAGAAGGTCGTTTAACCCTGGCTGATGCTTTGGTATTTGCTGATAAATTGGGACTTGACGCGATTGTCGATTTAGCAACTCTAACCGGGGCCTGCGTAATTGCTTTAGGCGACGATATCGCCGGTTTGTGGAGTCCTCAAGATAGCGTCGCCGCCGAAATAGTTGCCGCCTCAGAATTGGCAGGCGAAAAATTTTGGCGGATGCCGATGGAAGAGAAGTATTTTGAGGGATTGAAAGCATTGCACGCCGACATGAAAAATACTGGTCCACGTCCCGGCGGTTCGATTACGGCGGCGCTATTTTTGAAGCAGTTTGTAAAGGATACTGCATGGGCGCATTTAGATATTGCCGGCCCGGTTTGGACTGACAAAGAAAATGGCTACAATGGCCCTGGGGCTACCGGTTTTGGAGTTCGGACTTTGGTGCATTGGGCGCTCGGCGGCGCTTAATAGTGGATTTCCAGCCCAAAAATTGAGATTTTCTCTGCCTTAAAAGTCTGCTAGTCCATCTGTGAGCCAGGGGTTAAAAACCCCTGGCTCACTGCTTAAGTAATCTAAAAGAAAATTTAATAGTGCTCATTAACAATTTAAATATATCTGAAGCAATCAGTAGGCGAACCTATGTATTCCGTCACAGGGAGCAACTTAAGCGTTGCTAGCCGTGAGGCTCACCATTGCTCTTACTTGAGAAAAGCTTCGTTCCCAGGGCCCCACCTCCACAGTTGTGACATTTCCTGAAAAAATAGCTGTTTCATAAAAAATGAAAAAAGTATATAATTATGTAAATATTTCACTAGCCGAAATCAAATAATTAGATTTGATCGGATTTGCATTGGTACAGATAATTTTTTTCTTGAACTTTATGCAAGAACAATTAACAATTTTTTTTTCCACACTTGCTGTATCTTCTAGACTCGCCTGCAACGTGGTGTCGGAGTTGCGACTGTACGCTATTTTTGACTCACTGACGGCACTGGCTTATTGCTCGATCGCTCTTTCTTTAGTTTATTTTACCCGCCAAGGTTCTCACCGCAAGATTTTCCGGCTGTTTGCGGTTGTTTTTTTTGCCTGGGGCGCTGCTAAATTGACGGAAGTTTGGACGCTTTGGCATTCCATATATTGGCTGTCGGTAACTCTCAAAGCTGCAAGTGCTTTGATTTCTTGGCTTTTAGCGGCAACCGCCCTCGCCCTGATGCCGAAAGCACTTGCAGATTCGGGTTTAAATCACAAAGAAAATCTTCAACAACTGCCGTTAAAAGAGGTAGAAAAAAACCATAACCAGCATGATATCCACAAAGGAGAATTGGCAAAACCATCACTCAAATTTTCCCCTTCAGATACTATTGTCGATCGCACTTTAGCTCTCAATTCGCTTAACGAACAGTTAGAAAAAGAAATTGCCGATCGCCACCGAGTTGAGGAAAGGTTGCAACTGACTCAGTTTGCGATCGATCGATCGGCAGATGCGATATTCTGGATCGGGCCCGACGGTAAATTTTTGTACGTCAACGACGCTGCTTGCACTTCATTGGGATATTCTGAAGCAGAATTGCTCTTGATGACCGTGCACGACATCAATCCAGATTTCCCCCAAACTGCTTGGAGTTTGCACTGGAAAGTCTTAAAACGCTGCGGTTCGGTTAATATTGAAGTTCACCACCTCACTAAGTACGGTCGCATTTTTCCGGTAGAAATTACCATCAACCATTTGGAATTTAACGGCAAAGAATATCAGTGCGCGTTTGCTCGCGACATTAGCGAACGCAAGCGGATTGAGGCAGCTTTGCGAGAAAGGGAAGAAGAATTTAGGTCATTAGTTTCTAGCATTCCCGGTGCGGTTTACCGATGTAGTGATGCTGGGCGATCGAGCCTAACTTTTATCAGCAGTGGCATAGAAGCTATTTCCGGCTATCCTGCAGCTAACTTTATGCAAAAACCGGTGCAGGCTTTTCCGAGTATAGTTCATCCCGATGACGCTGAGCAGATCGAGACAATTATCGATCGGGCTATTAAGACAAAACAACCTTACATCATCGAATATCGCCTGATGCACTGCGACGGAAATGTGCGGTGGGTTGCAGAGAAAGGTCAAGCCGTTTTCAACGCAGACGGTGAAGTTTTATCCCTCAACGGTGCCATTTTTGACATGACAGAGCGCAAAGCAGCCGAGGATGCTTTGCGACTCTCCGAGGCGATCGCCAACAACAGAGCCCAGCAGCTAGAAATCGCTCTCAAAGAACTCCGAGAAACTCAAGCTCACCTAATTCATACCGAAAAAATGTCCAGTCTCGGTCAAATGGTAGCTGGAGTCGCTCACGAAATTAATAACCCTGTCAGTTTTATCTACGGCAATATTTCCTACGCCAGCCAATATATCCGAGACTTGTTGCAGCTTGTGGAACTTTACCAAAAACACTATCCTCAGCCCGTGGTAGAAGTTCAAGAATGTATTAACAATATCGATTTAGAATTTCTGAGAGAAGATTTACTAAAAATATTATCTTCGATGAAAATGGGAGCCGATCGCATTCGCGAAATAGTTCTGAGTTTGCGAAATTTCTCGCGTTTAGACGACTCGGTAAAAAAACCTACTAACCTTCACGAAGGCATAGATAATACCCTCTTAATATTGCACAACAAACTCCGAGCCAGAGGCGACTATCCAGAAATAAAAATAATCAAAGATTACGGTCAACTCCCTTTAATAGAATGTTATGCTGGTCAGCTCAATCAGGTATTTATGAATCTGCTTAGCAACAGTATTGACGCCTTGGAAGATGCTTGCAACCAAAAAAGGCGATCTGCGGCCGGCGGCGAGGATTGGAAACCAACTATTAGGATTCGCACAGAAGCCCTGAACGAAAATAGTATTTGCATCCGCATTGCCGATAATGCGATCGGCATGACAGAAGACGTGCGTAGCCGATTGTTTGATCCGTTTTTCACGACTAAACCGATGGGAAAAGGTACTGGTTTAGGGTTAGCCATCAGTTACCGAATTGTCGCTGAAAAACACGCCGGAGCCTTGAGCTGCCGTTCCACAGTAGGAGAAGGTACGGAATTTGCGATCGAGATTCCTTTATGAATGAGTGCGACGGAAGTATCCAGAATTTGGCAGAAGTTATCGATCACTATAAATTGTCAAATGGGCTGTAAAAAAAAACCAATTTTCAAGAAAAATCCAAAAATTGGCTATAAATTACCAAGGTAATAATCAACATGGCAGTGAAATTGTAAATTGTGTACCCCAACCTAAAGTTGAGTTGACTTCGAGCATACCAGAGTGTTTCTCCGCTACAATCTGCCGTGCGATCGCCAAACCCAATCCCGTGCCTTTCCCTACTCCCTTAGTGGTAAATAAGTGGTCAAAAATATGACCTTTTATCTCATCTGATATCCCTGGCCCGTTGTCAGAAATGCGAATCGTAACCCACTCCTGAGACTGTCTTTCGGTGCGAATCGTGATGCAATTGGCTGCGGCTTTAATCTTCTCTAAACTCCGTTCCCGATTTGATTCTTCCAGTGCATCAATGGCATTGGCCAATATATTCATAAACACCTGATTTAATTGTCCGGGGAAGCAATCAACTGAGGGCAAGTTGCCATACTCTTTCACAACTTCAATCGCTGGACGCTGTTCGTTCGCTTTCAATCTGTGTTTGAGAATCAAAATGGTACTGTTAATTCCGTCATGAATATTGAAAGGAACTTTGTAATCTTTGTCGGCTCGGGAGAAGGTACGAAGACTGGTGCTGATACCTTGAATGCGATCGCACCCGATTTGCATCGAATTCAACATTTTGGGTAAATCTTCTAAAAGATATTCGATATCGCTCTCTTCAGCTTTTTCTTCAATCTCCTCACCCGGACTGGGAAATTTTTCTTGATAGAGTTGCAAGTATTCTGTAATATCTTTGACAGCAGCGATCGCTTCATGAATATTGCCAGAAATAAATCCGACTGGATTATTAATTTCATGGGCAACCCCGGCCACTAAGTTCCCCAACGCCGACATTTTTTCGCTCTGCACTAATTGCAGTTGAGATTGTTCCACCTGGTGAGCGTAGTCCTGGGCTTGCTGATACAATCGCGCATTTTCTAGGGAAATGGCAGCCTGAGTGCAGAGGAAGTTGAGGACGAGGAGACGATCGCGAGTAAACACTCCTTTCGTCGATCGATGTTCGAGATAAAGTATGCCAACTAAGTTCCCGCGATCGAGAATCGGAGTACATAGCATACTCTCAGAGTGATACTGGAGCGTACAGTCATTCATTAAACCCGGAATATCGGTCTTGCCACCTTCAATAACCACAGTTTCCAAGGTATGTTTGACATAATAAACCAGTTTGAGCGGAATCACCGCCGAGCCATCTAGAGGTTGGGTTTGCAGCAGGGTTGTGGGTAACTCGTTATCTGGATTGATGTGAGTTATTGCCCTGATTTGCCATTCATCCTGATGGGGGAGTAGCAAAGCACAAGTTTCTGCCCCTGAAGTTTTCAAAATAATTTGATTGAGGGTGGCGAGCAATTCATCAATCTGAATTTTACTGGATAAAGCTTGAGCAGCTTGTACAATAGATGCGAAATCCAGGGCATCGGAAATACTTGTGCTACTGGTGGTGGAAGTGTGCGAAGAGTGGCTAATTGTTCCCAGCGTCTCTAAAGGATTAAAGCGGAGTTTTGGCTGATTCAGGATGGGTTGAAGTAATTGGGCATAGCGTTTTTCTAAGTCTTCAACTTTGGCTTTAGCTCCCCAACGAGCATAACAGTAATATGCTTCCTGCATATAGCTGGCTGCCACTTTTTCTTTGGCCCAGTCAAGGTAGAATTTGGCAGCTAATTCGTAGGCGAGCGCTTCTTCTTGGAGGAATTGATTTTCTTTAGCTAGTTGGATCGCGCGATCGTATAACTCTAAGGCTTGCCAATTAATCCCTAATACCCTAGCCTTTTCCGCTTCAATTAATTCATATCTATACCGATTTACTTCTGTTGTATTTTCGGCCCAAAACTTCATTTTTTCCTGATTAATATTAACTTCTTCCAAGTAGTTATTTTGTTCGTATCCTGTGACTTCTGTATACCGATTTAACAAAGTTAGCGAATGGTAAAAATTGAGAACTACCACTTGCATAAAACCAAAAGATGCTCCAGCTTGTTCCTGTGCTAGTCCCACATTTGTTAAGGCTTGGCTACTATCGCCCAACAAGTAAAGTAGAATAGTTTTAGCCACATAAAACATAAATAAAACTGTTCCCGATTTAGCAGCAATGATGCGGGGCAAAGTTTTCTCTTCATCAAAGCTTTTACCGATCAATAATAGGGCATCGGCAGCTTGACCCTGTAAATTCAAACCTAATTGTCGCCATATTTGCGCGAAATGACTAGAAAGTTCTTGTTTAACATTAATACAGAAATTTACATAAACTTCTTGTTGCTGGACGGCCGATTCTAAGTTATCCTCCGTAAAAAATAAGTAACTACACAAATTTCCAGCACAATATCCACCCCATTCAAAATCACCTACTTCGAGCCCTGCTTGTACTCCTTCCCGCAAAGGCTCGACACTATTTTTGGCGGGTTCTTTCCAAGTGCGAATATTGGCATTAAATAAGGTATAAACTTTGGCTTTGAGTTCTTTAGCGTTAAACTTATCTAATAACTTCAATGCAATTAAACCTGCATGATAACCTCTATCTAATTGACCTGATCCTACTAATAATAACCCGTAAAAACCATAGGCAAAAGATGAGAGTGCTGAATCTCCATATTTAAGACACAAATTAATCATGGTGATGATTAATTGCGGAAAAATCTCTGGTCTTGCTACAAATACAGGAGTACAGAGTGTTCTTAAAATTTGCATTGCTGCCAGCTTATATGGATCTGTCATAAGTGGCAAATTATCTAAATCGTCAAGATTTGGTAAATCAATTATCAAATCCTTTTGCAAGTCTATTGTTAGTAAAGAAATTGATAGCTTTTCTAACACTTCTAACCCAATCTCTACTGCGACGATAATTTCTATTTGCTGAGCAATATGAATTTGCATTTTTAATTCATAAATTTTCACTTTCTCCAGTAAATTATTTGCTTTGATCAGCGCGAATTCAGCTAAATTTAATGATTCCTCAAACTTAAGGTTTAAATATTCAGCTTCGGCAGTAGCGATGTAAATATTTAGGGTCAATTCATACTGATTTTGCCAACAGTCTGTTGTCAGTAACCCCATCGCCGTTTTTAAATAGACCGTTGCGGCAGCATAAGCGTTAGAAGTTTTGGCTTTCCGCCCTGTCACTAGGTTTAATTCAGCTAATTCTTGGCGATTGCTTGGTTGAGTGATTAAATCTTTACCCTGATTTAAGTGTCTGACAATCTCAAATATTTTTTCATCCTGTTCTATGTCTGAGGAATTTTGTAGTAACAACTGTCCGATTTGGAGATGAGTTTCTTGCTTTTTTTCATCAGGAATGAGGGAATAAGCAGCTTGCTGAACGCGATCGTGTAAGAAGCGATAGGCGACCGTTTGAGTAATCGCTTGAGAAATAGTCGGTTCTATTCCTACATAAAACTTATAAACTTCACTCTGGGGAAGAATCAACCCTTCTTGTAAAGCTTTCCACAAAGCCGTTGCGCTTTCCGTCTCAGAACTCTCTGAAACAATTGCTAATGTTGCTAAGTCAAACTGGTTGCCAATGCAAGCGGCTAATTTTAAGACTGACTGAGTGTCTATGGACAGTTTCTGCAACTGCTGCGCCATAAATAGCACCACATCATCAGTAAGCGCTGCCTCTCGAACTGTACTAATATCGCACTGCCAATGTCCCGATTGGAGATCGAAAATAAGCCATTCATCCTGATGCAAGGCTTTGAGAAACTGCGTAGCAAAAAATGGATTTCCTTGAGTTTTTTGATATACTAATTCTGTTAGGGGTTGTGCCAACTTAGGAGAACAACCTAGCGTATCCGCTACCAATTGATTCAAACTAATTTGGTCGAGCGGTGCTAATGTTAGGGTGTTGAGGGTTGTTCCGGCCTTCCTCACTTCATCTAAGGTCAACATCAGGGGATGGCTTGGTGATACTTCATTGTCCCGATAGGCTCCCAACAGCAATAGATAACCCAATTGCGACTCACTGACGAGCAATTGCATTAACTTCAGCGATGCCGAATCCGCCCATTGTAAGTCATCCAAAAATATCACCAAGGGATGCTCTTT
>NZ_JAUBPU010000043.1:0-48651 GCF_036700885.1 Microcoleus sp. S13_B4
GGCTGGCGCGCTTACCATCGAACCAGAATTTACAGCCCACCCGCACCCCATGTGACAGTTGGGGTGCGGAATGTGGGATCGACCGGACACGATGTAATATCCTGAGAATGGTTAGCAAAAAAACCCCGTTTCTATGAAAATATAGGGTTAACCAGCGAGACATTTAGAAAGAAACCCGGTTTTTAGCCCCCCTAAATAATTCCTCGTTATTCGATCGGCCCGAATTCGATTGTCTCAATAAACTCAAAAATCTTGTTCATAATTCCCTCCACTTCAGACTCCAGGGAACCCAATTCATCCCCCTCCTGATAAATTCGCTGACAGCTTACGGTGTAGCAAAAATCGTCAGCAATAAAAGCCATAAGTCCCCGGTAAGCATCCAACCGAGTTAGAGGGCCATCGTTTTCTTGCACGCTGATAGTTGCACCCGCCGGCAAATCTAAAACCACGAAATAAGCTTCTTCATCTTCTAAATATTCTGCGTGGAGTAACTTAGAATTGGCAACATTACCAAGAATTGCCTGAGAAACAAAATTGTCGAGAAAAGACTTGAGATAAGCTTCCTCGCCAACCGACTCGATTGTTTCTTCAACTTCACCAGCAACAGGGAAATAATCAATTTTCAGCAAAACGCCAAAGTCGTCAGAAAATGCGACACAGCTTTCTTGCTCATCAATTTTACCGCCTCGTTCCTCGTCAACTGGAATGGGAACGCTAAAATTGCCTTCAGGAGATACGTACCATGCCCCATTGAAATCAGACTCTTCGCCCTCTACTTCCGAGTAAGCAGCAATTACATCCTCAATAATTTCTGCTGCTTCCTCATCTTCCACACCTAATGCTTGCTGGAATTCTTGGAGAAAAGCCTCGTGCTTCTCAGATATTTCGCCATCTGCGACAAACATTGCTGCGGTTATTGCAAAAGTATCCAAAACTAACTCATCTGGCATGGATTCCCAAGCAGTATTAAATAATGCTCCTAAACCGTCTTGGGCAACAATACCGGCGAGTTTTTGAAACATTGCTGACATATCATCTTCCGAGTATTCAGCAAATATTTCTGATTCCCAAAGTATGCTTTCTAACATATCAGCATCTGTGTCAGGGGAATTTGCCTCGGCTGCGACAAGTGCTACCGCTGCTACGGATTCTTCTAAAGTCAAGCTTGCTTCGGATTGGTCTTCTGAATTGAATATTTTATCAAACTTGCCCACAGGTTTTGCCCCGCTAGTGTTTAGTTTTGCTATTCATAGCAAATTTATGACATAAAAAGATAGTAGTCAGGGATACTATGCGCGCTGGACACGTTGCCGTGCAGTTTCCTTACACATATCGCACCCGACACGAAAGTTGCGGGGCGATCGCAGATTGAGTGGCGATCGAGGAGGTGAGTTGGGAAACAGGGAGAATAGTCGGCGCCGATGGTATGCGGGCAGCAGCCTTTGGTGTGATGGGCGTCGAGGGCTGCGTGGGGTGCGTCCGGGGCAACAGTAGGGATAAATCGGGAATTTGTGGCAGTCAGATGTTGAGGGGAAAACCGGGTATCGGATCGGGTGTTGGGGAAGGTACGATCGAACTTTTGGGAATTGGTACGATCGAACTTTTGGGAATTGGTGCGATCGGAATCCCCACCCACATTGGAAAGGGGCTCATCCGCTCTCCGGTTAGTCTATTTCCAATATAAATTTACCATTTTTTTTTGTGCATTTACTATTTTTATACATCCCTATAGCGTAAAAGTTGACTGCTTCCATAGGTAGTCTTATTTTAACCCAAATAGTTACCTTGACTCTTCATTAAGCGATTCTCCGATTAAACTATAAAGTTCTCTGAGTTGCTCAGAGTCCAAAGCTTTAATTAGCGCCTCTCCAGCTCTCTTGGGATTATCGCGAGGAATCTTTACATATGAAGGGGTATTTAGGCTACTATATGGAACTTTTTCTAACCAATCTTTCACCAGTTTCCGCCCCAAATGGGTGATGTGGTAATCACCACGTTTATTACCGGATAATGGTTCAATCCATCCCAAGTCTAGCCAACCTTTCCTCCAAATGTGTGCGTTACTTAAACAAGTCCGCAATACTCGTTGAATTTTAACTGCATTTATAGGCTGCTGATCAGGACAAGCTTGAACCAGCTTAGAAAATTTTTCCAAATATTTTGATGAACTTTCTTGCTCTTGAAATTGATCTTCTTCAGGCTCAAAGGTCTTTGCATTAGGTGATGCTAGTTCCTGAATGATTTTGTCAATATCTGACGGCTCGTAACCCAAACCAAATGGTGGTTGAGCCTTGCAGAGTTCTTCATAAGTCTTGAATGGCTGTCCACGCTCGTCAACAAGCTGATGATAGCCAGAGAATTGCTTCATCAAATCGCGCCATGCTTTCAATTGTTGAGCATTGAATGCAGCATCATGTAAGGCTGATTGCAATTCCAGCCTTACAGCGATCGCCCAAGGGCGCGATCCAGGAGGTGCATTCAGTTCGCCTGCATTGCCCAGAGTTTCTATGTGAGCTTTCAATCGTTCATTGGATATTTGCTTTGTAGCCATGCCCACACCCGCCTCAATTCTTCAAGTGCCATTGCTGTGCGTGACTTGCCAAATTCTTTGACAATTTCCCCATTAATGGCTTTGAACTCCATACCATTCTTGGCTGTATAGTAACGGACATATTTTTCAATTTTGTCTCGTATAATGGACAGCTCTTCACTTGGGGTTAACGATTCTTGGTTTGATGAGTCTGCATAAACTTCAGGGCTAATTCGCCGTGTATTATACGACTCCATAAAACGTTTCAGATTTATAGTGCTGCCACTAATTCCAAACTCCTGTGCGGTTGATTGAAGTATAGCGGTTTCAGCATAATCAACAGTTTCCCCGTTACTTGAATCAGATGCTCTTGAGCGTGTCAAACTTGAATTTAATGCGATAATACTATTATATCCCTGTTCTTTGTTTTTAGCATCATTCTCCCCATTACCACCATTGCCATTGTCACGCCTATTTAATTCTCTTTCCTTCACAATAGGCTCTTGTTCTGCTATGATGTTTTGTACGCAGTTCACAGCCAACTGGTCATCGGGAAGATAAATCAATCCTGTTTTTTTCAAAACTCCAGCTTCTCGATCGACTCTCGCAGCCCTTGCCCATGATTGTTCCAGCCAAGGCTTACTTCTGATATTAGTTAAACAGGCAACATGGGTAATTGCCGGAACGTCAAGCCCTTCATAGGCCATTGCCACTGTTACTAAAGCATCAACTGCTTTTGCATCGCCGTACTTGTAGTGTTTCTTAAATTTTTTAATTGCTGTTTGCGCTTCTTTCGATTCATCACTTGTGGCTTTTAAGGCTTTTATTCCTAACTTTTGCAGCCACTCCAAATATTGATTAGCTGTTGCTATTGATGGCGCGAGTACCAATAGCTTAGCTCTATGGTTATCTTTTTTATGTGACTTCCAATTATCAACACACTTTGTGAGTAACTGCTCGGCGTATCCGGTACTAAGCGCTGTGCGAAGTGCTATCCCCCTATAGTCTCCAGCCTCTGCTAGGCTTTCCACTGAATTTTTCTGCCCTTGTTGGTCTATCCATTCAGCCTGTCCATCACCCCATTCAAAATGGAGAGGAACAATAGCCCCCTCTCTGAGTGCTTGTCCTCGCGTATATTCAATAACTACAGTACCTTTACTACTTAATAGATCTGGAGTAAGACCGCTAGGAGTTGCTTTATAGGGCATAAAAGCAATTTCCTTTCGATCTCCACGCTCACCGGTTCCTGTTACTAAGATGACTAATACGGCATTATCTACCAATGGCTGCAACGCTCCATGCCATGCTCCATCTTTCTCAACATGATGAAACTCATCCAGCACTAGAATATAGCGCTTGCGTCGAAGTTCTTGAGCATGAAGATCGGGATTTGCTATAATAGCCTGGTATGTAGCTACATAGCCATTCATCCCCTTGCATGGATTAGGCTCATTGTTATTTGCCATAATTCTATGCTGATGCCCTAGCATATTTTTGAAATACCCATCTTCAAAATTCTCTTCTGCTTGCTTTTGGAGATTGAGTCGGGGAACAACCCAACAGATTGCATCAGCTATGGTTCCATGAAAGCTGTTGCCCGAATTACGATTGGGAATTAAGTTTGCAGCAGCAATTACTGGGATAAGACTCTTACCGCCTCCAGGCGTAACAAGCATGAGAATTTTTTTTATTTGTTCGCCTGCCTTTATGCGTTTACAGATTTGTAAAAATTCATCTTGATGTCTTCTTAAATTAAGAGGTTCTTTAGGAGATTGTGAAGAAAAAAGGTCTAATTGGATTGCATCTGTCATGTTTCTGTTCTCCTCAGCAGTTTTTTGATGATGACATTTGGGACATAATGCCTGCATTTCGTGGACATTGGTTCTCTGAGTTTCTGCCCATCGCTCAATATGATCTGCGTGCCAGTCTGAAGGCAAATCACATCTACAATGCTGGCACTTGCCGTTGGCGGCATACCAGAGGGCAGCGCGTAGCCGTTTCGATCGAAGGAAGCGACTCTGATTCTTCTGCATCGGAAAGAGCTATAAGGCTTACGCAGCAAGTAAAAAGATCTACTGTAGAAATCTTATCTATTTTTGAAGTTTTAGTCAACATAAAGATTTTATGAGCTAGCTGTCTCCACTTTTGTGAACAGGATTACGACAAAGCAGGCAGCGACATCTTCCTGGAACAATCCCGTAGGGATAGCTGGTTCGGCGGTTCCGGCAACAACATTTCTTAATGCGGTGGGGTTGCCGTTTTTTGGCTATGTTGGTAGGATAACGTATATCGCGCAACCGCGCAATACGTAGTCATGTCACCACGTAGTAAACCGCCCCCTCGCCAGATGCGAGAATACAGGTATGCGCGTGTAAGAGATATGGCTAAAAAAATTCCACCTGAAATGGCTGAACTAAGCGTTTACGTAGATAAAAGGCTAAAGCTACGATTCAAACTAGCTTGCACAGCTCAAGAAAAGCCCATGAGCGAAGTCATCGGTTTACTGATGAAGCAATGGCTAGAGACAGCAGAAACCCCGCCAGAGCCTAAAACTCAAGCGGGGCAAAACGTTCAAGACTGAGGAGACATTAAGCGAGGGACAAATGTTGAGAGACGCAGACAACCCAGAAAAATCTTGGGAAGACTTGGAAGCCGAACTCGCTGAACACCCGGACAGACCTTTTTATGCTCGGAGTGACGCAGAAGCTGCTAAGCGATGCGAACAGCAGAACCGCGAAGCAACAAGACTCCCCGACGCAACCGGAAGAACCTATTACACCTGTGATGAGAAAAAAAGGAAAAACCAATGACCGAATATCAATTAACACCCGCCAAATACCACCACGTACAAGTAGTTGTTTCCCTGAACCGCGTTCACTTAGACAACTATAAAAACCCTGATGAGGCAATAGCAAAGCTGCTCGAACTTGGTTACACTCCTGAATTGCGATATCAATGGAATCCAGAGCGAAACGAATTTGATTTATACGCCCTAATTCACGACTTACCGCTAGAAGAATCGCAAATGACCGATGAAAAGTGTCAGGAGTTTTTCAAGCATTTCAAACACAGCCAAATATATTCAATCGGGTGCGGTAACGCTGACCCCGATTGGCTATTTGCTTGGGGTTTTGATGACCCCCGCCGTCACGCAAAGCCCGAAGAAATTGAACCTTTACCAGCAGCTACAGCATTAGCTTAATTAAAAGAACGCAGACGAAATTTCATCTGCGTTCATCTGTGTTTATCTGCTAATATCTGCGCTCAAAAAAACGCCCCATCAAACTACTTCGCAGCAGGCAAAGACAACTGAGGCGAAGTTTTAGCATAGCTTCCATTCACGGGAATCGCATCCGGTTCCTGCGAAAGCAAAAACTCACGAATTACCCTAGCAACTGCTCTTTGAGCTAAACCGCCGACTACTTTCTGACCCATGTTCTGCACTTCCGGTTTCACCAACAACTGCGGAAGAAGTTGCAATACTTTCATCCCGTCAAAACCCGGAGTTGATTGCAAAATATCCCAAATCCGCTTAATGTGCTCTAAGTTTTTTTGTTCAGTTGGTGAAACCACAGGTTGATTTGCCTTGACTCCAAACCATTCGCCGACGACTGCTTTGGCGTTAGCAAAAGCGTTCGTGGAAAGTGTGTCGAGACTTTTGACTAATTCGAGGACAATACGATCGCGAATGAAATCTCCTCTTTCGGAAAATAAATATTCTAATGCTTGGTTCAAGATTTTGCTGACATCGTAATCATCACTCTCGCGGGCATTGTTGAGCAAGTTTTCTAAGCGGTTCCAGCGGAATTCCCCTTGTTTGAACAGCAAATCTTGCAAGGATGCTCTCAATTCCGGTGCGGGGTCGCTCAACAGCCGTTTTGCTACGTAAGGATAAGCTTTGCTCAGCACTTTGAATTCAGGATCGACATTAATAGCAATCCCTTCTAAGGTAACGAGCGATCGAATAATCAAAGCATAGTAAGCTGGAACTCGGAAAGGATATTCGTACATCACCGCCGAAAGCTCGTCAGTAATGCTTTTGAAATTCAGTTCGGCAACGCTAGCACCCAAAGCATTGTTAAATACGCTGGCCAAAGCTGGAATAATTGGCGTTAAATCCGTGTCTGGTGTTAAAAACTCCAACTTCACGTAATCTTTTGCCAAACCTTCAAAGTCGCGGTTCACCAAATGCACCACAGCTTCCAACAAGCCGTACCGCTGATAAGGTTTAACTTCGCTCATCATCCCGAAATCGAGATAAGCTAATTGACCGTCAGGAGTTGCCAAAAGATTGCCGGGATGCGGGTCAGCGTGAAAGAAACCGTGTTCTAGCAGTTGTCTGAGAGAACACTGCACCCCCACTTCAATTAAGTAAGGAGCGTCGATTCCTTGAGCTTTAACTGCTTCTAAATTAGTCAGTTTCACGCCGGTGATCCACTCCATTGTTAAGACGCGGCGGCGGGTATATTCCCAGTAGATGCTGGGAACATAAATGTCTTTGATGTGGCCGTAGAGTTGGGCAAACCGTTCGGCATTTTGACCTTCGTGGGTGTAGTCCATTTCTTCGTAAATGCGCTCACCCAACTCGTCCATAATGCTTGCGAGGTCGCTGCGAATTATTTTGAAGTTGTTTTGTGCCCAAACTGCAACGCGCCGCAGGATGTAGATATCTAAGCCGATGTTCTCGGCTAAACCCGGTCGCTGCACTTTGATTGCGACTGTTTCCCCTGTTTTGAGTTTGCCTTTGTAGACTTGTCCGAGAGATGCTGCTGCGATCGGATCGGGGGTGATTTCTGCGTAGATGTCTTTGGGGTGGGCGCCTAATTCTTCTTGGATGAATTGATATGCTACTTCGTTCGGAAATGCTGGCAATTGGTCTTGCAGCGTTGTTAGTTCTTCTAAATATACTGGCGGTACTAAGTCAGGCCGTGTTGAGAGTGCTTGTCCGATTTTGATGAAAGCTGGGCCGAGTTGGGCCAGAATTTCTCGCAGTCGGACGGCGCGACGCTTTTGGTTGGTGGCGGTACGACCTGTTTTGCCGTCGAACCACACACTGAAGGCAAAGCTAAAAAATGTCCAAACAACGCTCGACAGCCTTCCCCAGACTTGTAGAGGTCGATTTCGGTACAGCGCTGCGATCGCCACTGGATCGTACCGAACAGCATCTCCGGCTAACTCGAAAGCTATGTCTCTGGCTGATTTGAGCCGATCGTCCGTTACGACCTCCGTTTCTAGTGATACTGGTACTGCTTGCAGGGGAATTGTATTTGCATCTTGGAGATTGCCGAGTACAGCCTGAGTCCCTGAATTTACATAAGTTTGCGGGGAGGCTGGCGATACTGTCTTGACATTCATAAATCAGACCTAGTGTGAAGCATTGTAAATATATTGTAACAATTTAAGGAAGAAGACCCTTCTTCCTTCTTATATACTTACTCGCCGCTGGATCTTTTGAGTCGATCGCGAAGGCCTGATAGTTGCGATTGGCTGCTGACGGGCGATCGGGGTTGGGGCATTTCGGTATCGGGCCAGTTCGGTAAGTCGTTACAGGGACAGAACTCCGGGGGCATCCCCGTTTGTTGGAACACTACGGGCATAGCGCAGCGCGCACAGGGACTGATTTCCCAAGCTGGTGTCAGCAGTTGGGTAATTGTTTCGTTTGTGCCTTCGAGGTAACAGTCTCCGCTGTCGCGGGAGATGATTTTTTGCCAGCAGTCTTCAAATTCCTGGCTGTAGCGATCGCCCGCATTTACCGATTTGGGCAGCAGCGCTTCGGAACCGTTGCGAATTAATACTTTTTTGCCTAACTGAAACCAGTAAGCAATATATTTTCTTACTTCACTATCTGATGCCATAACTTTTAGTCTACCCTTCAACTAATTGATTATTTTAGATTTTAATGGGAAATTCTCACTCTTTCTTAAGAGACACTTGATCTTTTACATATTGTCCCAATTTGGCTATTCCTCATGTCCAATTATTCTGCGCTTCGCCCTAGGGAGTATGTTTTTTGACTAATTTATGTAACTCTTGAGTTGTCAATCTTAGTTAAAATTATACCTGAGTTTCAGTTAAAATTGTCCATCGGGAAACCGAGATGTTTTCTCTCTTGTCGATCGCGACTCCGGCTGTTAATTTTTCGCTACGGGTGGCAGCGGGGTACCCAGAGCTCTTAGATCCAAGGCGTAACCTCCGGTGGCGAGATAAACATTATCGGCGATCGCCCCGATGTGGCGCACGAGAGTGCCGAGGCGATCGCGAAACAGCCGCCCCGCCGGATAAGCAGGCACAACGCCCCATCCTGTTTCTTCCCCTACCAAAATCACATCAGCCGCCGCCGACTTCAAACTAGCTAGCAAATCTTGCTGCGTAGTCGCCCAAACAGCAGCTTCTTCTTCCAAAAGATTCGCCGTCCAAGTTCCCAGGGAATCAATCAACAAGCAATCCGACGGCTTGCTGGCCCGCACAACGGCCGATAATTCGATCGGCACTTCTAGAGTTGCCCAATCAACTGGACGGCGATTTCGGTGCTGATCGAGGCGACGAAGCCACTCCAAATCCGTTTCATCAACGCGACCGGTAGCCACATAGATTACTTGTTTTCCAGAACCAGTCGCCAGAGTTTCGGCCCATTCACTTTTGCCGCTTCGGGCCGGCCCAGTTACTAAGATTAATTGTCTCGATGTGGTGGGTTCTGAGTTACTCATTAGTGATTAGTCAGCAGTCATTAGTCACATACAAAGGATTAAACACAATTATCAATTACCAATTACCAATTATGATTTAAACTGCCAACTACCAAATGCTTTTTAAGCGATAATAGCATTGTTGAGACAATTGCACAGTAAGTTGATCGCGAGCCCCAGTATTTCCCAAGCTGTTATTTATGCCAGACCCTCAGATATCAGCGATTATTTGCACCCACAATCGCGCCGCCTATTTAGGGGGGGCGATCGACAGCTTGCTGGTACAGGATTTTCCCGACAACTTTGAAGTATTAGTAGTGGATAACGCTTCTAGCGATTATGCAAGCCCCGACAGTTCGACTTCGCGCACCCGCGAGGTGGTAGAAGCAAGACAGGGCGATCGGCGCCTCAAGTACCTCTGGGAACCCGAAATTGGTCTGTCAGTAGCCCGGAACACTGGCGCTAAGCAAGCTCGCAGCGAAATATTAGCTTATCTCGATGACGACGCTATTGCTGAGCCGAATTGGCTCCGGGTGCTGCACGCGGCTTATCAAAGCAATCAAAAACTCGCCGTAGCTGGTGGCAAAGTCAATTTGCTCTGGCCTTCTGGAGTCCGCCCGCCCGAATGGCTGTCACCGGGATTAGCCCAGAACTTGGGATCATACGATTTAGGCGATACTTACCTGTACGTGACTGCTGCCGGTTTGACTCCCAGGGGGGTAAACTACTCAATCCGGCGCGCTTTTCTCGAACAAATTGGCGGCTTCGATGTCAAACTCGGTAGAGTCGGCAAAAAGTTGCTGTCAAATGAAGAGTTGCGGGCCACAGAATTAGCTTTAGAGTTAGGTTGGCAAGTAGTTTATCTACCGGATGCCCTGGTGCGGCACAATGTCGCTGGAGAAAGGCTCAACAAAGCTTGGTTTCTAGAGCGCGGGTGGTGGCAAGGCATCAGCGAGTGTTATCGCGAACAATTGTCCGATCGAGCCGGTATTGCTCAGCTTGGGCGGGGGGGTGAAAGAATCTTGAGGGGTGTCTGGAAGTCTTTTAAATATATTAGAGATCCAGGGCTGCGCTTTGAAAACTTCGTTTTTGCCTGGGGTCAAATCGGTTATTTGAGCGCAGCCATCCGCGGCCTGATTTTTGCACCGAAATCGACCAGTAGGCATTAGGCTATAGGCAATATCCCTCGCTGCTCAAGTCGTCGGCGCGGCTGTGCCGATGGCACTTCATCCACCAAAACTCGACCGCATTCAGGTTCAAGCACTCGATTATGACATCTAGTTCATCCAAGATTCCGGTTTCAGTTCTCATTCCGGCAAAAGACGAAGAACTTAATCTACCAGCGTGTCTGGCCAGCATTGCCAGGGCGGATGAAGTTTTCATGGTTGATTCCCAAAGCAGCGATCGCACGGTAGAAATTGCCATCAGCACCGGCGCAAAAGTAGTGCAATTCTACTTCGACAACCGCTGGCCGAAAAAGAAAAATTGGTCTTTGGACAATCTGCCCTTTCGCAACGAATGGGTATTAATTGTCGATTGCGACGAGCGCATTCCGCCGGAACTTTGGGACGAAATCGCGCAGGCGATCGAAGACCCCAATTTTGACGGCTACTACCTCAACCGCAAAGTCTTCTTTTTAGGCCAGTGGCTGCGTTACGGCGGCCGATATCCCGACTGGAATTTGCGTTTGTTCAAGCATCAAAAAGGACGTTACGAAAACCTCGGCACTGAATCCGTCCCCAATACTGGCGACAACGAAGTTCACGAACACGTCATTTTAGCGGGTCAAGTCGGCTACTTAAAAAATGACATGATCCACGAGGATTACCGCGATTTATTTCACTGGATAGAACGGCACAATCGCTATTCTAATTGGGAAGCTCGCGTTTATTACAATATTATTGAAGGGCGCGACGACAGCGGGACTATTGGCGCTCACCTCTTTGGAGATGCCGTACAGCGGAAGCGATTTTTCAAAAAAGCTTGGGTGTGGCTGCCTTTTAAACCAATGCTCAGATTTATTTTATTTTACTTCATTCAGCTCGGCTTTTTGGATGGAAAAGCTGGCTATATTTATGCAAGGTTATTGAGTCAATATGAGTATCAAATTAATGCAAAACTTTATGAGTTGCGCTGTTGTGGCGGTCAGTTGAATGTGGCCGAATCTCAACCGCCTCTGTCGCCGCCAGTAGTTATCAGTCAGGAGACAGAAGTGAAATTGCCTTAATATTTTGGAGGCATGGGGGAATTGGGAATTAGGAAGTGGTAGTTGGGAATTAGGAAAGTTACCCCCTACCGAGTGGTTTGAGGGATTTTCATTTAATAAGTTCTTCGAGGGATGGAAAAAGCAATTGTTCTGCGCTCACTTTTTCGCAATCACAAGGTTGTTGACTTGCGGATATTGCTGATACTTTTCCCAGCAGCAATTGAATGCTTTCGATTAGCAATGGTAGAGTTAATAAAATAATTGATGCAGAGACTAGCAAGCTAATTAAGCCGTCAGCCCAATTCCAGTGCAGCCACGCAACGGCGATCGCAGCTAAAATTACTCCAACCGACGAAAAAATGTCCGCGACTGCGTGCAGAAAGGCACTTTTGAGATTCAAGTCGCCGTGACAGCAGGAATGCAAGCAACAAGCATTAATCGAGTTGATGCTTAAACCGACTATGGCGGTAATTAACATCGGGAGTCCTTCTACTTCGGGAGTTGGGGACTGCAAGCGGGCGATCGACTCTGCGGCAATCCAAAGGGCGATCGCCACTAAACTGATACTATTAATTAAAGCAGCAATGATTTCTCCTCGTTCAGGGATTGACGATTGTGCGATCGTACAATCTACGGATTTACTTTTGCGTTTGACTGATGAGTACCAAGTCGCTGTCAAAGTTATTGCTAAAGCTGCTACATCTGAAAAAACGTGACCCGCATCTGCTAATAGGGACAAACTATGAGAATTAAGTGCGGCGATTAACTCTGCTACAAAAAAGCTGCTAAGCAGTACCAATGCTGTTTGTAAAAGTCGCACTTTGCCAATTCTGGGATTGATATTCTCGCATTGTGCGAGATCCTTGGCGTTTTGAGAGTCAAAATTGTCCCTAACTAGAAATGTCATGCAGCAGTCCTTAAGCTTAAACTCGATTTTAAATTAAACATTAAATTAACTATCAATGACCGATTATATACCAAATCAGAACCAATATCCGGAAAATTTGATCGCAAATTCCCCCAATTCTCAAATAAACGATCGTCCAATTAGCGACAATCACGCAAATAATTTGACAGGCGAATCTTTAGTTGATTTGCGGAAGTACGATCAATCAAAGTTCGATCGAGGAAAGCCGGGTTGGCTAATTTTGGTTTGGTGGTTCGTGCAGGCGATCGCATTTCCTCTCACTCCACACCCTTTTAATCGCATCAGAAGGGGGTTGCTGCGGTTATTTGGAGCGAAAATAGGTCAGGGTGTGCTCATTCGCCCCACGGCTCGTTTTACCTATCCTTGGAAAATTGCAATCGGAGACTACAGTTGGATCGGAGATGATGTTGTATTGTACAGTCTCGATCGAATTGCGATCGGCAAACATTGCGTCATTTCTCAAAAAAGCTACCTCTGCACCGGCACTCATGACCCTCAAGACCCAGCCTTTGGCTTAATCACAGCACCTGTGATCATTAATAACGGCGTTTGGATTGCCGCCGACTGCTTCATTGGCCCTGGTGTAGAAATCGGTGCTAACGCTTTAATCGGAGCTCGCAGCAGCGTCTTTAGAAATATGCCTGCAGGCTTTATTTGCACAGGAACACCTTGTCGTCCCCGCTGTCAGCGAGAAATTAACCAAAGTTCGTAACAGATATTACACCAGGAAACTATGCAGCTTTACAAGCTTGCTGGCGAATAGGAATTTCAATGACGAATTCTATTCCCGTTCCTAATACAGGTTGACAGTATAATCTGCCGCCATGCTTTTCAACGATAATTTGGTAACTGATAGATAACCCCAAACCAGTTCCTTTACCGATCGGTTTGGTGGTAAAAAAAGGGTCAAATAGTTTCGGTTGTAAAGTTTCGCAAACTCCCCGACCGTTGTCACTAATATGAATAGTAACCCAATTCTCGTCAATTAGTTTTGTAGAAATCCGAATGCGGTTCGGGTGTTGTTTGATTTCTGCAAAGGAACGCTGCTGATTAGATTCATCCAAAGCATCTATGGCATTAGAAATAATATTCATGAACACTTGATTGAGTTGTCCGGCATGGCATTCTACTTGTGGAAGCTGACCGTACTCTTTTACTACTTCAATCTCAGGATGCTCGGGTTTTGCTTTTAAACGATGATGCAGGATGGTGAGTGTACTATCAATTCCTTCATGGATATTTACTGCTTTCACGTCTGCCTCATCCAGGCGAGAAAAAATTCGCATAGACTTGACAATCTCTTGGATGCGCTGCGTTCCTAAGTTGATTGAGTTAAGAACTTTGATAAAATCTTCTTCCAGAAATTCCAGTTCTATTTCATCCATTGCTGCTTGAATCCGAGGGGTGGGGTTTACATAATCTTCTTGATAGAGGTGTATAATCTTTAGTAAGTTATGAGCGTACTCTTGGGCATAACCCAGATTTCCCGATATAAAATTTATAGGGTTATTAATTTCATGAGCAATCCCAGCCGCCATTTGCCCTAAGCCGGACATTTTCTCGCTTTGGATTAACTTAAGTTGCATTTGTTGCAAATCATCATAGGCTTGGCTGACTTCTACAATTTTTTGCTCTAATAATATATTTTTTTCCTCTAATTTATCAGCTAGAACATGAAGCTTTAAGTGCAGCTTAACGCGAGCTAATACTTCCTCCTGTTGGAAGGGTTTGGTAATATAATCTACAGCCCCCAGCTTAAACCCCTCAACTTTATTAGCCGTATCCGAGAGAGCAGTCATAAATATAACGGGAATCTGTTTAGTTTCTGGATTAGCCTGTAATCGACGACAGGTTTCAAATCCATCAATCTCTGGCATCATCACATCTAGCAAGATTAGATCCGGTAGAGCATATTTGACTCGCTCTAGTGCCATTTTGCCAGATTTCGCAACCCGAACTTCAAATCCTTCTTGGCTTAAGGCATCAGATAATACACCTAAGTTAGCTGAATTGTCATCAACTATAAGAATCGTACCATGTGCTTGAATCTCGGAATTCATAAACCTTACTTGTAGGACTCAATAAACGTTAAAATCTCTTCGTCTTGAAAGTCCTTTGCCATCTGATGCAATATTATAGCAAAGGGAATGTATTTGGGATCTATTTCTTGAAGTAATGCCGCCTGCTTAACTATTTCTAGGAAATTTCCTTTCATAGCTAGCTCGTATAGCATTTCCATTTCTTTAGCTGGCGGGGCAATTAGCTCAGTGGTGTCTGAGCCGATCGCCAGTGGATCTTCATTAGCTTCATAAACCCATTCTAAATCAAGATACTGTTGTAATTTTTGCAGAAGTTCCGTGGCTTGAACAGGTTTGGGAATAAAAGTGTTGCCTCCTGCTTCTAAACTTCTGTATTGATCGGTTTCAAATACGCTGGCCGAAGAGACAATAATGATGATGTCTTTGAAATTTTCCGATTCTCGAACCCGCTTAATTAGCTCGAAGCCATCTAGTTGGGGCATTAATAAGTCGGTAACGATTAAATCTGGCTGTACCTCCAGAATTTTTTCCCAGCCTTCCTGCCCATCGTTCGCTTCAGACACCTCAAAGCCTAGGGGACTGAGCAAATTGCTAACTACCGAACGGTTAGCCCATTTGTCATCAATAACCACAATTTTAGGTTGGCGATCTTTGATGCCAATAATCTGTCCGCGATGGTCAACTTGAGAAGTTTTCACCCATTCCTCCGCTTGATACAGATCGACATCAAACCAGAAAATACTGCCAACATTCATCTCACTTTGAACCTGAATGGTACTGCCCATTAGTTCTACAATCCTTTTGCTAATTGCCAGTCCTAATCCGGTACCTTCCGTCTGCCGTCGGCGCTCGCCTACCTGCTCGAAGGGCTGAAAGATAGCTTGGAGTTGATCTTGGGCAATGCCGGTACCTGTATCGCGTATTTCAAACCGAATTTTTCCTTCTGTTGCAAAACTGACTATAAAAGTGACACTCCCCTCATCGGTAAATTTAATAGCGTTGCTTAAAAGATTAATTAACACTTGTCGCAAGCGTTTTTCATCCGCACGAATACCGATCGGGAGTTCGGGGCTGGATGGAAAATGAAAGTGAATTCCCTTAAGTTCAGCTCGGATGCGACACATCTCTGCTACACCTTGCAGAAACGCTGGGAAATGAAAATCGGTGGGCTGGAGTTCCACTTTCTGTGCTTCAATCTTCGACAAATCGAGAATATCATTGATTAAGGTGAGTAAATGAGAACCGCACTGATAAATGACATCAATGCGCGATCGCTCTTCTTCATTCAAGACTTTAGAGCGCTGAAGAATCTGCGCGTATCCCATAATGCCATTAAGGGGAGTCCGCAACTCGTGGCTCATGTTGGCAAGAAATTCACTTTTAGCCCGACTAGCTGCTTCTGCTGCTTCCCTGGCTTTTGCCTGTACGATTTCTGTTTCTTTGCGATCGTGGATATCCATGGAAGTGCCAACCCACTCCCGGATGCTGCCATCTTCATTTAGAATTGGTATCCCTCTAGCTTGAAAATAACGATAGTTTCCATCCGCCCGTCGGATTCGATATTCTACGTCATACAGGCTTTTAGTTTGGACTGCTTCCATCCAGACTTGAGCCGTTCGTTCGCTATCGTCCGGATGAACTGCTTCTAACCAGCCCAAACCAACCACTTCAGCTTCGGTTTGTCCAGTATAAGCTCTCCAAGTTGGTAAATCGGGGGATCGCCCTTCAGAATCCGCTATCCAGACAATTTGGGAGATGGCAGCGATTAGCGATCGATAGCGTTCTTCACTTTGTTTTAGAGCATCTTCGGCTTGTTTGCGATCGTGGATATCGCTACAAGTGCCAATCCACTCCCGGATGCTGCCATCTTCATTTAGAATTGGCACACCTCTAGCTTGAAAATAACGATAGTTTCCATCGGCTCCCCGGATTCGATATTCTATGGCAAACAGGCTTTTCGTTTGCACTGCTTCCATCCACACCTGAGCCGTTCGTTCCCGATCATCCGGATAAATTGGATCTAACCAGCCTAAACCAAGCACATCAGCTTCAGTTTGCCCGGTGTAAGCTCTCCAACTCTGTAGATCCGTGCCTCTTCCTTCAGCATCCGTTGCCCAGACAATCTGGGACGTAGCAGCGATTAGCGAACGATAGCGTTCTTCGCTTTGTTTTATAGCATCTTCTACTTGTTTGCGATCGGTAATATCTCGCACCACAGATAACGCATACAGCTTGTCATCCTGCCAATAGGGGGTTGCTGTAACTTCCACATCAATGCACTTCTTATCCTTGCGGACATCAATGGCATGACAGAAGAACTGCTTACCTGCCTTCACAGTTTCTAAGAAGTCCACAAATAGGTGGTGACTATCTGGGTGTATGAAGCTTCCAGGTGGTAGTTGAGCGAACTCCTCAGAAGTGTAGCCGTGGATTCTGGCTTGCGCCGGATTGATGGCGACTATTTTTCCGGTTTCTAGTTCTGTGATGATAATGCCATCGTTCACCGACTCAAAAATACTGCGATACTGAGTTTCTTTATGTCGCAACGCTTCTTCAGCTTGTTTGCGATCGGTAATATCTCGTGTTATGCCGATGATGCCCAAAATATTGCCCTGATTATCCCGCCAAGGAGCCTTGGTAGTGAAAAAAGTCCTAGTGGTTTCAGAATGAGAAGAGATATCTTCCTCGTAAGTGTCAATGATTCCGGCTGCCATGATGTGGCGATCTTTTTCCATAACTTCACTGCCAATGTCAGGCGGCAGTATTTCCAAATCATTTTTGCCGATGACTTCTTTAATTGGCTTGCCAAAGAAGTTGGCCAAATTGGAGTTAAGGGCCACATAACGCCCTTCCCGGTCTTTAACGAGAATGAAGTCTGGTGTACTTTCCAAAATCGAGTTTAGTAGTGCATTGCGATCGCGTAACTCAGCTTCCATTTGTTTGCGATCGCCAATGTTTCGTGCTATGGCGATAAGGCCGATAATATTGCCCTGAGCGTCCCGCCAAGCAGCCTTGGTCGTTAAATAAGTGTTGTAGATCCCACCATTAGAGACATCTTCTTCGTAGGTTTCCGTGGTGCCTGCTTCCATGATCTCGCGGTCTTTTGCCATCATTGGAATGGCGACGGCAGCGGTCAGGAGTTCCGAATCATCTTTGCCCAGGATGTCCTCAATCGGTTTACCATAAAAATTTGCCAGGTTGGAATTAATGGCAACATGACGACCTTCCCGATCTTTAACGACAATGAAGTCTGGTGTACTTTCCAAAATAGAGTTCAGCAGTGCATTGCGATCGCGCACAGCTTCTTCCGCTTGCTTGCGATCGGTAATATCTGTATTAGCCCCAACCCATTCTCGAATTGAACCATCCGCGTTCAGAAGTGGTACAGCACGACTACTCATGTACCGGTATTCCCCGTCATGACGGCGCATACGGGATTCAGCTTCATAGAGCGAGCGATTGGCCAAGGCAGCCGACCAGACGCTAGCAACATAAGTGCTATCGTCTGGGTGGCACATTTCTAGCCAGCCCCATCCCTTGTACTCATCAAATGTCTGTCCTGTAAATGCACTCCAAGTAGGTTGCTCGATCACCATTTCGCCGTCGGCATTGCAGATCCAAATAATTTGAGCGGTAGCTTCCATCAAAGAACGAAATCGTTCTTCACTTTGTTTGAGGACCTCTTCTGCGGTTTTGCGATCGCGAATATCCCGCGTAATGGTGGCAATCCCTACCGGTTCATTAGTCTCTGGATGTCTGACCAAAAATAGGGTGTAATCTACCAGGATGGGTTGACCTGTCTGGAAATGTCTGAAGCGGAAATCACTCCTCCAACTTCCGTCTTTCATCACTGCAGGCAGGGTATGCTGCTGTACGAACTCCAAATCTTCTGCCATGAAGAAGTCGGTAATGTGTTTGGTTCTGGCTTCGTCTAAATTACTGAGTCCCACCAAATCCAGACCAGCCTGATTCACCAGTAGAGGGCGACCATCCATTGAGGAAACGCCAATAAAGTCACGGCTATTCTCGATCGTTGTAACCAGCAATTGCCGTTCTTCCTCTGCTTTTTTGCGATCGCGAATATCCCGCGCAATAGTGGAAATAAACTCGACTTCACCCGCTTCGGTTTTGTGGACGATCAAAACCTGGGAGACTGGAATTTCTTCCCCATCGCGTGACACAAATAGGGTTTCACCAGCCCAGCTACCCTCTCGCAAGGCCGTTGGAATTACTTCGTCCTGGAATTTTGCCCTTGCCGAGGGAGCTAATACTGAATCTATGCTAAACGAAGTTCGTGCTTCCTCTGGGGATATCCCCAGCATTTTCTGTCCGGCTTTGTTGAGGTAGACGTTATGTCCACTGGCCTCCGCAACTCCTACTAAGTCGGAAGTTGCTTCCAAAATTGCCGTTAGTCGTGCCTGCTTTTGTTCTGCCCGCTTGCGATCGCTAATTTCAATTACAATCCCACCCACACCAAAAATGATGCCATTTTCATCCCGCAAAGGATAGTAAGATGTGTGCCAGTAGCGGATGATGCCCGGTTCTTTGGGCGTTTCACCCACTAACTCATAGTCGAGAATGGGCTTGCCCGTATCCAGAATACCTTGCAGCAGCGGTTCCAGAACAGTCGAAGCCCATTCTGGCAGCACTTCACGCACTGACCTACCAATATGGTCGGCCACACAAAAGCCATTCATCTCTGCCAGAACTTCGTTAATTTGGACGTAGCGGAATTGGCTGTCAAAAATCACCATTCCGGCGTTGGCACCTGCAAAAAAAGCGTCGAAGTGAGCCTGTCGCAATGCCTGTGCTGTTGTGCTCTCTTGCTGTGGCGGTTGGTTTTTATCTGGTGGGAATTTGGTCATGTTAAATCGTGCATTTCAGCTATAATTCTAGAACTTCTTTCCAATTGTGCGATCGCAAGGTTTTCCTTTTCTCCTATTTGGGTACTGAAGAAAACGTTCAGTAGGGGGACGATTAGGTTTTCAATCGGCCCTATCTGTATCTCTTGCGACATTCTTTCCCTTAATTATTCGGATGTATCGCCAAGTATTTCTATTTTTCATCAATTCTATTCCTACTCAATCCTATTGGTAGAACATTGGTGACAACATAAGCTAGGGAAGCGTTTGTCAATCAGCAATTATGCTCAGCATTTACTCAGATTGGGGGTGGAGAACTTAGAGTTGGGCGATCGAGGAATCATGCCTCGCGCCATATTTATGCCTACTCACCCCCAAATCCCAAATTTTCCACTCCTCAACAAGCAGTGTTTTCAGTAATTTTACTGATTGCCAAATGCAATTAAGTTTTAATTTGTCTGCAATGTCGGTAGAATGCCAACTATTCTGGGAACGTTCTCAATTTTAGCTATATCCGTTAAATTTTCGCTTAGATGTTCTTAGATATACACAATATGGACGCAACTGGGACAGTGATAGCAATATCTCTCCTACCAGTTAAACTCATTGTAATACTGGGATAGTTGACTTGTCCACTTAAATAGTCATTGAATCATCCCTGCTTAAGTTCATAACGGGAATTAAACAACAAATCAGCGAAAAGTATGATAAAATCCCAGAGTGTTAACGTTGACTAAAGTTAGGAGAGGGTTCGCATGAATAATAGATGATTCCGCTATTGGGAAAAAGTGGCACACTAACCCCAGGCAGGAGAAGACAATATATCCGAGAAATTGGGAATAGGGATAACGGCTTAGTCTGAATAACGACATACCTATGTAAAAAAATAAGTTTTTTATGATCCTAAAAATACATTAAAATTTGGTAAAAACGACTTCCTGCCTTGATTATTAAACTTGGCAGTAAAAATTTTATTGCTTATTACCATAAGCTTAAAATCTGAAAAAAAATTATTACTCCCTGGATTTAACTTGAATACAATACCCGAAGAATTCTTGCTCAAAATCATCCAAATGTTTACAGCAACCCTATTTAAAATAGGTGATAATCCTGTATCTCTGCAGTCCCTTTTGGAACTGATTTTATTGTTCATGGCTGTCCTCGTCATATCGCGAGCTTTTACGAATTTTCTTAAAGAAAGCTTGCTCGTTAGACTGGGAATTGACGAGGGAAACCGGGAAGCGATCGCCGTAATTATTGGGTATTTAATAGTCGCTTTGGGGGGTATCGTCGCCATCCAAAGCATTGGCTTCAACCTCGCTTCTTTTGCAGTAGTTGCGGGGGGACTGGGAGTCGGGATTGGCTTCGGAATCCAAGATTTGACAACTAATTTTGTCAGTGGCTTAACGCTGCTTTTAGACAGACCCGTGAAAGTCGGAGACTTTGTGGAATTAGAAGGATTAATGGGAATTGTCAAAAAAATCTCGATTCGATCGACCATCATCCAAACTAATGATGACTCCAGCGTCATAGTTCCCAACAGCAAAATGATTAGCAACAAAATTGTTAACTGGAGTTACGAAAACTCGCTACTCTGTCTGCGAGTTCCCGTAGAAGTAGCCGAGAATAGTAACCCGCTGTTAGTGACCGAAACTCTGTTGAATATTGCTTACGCGGAAGGGGGAGTTTTGTACGAACCTAATCCGAAAGTATTGTTTGTGGAGTTTGGTGATGATAGTTTTAAATTTGAACTTTTAGTGTGGACGGACAGGCCGACTGAAAGAGAATTAATTAAAAGTTCTTTGAATTTTGCGATTGAATACAATTTCCGCCAACATAAAATTGACTTCCCCTTCAATAACAGAGAAATTTATTTGCAAAATCCCGAAGTTCTGTTGTCAATGTTTAACCAAAAAGAAACTCCTATTGAAATCAGGAACACTTCCTCTGCAAACCAGCAAAAAATGCCGATTTTTGTAGAAGAAATGAAAAAGCAATCGTCCCTTAGCTGTTTGCTGCGAGAGGTGGAATACTTTAAAAATCTGACGGATCTCGAATTGCGGCAATTGATTGAAGTTGGATACCGCAAACGGCTGCGAGCGCAAGAATTTTTATTTCACGAAAACGACCCTGGAGATGCTTTTTACATGATTCTTTCAGGTTCAGTCGAAGTTTTTGTTGAAGCTATTGACAAACACCTGAATAACCTCACCACTGGTCAGTTTCTGGGGGAACTTTCTTTGATGTTGGGAATACCGAGAACTGCTTCGGTGAGAGCTTTAGAAGAAACAATTTTGTTTGCAATCAATAAAGAAGGTTTCCAGAAGGTTTTAACTGAACGACCTGATTTATCTGAACAGATTATTCAAGAAATAGTCAAACACAAAGAAGAGCTAAGCGAGAGACAGCAATTATTGCGAGAAATGGAATTAGTAGATGCAGCAGAAGAGGATGAAAATCCTGTAGAATGGGTGAGAAAACGGCTAAAAAATCTCTTTAGTGTTTAAAATAATTTATATGACGCGATTTATTCACGATCTTTTTGCCAAAGAATACCTGGAGGAATTGCTGTCGCCGATCGGAACGGTGAATATCGGCCGCGATGTCACTTCCGAAGTCCGAGAAATCGATGTTTATTTCACTCCCAGTACCGCAATTCCCGAATACTCAGAAACCCTGGGATTGTTGGGAAAAATGGCAAAAACAACTGCAATTTTTGAACCGTTTCGCAATCCGGCAAACGTCAGCGAAATTTGTAGCTGTCTGGGCAAGTTATTGGATGTGCGAGGTGAGTTGGAGCGAAAATTTAGGAGAGAAAATACTCGCTATGATGACGCTCAGTTACCCAAACTGTGGATTTTGATGCCCACAGCATCGAAAGCATTGGTAGATAGCTTTAATGCGATACCAGACACAGAGAATTGGATGCAGGGAATCTATTTTTTGGGTGAATCTTTGCGGACGGCAATTGTGGCGATTCACCAGTTGCCAGAAACTCCAGAAACCCTGTCGTTGAGGATTTTGGGCAAAGGGGGAGTGCAGCAAAGGGCTATTTCCCAATTAAGCGCTTTAGCTGCCGACGATCCGTTGCGGATTATCGCGCTAGAATTGCTGTATCGGTTACAGTCAAATTTAGTAACCGATGCGCCACAAGAATTAGAGCCAGAAGAGCGGGAGTTAATTATGGCCATTGCACCACTTTTTCAACAACAAATACAAGCAGCACAGCAACAAGCTAGAGAAGAAGGACTAGAACAGGGACTAGAAGAAGGACTAGAACGAGGGTTAGAACGGGGACTAGAACGAGGACTAGAACGAGGCAGACAAGAACAACAGCGCTTAATCTTAGAAAACTTTCTGCGAGTTAGATTTGGAGAATTAAGTCGAAAAATGACAGTTTTTCTATCCCCAATATCAAAGTTGGCTGCGGCGGAATTTACAGTGCTATTGCTGGCAATATCGATGCTGACAGTGGATGAAGCTGGGCGGGAAGCAGCGGTTAAATTGTTAGCTGAAAGTGCGTTGCAAACGCGATCGCCTGAATTGGGCGATCTTGTGCCTACAGCCGTTACTAATTTATTGGCATTGCCTGTAGCAGAATTGACATTGTTTGTAGAACAACTGCCGCAGTTATCGGCTGATGAATTGAGGGACAGGTTCGGAAAAACACCGGACTAAAACCTGTGATCGCAGCCATAAAGGGATCTCGCTCTTTATGGCTGCGATCGCTCTCAAATAAAATTCCTAAATTTTGCCGATCGCACTTAGGAATTGGACTGCCGGCCTAAAATCAAGTGCAGCAGACCGTCGATGAGTCGATCGCGCTCCATTGGAATAATATCTTTGCCGTGCATCATATGCTGCGTTAACTGGAAATATACCAGCGATCCAATAAAAATCCGCGCCGTTGCCTCCGGATCGGGCAATTTTAACTCTGGATGCGATGCCAAATATTGAGTAAGCCGATCGATACCCGGTTTAGCTAAGTTTTTCACAAAAGTCTGCGCTAGCTGGGGAAAACGCCCCGACTCCGCAATCACTAACCTCACAAAATTGAGAAATTCAGGTTCCTGCGTCACCTGCTCTAATAGAGTTGTGGCAACGAATCGCAGCGCTACGGCCGGTTCTTCATCCAGAACTATAAAAGAGACTTTTTCTCGCGCCAGCCGCTGTACCAAGGCAACGAATAATCCTTCTTTATCTGCAAAATAGCTGTAAACCGTGGCTTTGGAAACTCCTCCCGTCTTCGCTACCTTGTCCATACTCGTCCCCGCGTAGCCGTGGGTTAAAAATTCTTGCATCGCACCTTGCAGGATTTGCTCGGTTTTGTCACTTGCTGCTGTGTCTGATTCGATCGGTTTTGTCCTTGCCATACCTTGCTTCTGTAATTTTTATTTGGGATCTTGACATCATTATACTGAACGGTTTAGTATTAAAACATATCAGAACTAAACGGTTTAGTTTTATTCCTCAAAAAGAGGTATGTCATGGTACACCAACCAACAGCAGACGGCTTATCCTCAACTCCATCCCTAGTTAAACAACTCCTAGTTGTGGCAGCAGTAGCAACCCTGGCCGCAGGGGGAATCACAGGCTACACGATCTGGCGATCGCGCATACCTGATCCCAATGCAGTAGCCGCAGCAGCAGCAGCCGTCGCAGCATCCCAATTAACGACAGTTACAGCCTTGGGGCGACTGGAACCCAGAGGAGAAGTAATTAAAGTCTCCGCCTCCGGTGCGGCGGAAGGAAACCGGATCGATCGACTCTTAGTCAAAGAGGGAGACAGGGTGAAAACAGGTCAAGTGATCGCAATTTTGGACAGCCGCGATCGCCTGCAAGCAGCCCTCGACCAAGCTCAAGAACAAGTGCGCGTCGCGCAGGCTAATCTAGCAAAAGTGAAAGCTGGAGCCAAAAACGGGGAAATTCAAGCCCAAAAAGCGACTATTAGCCGTTTACAAGTCGATCGCAGCAACGAAATCACAGCGCAACAGGCGATCGTTGCGCGTCTAGAAGTCGATCGCAGCACCTCCATTGCAGCGCAACAAGCCACAATTGCGCGCTTGAGGGCCGAACAGCAAGGAGAAATTCAAACCCAACAAGCCACACTTGCCCGTCTACAAGCCGAACTCCGCAACGCCAGAAGCGAGGATCGGCGCTACTCCCAACTGTATGAACAGGGAGCAATTTCCGCTTCAACTAGCGACAGCAAAAGCCTCGCGGCCGAAACAGCCCAACAGCAAATCAACGAAGGAAAGGCAAAACTGAATCAAATTCGCCAATCCCGCCAACAACAAATTAACGAAGCCCAAGCCAAACTAAATCAAATTCAACAATCGGGCCAACAGCAGATTAACGAAGCGCAAGCCAAACTCAGCCAAGTTGAGCAATCTCGACACCAGCAAATCGACGAAGCCAAAGCAAATCTCGATCGCATCGCCGAAGTGCGTCCCGTTGACATAGCAGCAGCCGCCGCCGAAGTCAGTTCCGCCACTTCAGCAGCCAAACAAGCCAAAGCCAATCTGGATCTAGCTTACATCCGTGCTCCCAGAGACGCCCAAGTCCTGAAAATTCACACGCATCCGGGGGAAAGGGTAGGAAACGACGGCATTGTCGAACTGGGACAGACTCGCGAGATGCTGGCTGTTGCGGAAATCTACGAAAGCGATGTGGACAAAGTACGCCTCGGACAAACCGCCAAAATTACTAGCGATGCTTTGACCGGCGAATTGCGGGGAACTGTCGAACATATTGGTTTGCAAGTGCAGCGGCAAAACATTGTTAACACCGATCCTTCTGCGAATATTGATAGTGGAATTGTGGAAGTAAAAGTGCGCTTAGATGAAGCTTCCAGCCAGAAAGTAGCGGGATTAACCAATTTGCAAGTCAAAGTGGCGATCGGGGAAATTAAAGATTAATAAGTCTTAAACCGCAGGGTCGCTTTCTTCAATTCAAAACCCAAAATCTAAAATCTAAAATCCTATGATTGGACTAATAAAACCCTTAGAACAGTTAAGACGCAGAACTTCCCTTGGATGGCTGCAACTGAGTCACGACAAAGGGCGAATGCTCGTTGCAGTAGCAGGAATTGCCTTTGCTGACGTTTTGATGTTCATGCAGTTGGGGTTCCAAAATGCGCTTTACACCAGCAATACCCGGCTGCACCAAAGCTTGCAAACAGACTTAGTTTTGATTCACCCCCAAGCGCGAAATTTGATTAATTTGTCTTCCTTCCCCAGGCGCAGATTGTATCAAGCAATGAACGTACCGGGCGTAAAATCAGCCGAGCCGCTTTACGTGAAAATTGCTAACTGGAAAAATCCCGAAACTCGGCGCGAAACGTCGCTGATGGTGGTCGGTTTCAATCCCAACCACCCTGCGTTTGCGCTTCCAGAAGTTAACCAAAATTTGAGCGCGATTAAATTGCCGGATACTGTGTTGTTCGATCGAGCTTCTAGGGGAGATTACCAAAAAACGATCGCGCAAATCGCTGAAGGAAAAGCCGTTAAAGCTGAGGTAGAGCGGCGCACGATTAACGTCAGCGGTTTATTCACAGTTGGAGCATCTTTTGCCGCCGACGGTATTTTGATGACTAGCGATCAAAATTACCTGCGCCTGTTTCCCAGACAAAACGCCGCGAGTGTTAATGCCGGGTTAATTCAACTGCAACCGGGTGCTGACCCCGTGGAAGTTCAACAAGTTTTGAAAGCATACTTACCGGAGGATGTCAAGGTACTAACCAAACAAGAATTTATCGATTTTGAGAAAAACTATTGGGCTAAGAATACTGCGATCGGCTTTGTGTTTAATTTAGGCGTCGCGATGGGTTTTGTAGTTGGTGTCATTATTGTTTATCAAGTTCTCTCAACCGATGTCAGCGACCACATGGGAGAATATGCTACTTTCAAAGCGATGGGCTACCGCAATGTTTATTTACTCGGCATCGTTTTTGAAGAAGCTCTAATTCTTTCCATCCTCGGTTTTGTGCCGGGAGTAGGAGTCTCTTTCGGCCTCTACTCTTTAACTCGCAAAGCTACAAATTTACCCCTTTATATGACGCTGGTTAGAGCAGTTATAGTATTACTTTTGAACGTGATAATGTGTACTATTTCGGGAGCAATTGCCACTCGCAAACTGCAAGCAGCCGATCCAGCAGATATGTTTTAAATGAATAAACGAGTCTAAAGAACACTAAATCCTAGTTAGCAACCCATTTATAAGACTCTGCTGTTGATATCAATCCTACAAAAACGAAGTCAGTCTCTGCGGACTAAAGAATAAAGGGGTTATTAAAGAC
The DNA here is from genome assembly GCF_036700885.1 of Microcoleus sp. S13_B4. Classification (NCBI taxonomy): domain Bacteria; kingdom Bacillati; phylum Cyanobacteriota; class Cyanophyceae; order Oscillatoriales; family Microcoleaceae; genus Microcoleus; species Microcoleus sp. S13_B4. The sequence continues at coordinate 26,549 of NZ_JAUBPU010000043.1, forward strand.
AGATTTGGTAGACATTCCTGAGTATAAACATATTTTTTGTCATCATTCTGTTCTTTTTATCTCTGCATTTTCTGTAACGAAAGCGGTTTATTCTTCAATCTAAAACCTCAAATCAATAAAATATGAATTATACTACTCTCTACCCAACAACCAACGTATTACAGATTCCTGCACCTGTAGTTTCCGCGCACCAACTAGACCACTACTTCGGTCAAGGCCAACTGCGAAAACAGGTACTTTTTGACATTAATCTCGAAATAAAAGCAGGTGAAATCGTGCTGATGACGGGGCCTTCTGGTTCAGGAAAAACCACGCTTTTAACTTTGATTGGGGGACTGAGATCCGGTCAATCGGGAAGTCTCAAAATTCTCGGTAAAGAGATGTGCCAAGCGAGTTCAGACCAATTGGTAAAGGCGCGGCGGAAAATAGGCTATATTTTTCAGGCGCACAATTTACACCGCAGTTTGACGGCGCTGCAAAACGTGCAGATGGGTTTGGAAGTTCACGGGAATTTGTCGCGTTCCCAAATGCGTGATCGCTCTGCAAAAATGCTAGAGTTAGTAGGACTGGAACAGCGGATTAACTATTATCCAGATGATTTGTCGGGAGGACAAAAACAAAGAGTTGCGATCGCCCGCGCTTTGGTCAGTCAACCGCAAATTGTTCTAGCTGACGAACCAACAGCCGCCCTAGACAGCAAATCCGGTCGCGAAGTGGTGAATTTGATGCAGCAATTAGCCAAAGAGCAAGGCTGTACAATTCTGTTAGTAACCCACGATAACCGAATTTTAGATATTGCCGATCGCATAGTTCGCATGGAAGATGGAAAATTAGCCTAATTTTTAAATTTCCGAAGAATCGACATTACCCATAACTCCCTCATTTTCAATTTTGGATGTCAAAATTTAATCCAAAATTGCCAAACCCCAATCTAAACTCGTCCTGGGACTATTCACTAATTGCTAACAACTAATCCTTGTCGGTAAATCCCCAAATTTTGCAGGTACATTGCTTCGAGTTTGGGCATCGACGATTCTACAGAACCGCCATAACGCCGAAAAGAAGGCCAGATGTAAGCGAGTTTTCTGACTGCTGACTCCAATCGACCCGCTTCTATATCTTCTAATGCACCTTTTTCTCGGATTAATTCTACAGCTACAAGGTCTTGATTTTGGGGGCTGAAATCGCTGATGCTAAATTTTTTGGCAAATCTGTCCCAAGTGGTGCTGAGAAACTGATATCGCCCCGCTGCGTCGGAACAGAGTTTTTGGCCATAGCGGCGGCCGCACCTCATTTCCCTGGGATGATCTTGAAAGCTGACAAATTTCGTGCCGGTGTACTGGGTGCGGTAGCCGTCGGGGCTAGCGGTTCCTTCGGCGGTGGCAATCGTGTCGAGAAAGGCTTTGACTCGACGTTCCGGGCCGATGCTATCGAATCTGCTATCCTGTATGGGCTCTGGTGAATTGAGGGTGGCAGTTTCCGATTCCCGATCGCGCTCCATGTTATCCTCTCCTTTGTCTGGTGAGTCGAGGGCCGCAACTTCCGGCAAGCGTTTCGGGGTGGGTGAGCTTTCTGCCCAGACTGATTGTCCCCACAGTCTCGGCGTCATTCGACCTAAGAAAAAGCACAAACAGATTAATAAAGTGCACGAAAGTTTAAAACGGAGGCGTTTGGACAGTTGCCTGCGCTGCCACACCGGCCACCCGTGCAGAGGGACGGCTGCGGGCAAGATTCCCGTTTGCTGGCCGAAGGCGAACAGCGATTTCAGCGCTAGCAAGGTTTGCTTGTAGAAACCGGGTGCAAGTTTGCGAGCTCTCATGGCTGCAGCGAAAGTCTCGACATCAGTCAGAGTCACTTCTGCCAGCGGTTTTTCTACAAACAGCCGAAAACGGTTGGCCGCCTGCCAGCTAAAGCGCTTGCTGCGGGGGGATTTGCGCTCCACCCACAGGCGAATTAGCTCGATGTCTGAAATGGGTTGCAGATGGCTTCCCAGATGTTCTGGCGCGTACAAGAGTACCTCCTGATATCACTTCTAGTTGAAGGTTCCCAGTTAGAACGGATGAGTGAAACAGGGATCAAGGGAAACTGGCTTCAACTATACTAAGTGATACTACTAAGCGCTCACCGGGTCAAGTTGAATGGCCGATTGTTCGAGCAGTTGAGTGTAAAGTTGACCCAGTTGGGAGGCGATACCGTCCCAACTGAAATAGGTTTCGACGCGCTGGCGGCCTGTGTGTCCGAGTTGCTGGCGCCATACTGAGTTAAGTAACAAGCGATCGATCGCATCGGCAAAGGCTGCTTCATTTTTCGGGGGCGCAAGCAAACCTGTTTCTTGGGGAACTACAGTATATTTGAGCCCTCCCACGTCGGAGGCGATTACGGGCGTGCCGCAGGCCATCGCTTCAATGGCGACTAAACCGAAGGGTTCGTAGTGGCTGGGAATGACGCACACATCGGCCGCGGCGTAGTAGGCGGGGAGAATGTCTATGCTCAAGGCGCCGGGAAAACTGGTAATGTCGCTCATGCCGAGTTCTTCAACGATGCTGCCGATACGATCGCGCTCTTTACCGTCGCTTTCCCCCGCACGCCAACCGCCACCAATTATGAGTTTTAAATCGGCTTTGGGCGTCGCCGACAGACTGACGGCGCGGACTAAGGTTTCGATGCCCTGGCGGGGGTCGAAACGACCTACGTACAACACGACTTTGGTTTCGGGGGCTATGCCCAAGTGGCGGCGGGCGGTCGATCGGGCGATCGAGCCGAACCGTTCAATGTCGGTACCGCAGGGAATAATGTCAATGTTGCCTTTTGAGGAAACCAGAGACCTCATGTGTTCTTTTTCTTGGGGGCTGGTAGCCACCACGCGATCGGCTGTTTCCAGAAGTGTTTTTTCTACTTGCAGCCTGGTTTTGGCAATCATCGGAATTGTCGAAACCGACTTGTATTTAATTGCTGCCAAAGAATGGTAAGTGTGAACTTGCAGCAGAGGTTGCGATTTTTTCAACTCCATTCCCACCCAAGAAGACAGTCAGTAATTGGTGTGAACTAACGGATATTGAAAGCCTGACTCTAACTGAAATTTCAGAAATTCTTGAACAAAGATTGGTAAATATCCATAAATTTCGTCCCCGGAAATAAATTCTTGCGACCCTGCTACTAGCCGAATTGTCCGGCAATTGGGACTGTGCTGTACAATTCTTGCTTGTTGGCGATCGGATGAGCGGGTGAACATATCAACTTGCCACCCCTGTTTCGCCAGAGATTCTCCTACTTGACGCACGTAAACATTTGGTCTGCCCGCTTCTTCTTTGCCAATTTCCACAGCGGGATCACCGTCTACGGAGATGAGAGCGATGCGTTTTTTAGTTGATGAAATCATGCTTTATTACCAAAATTTTAAAAATTTTTAGGAGAAGATTGAAACTGCTATTTTGGCTGATCCGCCGGGACTGGAATCTTCTAGGTAATTTGTATTAAAGTGAAAATGCGGGATCGATAAATCATCCTTCAGGGATAAGTTGCAGGTAAAAATTGACAGACGACTTCCTTCTGCTGACAGAGACGTGCAGCAGCTAAAACTCTAGATAATCTAAATAGAAATGAATGAGGGTGAAGGTAATTTTCCGGATTCTGGCCGGTGTAAAACTCGCACCTCCTAGCCATCTCTAACTCGAGCCTGCTTTCAGCTTGCTGCTAGAGATGCGAGGTCAGCAGAAGGTATAATTTGACCCCTCTGAATAAATAGGTAGGGATTTGGAGAAAGTAGAATTCTGCCGTCTCGAAGACCGAATATTACAGGGCAAGGGAAAAAAAAGCAAAGTTATTGCATTCAAAATCTTTCTTTCGTTCCGCCTTGCACCTTCTGTCTTTTTCCCTCTTCCTTTTTGCTTCTTCTATCAAACTCGGAGTGCGAGTTTAACCTCAAGTTTCCCGTTTGTCTAATGTTAAGAGTTCTTGCGAGGTTTGCGTGCCGAGGATTCCCCATTTTCGCTGTTGAGGAGATTGTTTCGCGAATCTCGCATTCTGGAGCCGTATCGGTTAGCCCAAACTTGGGTAAACTCGGCACCTAAGAAGAGAATTTGAGCGGAATAATTAATCCACAGCAGGATAATCACGAACGATCCAGCAGCACCGTAGGTAGAGGCAATACCGCTACCTCCGAGGTAAACTCCAATTAGGGATTTGCCGATCGTAAACAGCATTGAGGTGATGGCGGCGCCGATCCAAACATCATTCCAGGCAAGATGGACATCGGGCAAAAGTTTGTAAATTAAGGCAAAAAGCAGCGTAACTACGCCAAAGGAGATAGCAAAGTCCACAATCTGCCAAATACCCACTGGTAATTGCAGCCAGCCGTTCAACCAATAGCTGACGGCAGCTAAAACGGCGCTAAGGACTAAAGATACTAGCAGTAAAAAGCCTATACCTAAAATCATTGCAAAAGACAATACGCGGTCTTGCAAAAATCCCCAGATGCCTCGTCCGGGAGGCGGTGAAACATTCCAAATAGTATTGAGGGCTTCTTTGAGATTAGTAAACACGTTGGAAGCGCCCCACAAAAGTGTAGCGATGCCGACTAAAGTAGCAATCATTCCCGACTTGGGTTCGGAGGCTTTGAGAATCAGTTCTTGGACAGTTTGGGCGCCATCTTTACCGATTAAACTTTGGAGTTGGGCGACGATTTGACCTTGGGCTGCGTCTGCACCAAAGACTAAACCGACGATCGCAATTACGATAATTAGCAGCGGGGCGAGGGAGAAGACTGTGTAATAGGCTAGGGCGGCGGCTAAGGTTGGCGCTTTATCTTCTTGCCATTCAGTAAAAGTTTGTTTGAGCAGCGATATGACTGTTTTTAAGTTCACGACATTTGGTTTCCTTATACTTATCGTCCAAGGGATTTTAGTAGGTTAAGAGTTTTTTAGCCTCGGCCACAAGATAGATTTATCGATTAGCAAGTTCGGAAAATTACTTTTATGTCAAATTCCCACACAACTGTTAACAGCACCGATGTAAAATCGTCCAAAAAAGCAATTTCTTGGGCCAAACTGAGCGCATTAGTAGCGGTGGTCAATTTCTTGCTAGTGCTTTTTCATTTCAGTTACCTTCAGTTGCGACCTGTTTATCAGAGCTTTTTTCCGGGTTTAGTTAAAATTTATGACCCGATTAAAGGCATTGATTCAAGTTTGCCAAATCCCGAATATTTGAAAAGCCCTGACCAGTTTTGGCGAATTGATACCTTTTTTATCGGTTTTTTTGGGGCGGAATTTTTGATTAAAAGTCTGTTCCACACCCGCCGCAAACCCGGGGTAACTTGGTTTGATTTTGTGCTGAGGCGCTGGTACGAGGTGTTTATGGTGATCCCGATTTGGCAGGGGTGCCGCATTCTGCCGGTATTGGTGCGGCTGCACAAGTCGGGTTTGCTGAATCTCGATCGCGCAGTTGCTCAAGTTACCTACGAACCGGTGGCTTATTTAGCCAATACGATGTCGGAATACATGATGGTGCGGTTTATCAATCAAGCTAAAAGTTCGATAAAACAGGGCGACGCGGCGCAGATGTTGCTGGCGCAGCAGCCGTACCTTCACGTCAATCAGGAAAATACGATCGAACAAATTACCAAGCGGATTTTGGATCTGACAATTTACAAAGTTTTGCCGCAGGTGCAACCGGATTTGGAAGAATTGCTGCACCACAATTTGGAAACAACAATCAAACAGTCGGATTTTTATCAAATCGTCCAAACTTTCTCTCCGATTAACATTTTGCCGACGGAGATGACCGAACAGCTAGCAAATTATTTGGCTCAAACTGCTGTGGATGTGGTATCTACTACTTACGAAGACGATAAAGGTCGAAAAATTCTAGATAATTTCAGCCAAGAATTTAATCAAAGTTTGCGGCGGGAATTGCAAGATGAGAAAACTCTCGGGGAATTGCAGTCGCTGCTGTCGGATTTGTTAGAAGAAGTGAAGTTGAATTACATTCAAGGCGGGTTGAAGTCCGATCCGGTGCAGACTTTTACGGAAATTAACTCGCTCCGGGGAGTAAGGGAGAGTTGATACAGCAATGAGTTCCGGTGTTGTGAATTGGATTTTTTTACTCCCATCTTGCATCATTGTCAAGAACAGGCAAGATGCCTGTTCCTAAACAAGTAATTGAGAATGGTGCAATATCTCAGGTAAAACGAACCGCGAAGACGCCAAGGGCACCAAGGAAGAGAAGAGAAAGAGTTCACAAGTTCTACGGGTAAGGTGCACCTCGGCGCACCTACGAATAAGGGTAGTGAGGATATCCGAAATGTCGGGCGTTCAACCTATCTGAAGCGCAAGCTAAAATAAAAGAATTAACCTAAAACATCTATCATATTAGAGATCTATCTTGAACAACCTTACTTGCCTGGAAATAGAAGTCGCTCAAACAATGCTGAGATTAGCAATGTTGCTGGGCTTAACCCTTTTAATCGCGTTTTTTGTGGCGTCAGAACTAGCATTAGTATCAGCCGATCGCCATCAAATCCGCCAACTGGCCCACTTGGACGATCGCCCAACTGCTAAAACCGCCGAACTCGTCCACCAAGCTCAAAACAACATACCGCATTACCTGTCTGTGACTCAAACTGGCACAACAGCAGGGAGTTTGCTGTTAGGTTGGTTGGGTGAGGGAGCGACTGTACACTGGATCGAACCGTGGATCGACAAATTGCCTATCGGTCATTTCCCGGCCGTGCTGACTGCTCATTCGATCGCAGTTCCCGCAGCATTCATCTTAGTAACTTACGTCGAGATAGTCTTAGGAGAACTAATCCCCAAAGTATTAGCAAACCACGCCCCAGAACGCACAGCTTTGCTGTTGATGCCGGCCCTCGAACTCTGCTCCAAATTACTGTGGCCGCTGCTAGCAATTCTCAACGGTACGGTGCGGCTGCTGACTGGTTGGATTACCAGTCAAGAGTCTCAACCCCTGCTGTTACCTTCCGAAGCAACGATCGTTCAAAAAGATGCTCATTCGGCACTAATTTCTGGCAATTGGGAAGTGACCGCAGTTAACGAAAAACTCGGGTTAAACCTGCCGACAAACCAAGCTTACCAAACAATCGCCGGATTCGTGATCCACAATTTAGGTAAAATGCCCAATCAAGGCGATCGGCTATTGTGGGGCGAGTTAGAAATAGAAGCAGAAAATGTAGTAGAAGGCAGTTTAGAAACAGTGCTAGTGCGTCAGGTAACTCGCCCTTTGTTTGAGACTCAACAGCCAGAACTCGTGTTAAATTAAATTACTACGGCTAGGGACAATGATTTCTCAAATCTCTCTCTTCCCTTCTATTCTCTTCCTTCGTGTCATAAGCGTCTTCACGATTCGTTTCCATCCTGAGATTTGAGATTAGCAACTAATCCCAAATCTCAAAACCTGCGCCTTTCATCACCCAACAGCCACTTTAACCGCACCCCCAACAAACTGCTCGTAATCCTCGAACAACCACTCCGGCAAACAAGTATTTGCATCCTGAACCCGCAACTGTCCAAGGCTACAATACAGCATTGCCGCCAACAAATTATTCACAGCTTTAGGCGTTCCAAACCCTTTACTCAACTCAACAACCAACGACTTGAAAAACTCACGATCGCTCTCATTCAGCGGCTCGTTAATAAACCCGCTGCCCAGCATTGCTTTGTAACCCTTGCCAAAATCGCTCCGGTACAAAACTTCTACTTGTTCGCCGGAAACGCTCAGCCACAAATCTGCAATTTGCTTGCGAATATGCCGCAAATCTGCTATTACCAATTCAGCCGTCGGGTCTATTTCATAGAGATTGAGGGCAGCAGTTAATTGATTGAGAAACTGCGGCAGATAATCTTGTTTGACAAGTGTTGGTTCTGTTGGCGCAAATGCGCTTTCAAACACCTTTTCGTAATCTTCAAGCAACCACTGGGGCAAGCGGGTGCGAGCATCGGGAACCCGCATTTTTCCCGGAACAAAATACAGCATTGCCCCCAGCAGAGCATTGATAGCTTGAGGCTGCACCAACCCTTTGCTAATTTCGGTCAATTGCTGCAAAAATTTTTGTTCGGCTTCAGTCATTGCTTCAGCTTGCAAGCCGCAGCTAAGAATTGCTTGATATCCCTTGCGAACCTCTCCTCGGTAAAAGTTTTCGAGTTTTTCTGAAGGAACACTCAGCCAAAAATCAGCCATTTGTTTTCTGATTTGGCGAAGTTCCAAAACTATCGATTCGTCAGACGGATCGATGCGGTAAAGATTGACGCATCCTAACAGTTGATTCGCAAATTGCGGGGATTGAATGTATTGAGCTAGCAAGTCAGAACTTGAATCAGACTTGATGGCGGCTTCAGTCTCAAAAACTTGTTCGTAATCCCCAATTAACCAGTGCGGCAAACGGTTGCGAGCGTCGGGAATTCGCATAGTTTCCGGTGGGAAATACAGCATCGCCGCGAGCAAGGCGTTGACAGCTTTGGGATGGACTAATCCTTTGCTAATCTGGGTTAATTGCTGCAAAAATATTTGTTCGCTTTCGATCATCGGTTGACGTTGGAAACCGCTCTTGAGCAGGATTTGATAGCTGTTACCTGAAGCGCTTCTGTAGGCGGTTTCGAGGTTTTCGGCAGGAAGGTTCAGCCAAAAATCAGCGATTTGTTTGCGGATTTGACGCAGTTCGGATATTGCTGAGATGTTTGATGAATTTCTCTGGTAAAGTTGGACGTTATTCGAGAGGCTCTCGCCCAAATTTACCTGGGGGCTGCTATCCTCTAAGCTGCGGGATGCTTCTAGGTGGCTGGTTTGCCATTGGCCAAAGAGTTCTTGGAATAATTTGCCGATCCCCCCAGAGTATGCAACACTATCAAAAAAAGCGGGATTAGCTTGCATTTTCTGCTGAATTTCCTGCCGTTTTTGCTGCCGCAATTGTGGGTTAGTGCCGAGAGTAACTGCTAGCTGAATGTAAGATGCTTCGCTATTGGCAATTAAATCCGGCATAGAGAGCGATCGTAGCACCGCTGCCCCCATTCTCGATCGCAAAGTATCACCATCCCTAACCACCGTTGGAAGTCCCACCTCTAACGGATCTACAAGCGAAGTAGTCCCCGCATAGGGATAGGAATCCAAATAAACATCCCCCAACTTCAAAACTTCTTTAACATCCGCACGGTTAGGAAAACTCTTCAACACCCGCAAACGATTACTCTCAATGCCATACTTAGCAAAAACGGCTTTCATATTATTCACAAAAGCCCCCCCTGGATAATGATTAGTCCAGCTAGGGCCGAAGGGCATTAAAAACAGCACCGAATTAGGAACAGCAGCAATAATCTTTGCCCATGTTTCCCTTAATTCCGGCAGTAGCTTATACAAATTCGCACTCGAAATAAAGACAACCGATTCCTCGGAAATGCCGATACTATTTCTAGTGAAATTAATGTTAGGAGTGTAAGGTTCGAGGGTATAGCTAAAACAGCAACCAGGCCCGTCAAGAGTTGCTAATTGCTCGCGATAATGCTCCTGTCCTTCAGGTGTCGGTTCCATCAACTTACCAGCAATGTAATAGTCAATGTGTCGCATTCCTGTGGTAATGGGAGAATTAAAACAGGTAGTTTGTACCCGCGCCAATCGATGCAATGCTAGTAAACTAATCGGATGAGTAACCGCAGTAATATTGGTAGCAATCAGCAGAATATCTAAGTCATCAGCACGGATCGCCTGAACTTGACTTGCCAAGTCATTAGACAGTTTCACCAGTCTGTCAGCGCGACTCTGACAATACTGTTCGAGTTTATTACCGTCGAGATTGAGAGCGTATAAAATAATTTCAAATTGCTCTCGATTCAGATATTCAAAAGCGGGCAAGGTAGCGAAAGTTTCCGTCATCGCCCCGAAATGTTTAGTCAGGATACCGAGGCGAATTTTCTGCCTGTTTGCAGGTCTAGCCGGAAAAATGCAATCAATCGCAGCGCCACGATTTTTCATGGCATATTCAATAATATCTGCCCGCTTTGTGTAGATATCCTTGAGATTTTCACTATTGAAGTACAGAGGAATAAAGTTAGCGCATTGAGTGAAAAACCAGGCGATGTCCTGCCAGACTTGTGAGTTTTGGTTCTTGAAGATATTGCTATGCAAATAACTGACCCATCCCTGCACATACCGACAATAATTGTCAGCCTCTCCTATTTCTTGAAATAGAGTAGGCGCGGCAAACATAAATTTGAGATAGTCGTTGACAAACCAATTAGGTATAGCTGCATTTTCATAGTTCAGCCACAACTGGTCAGCACGACGATAGAGGGCGGCTGCTAGTAGGTAGTTAATGTCTTTGGGAGTTTTAATTCCCTGGGAGAGATGTGCTGCTAGTCGATCGATAACACTCTTATCGGCATCTGTCACCGCTTCATCTTTGATATTGCTGTTTAGCAGTAGCTGATGCGCCTTACCTGCATCACCGGCATAGACATTTGCCAGTTGTTCTGCAGGCAGAGTCAGCCAATAATTGGCAAGTTGCTGCCGGGATTGGCGGATGTTAGCGAGGTTTACTTCATTAGCTTGATCTTTTTGATACTCTCCCACATATTGGGACAGCAGAGTTAAAAATTGTTCGGGTTTGTTAAATTCAACTAACTCATTAGCAATTAAATTGCCGTGTTGCTGCAAAATTTGTTGTGACCAACGCACTTCTTCTGGCTTGTAAAGTTGAGAGTGGAGGTGAATAATTGTGGCTCTCATTAAGTCTAATTTTGGGCGATCGCCAGCCATTTTTTGGGTTCTGCTAGAGCCGTCGCCGTGCTGCCTATAATAGAGGTAAGGCTTAGGCAAGCGATCGCCTAACCAGCCTTTTTCATAGGCAGAAACCCAAAATTCCCAATCTTCGCATCCCAGCTTCATCACTTTTTTCAATCCACCTACTTGCTCGTAAATCTCCCTTCTAAACAGGGAAGTTGCAGGGGCTTGATTGTCTCTCAAAAACCGATTGGCATCAAAGTCACCGTGAACAACTAAATCACAGTTTGCTCCGAAGTGCTGCACATCTGTATAGACAAAACCAACATTGGGTTTTGCTAATAAAATTTCCACGCACTCCTCTAGAAATTTGGGATGAAGTTTATCATCAGCATCTAGGAATAAAATAAACTTTCCTGATGACGGCTGAACGCCAAGATTTCTGGAATCAGCGGGCCCCGTGTTGGCTTTATCTATGAGGCGAAGCGATTTTTGAGGATACAGTTTAATTAAATATTTGGCGAAGTTGCTGGTATCATCAGTGCTGCCATCATTGACAATTATGCACTCCCAGTTTTGATAAGTTTGACTAACAACACTTTCAACAGCTTCTCTGAGTAAAGTTGCGTGATTGTAGCAGGGAATGATTACGCTGACGAGTGTTTCTGCGGAGGTGCGGTAGGGGATGGCATTTAGCTGTGATGGAGAGAGTGAAACAGGTACTGTAGTGGCTGGTTTTACACCTCGGCGAGTGATCCCATATTCATCCCATATTTGCCGAGTTTCTTGGTACGATATGGGCGATGAATGTTGCAAACCTTGTTGATTTTCGTAGTACAAGCCGAGAATTTCTGGCAAGTGCACAATGTTTTCGCTTTTGCCAATCCGCAGCCAAAATTCGTAATCGCCAGCCGCCGTAAATTCGCTTCGGAAATAGCCATATTTTTCGTGGAGCGATTTTTTCCACATCGGCTGGGGGCCAATAATGCAGCGCCTTTCGAGTTCGCTGTAGTCAAAGGCTGGCCAATTCCAGCCCTTTTCGGCTTGGGTTTTGGCAAAGGTATCGTTGGCTGTGCTGGTGATTAATTGATCTGCGTAAACCAGACTTACTTCGGTGTTTTCGTCCAAGTATTTCGACATGAATTCTAGGGCATCGGGGCGGTGTATGTCATCGGTGTTAGCATTAGTTATGTAAGCTCCGCGCGACATCTTAATGCCTCGGTTCCAGGCGGCATATAATGTCTCGCGTTCAGAAGTGCGATCGTACACAATATTCGGATATTTCGCTTGAAATTCCCGCACAACAGACTGTTCATTTTCTTGGGAACCGCTGTCAATTACTATGATTTCGAGTTGGCCTTGTTTGTACAGCGTTTGCTCTACTAAGTCCTGCAAGCAGCCGCGGATAAATTTTTCGGAATTGTAAGTAGAAACGATCGCAGATACTTTAAAAGCCGACGGGACAGGCTGCGACTTCTCAAATACTGCTCGCTCTAAATTGATGTGGTCGCTAGTTTCATATCTAATTATCTGCTGATTTTGGTCAATCATTTGCCCAGCTTGTACAGCGACACTTGTTAGTTCTGCTTGTAACTGATTGGGATTATTTGACAGCATTTCCTGAAATTTCCGGGACAAATCCGGCTGGAAAAAACCCGTGAAGTGAATTCCCATCTTTTGCCAAAAATCGTTGATGTAATTCACCGGGTGTTTGACATGATAGGCGATCGCCGTTTCTAAATATTTGACAGTCAACCCTTTTTGCTGAGCGATCAGCGGTATCCACAAATCCCACCAAGGAAGACCTAAACAGAATTGGGAATCAGGAAACTGTTTTAATAATTCCTTGTCAAAGAAGAAGAAATCAAACCCCTTAGCGTAAATTTTTCCGCCTACTTTTTCTGGAGAATCAACATCTGTTCGCGAACCAAAAACTACGGCATTTTCAGCCTGTTGGCAGATAAAGGAAATTAAATCGCCGTCGGCTTTCAGGCGGATATCTGAATTGACAATACCACAAATTTTTGTACCGCGATCGCGCAAATAAATAAACAGATCCTCAAGATAAACTAACGGTCTTCCAGCCTCTGCCCGCGCGTCACGTTTTACCTCATGAAAAGTAACATTTTCATAGATGGGCTGCAATTGACTAATTTCTTCCCGGCTATTGAGCGAAACAGCGTCAAATCCAAGCAATCGCCAGCTTTCTAAAGCGGCCCGCTGATTTTCGATATTTCCCGGTGCAATACTCGTGGTAATTGCGACCCTGTTCCTGTTGTTTGCGGGCGAACTCCTCAAATTCAAATTGTCAGTATCTGGAAGGCTGACTGTGGTTTTGACATAAAAAGCATCCCCCCAAGATGGATGAGATGGAGTTGCCACTGCTACTCGTTGAAAGCCATATTCCTTCAGATAATCGTCCACTTGGTTGATTAACGCACACCCTTCATACAGTTCTTCGCAATTAACTTCTGTACTGATTGCATCAATATATTTGAGAGTTTCCCCTGCGCCTTGCAAAGCCAAAAGTTCTGCGCCTTGAATATCAATAACCAAGAGATTAAACTCAGATGAGTTCAGCCCACTTTCTTGCAGCAGAGAGTCAAGAGTTCTCGACGGTACTGTTACTTGATTAACCTCCACCATACCAGGGTAAATTTCCTTGTGCAGCTTTAGTGGCAGAATACTGCTGCTCATATCGTGGGAATTCACCCGCAAATTAACAGTGCCGTTTTGGTTGCTGACCGCACAGTTTGCCAGCCACACATTAGGTATTCCTGCTATATTTGCTTTCAACCTTTCAAAGACAGATGGGTTAGCTTCTACAAACAACACTTTTTCCACACCCATCACTTGATATTCCTGCATTTCTTGCCCTTCGTGAGCGCCTATGTGCAGTACACCTCGCGGGGGAATTGAGTATTGCTGGCAAAGCTTCTGTAAGTCTAGATAGCCTACCGTTACTGCTACTTCATTACTGATTTGGGGTACAGTTTTTGTCTCTGATATATTATGTTGAGATTCCTCAAATTTTGCGTAGATATCTCCCCACAGCAATGCCTCATTAGCAGACTCTAAATAATTAAAAAGATGGCTATCAGAAACCCAGTCAGAAAATACTAAATTGCTGGCTTCGCCCTTAGCAATGTTGAAAAGCTTATATCCCAGACTTTTAAGATGATCGATGCAATTTTTAGTTTCTTGAATAAATTCAATAGCAAATTCAAATGAGATGTAACGAATTGGTACAGATAGTCCTTTTAATACCTGATACTCAAATCCTTCAACATCTATTTTACAAAACTGCGGATGCCCCCACAGTTTTATCATCTCATCTAACGTAGTAACTTCGACTGTAACAGTTTGATTCCAATCGTATTGGGAAAAACGCCCGGTTTTCCATTTTTTGGAAAAAGTTGATATGTAATTAGCATCAGTACATACTGAAAGCTCCATAGTCCCGGCTTGCTCGCCCAACCCTTTATTAACGATGACAGCGTTGGGATTTTGGTGGTATTTTTGAGTTAAGATAGTTAAACAATCCGGTTGCGGTTCAAAGCATATTACTTTCGCCCCAGCAGCTAAATACAAATCAGCTTTCTGCCCAATGTTAGCCCCGACATCAAAAACAGTATCTCCTGCCTCAACAAAATTGCGAATAAAATTAGTTGCCATTGATAATTTAATGTCCATTGTTCTTAATTATTGTTATTTGCCACCAGTGAAAGCCAAAATTAAAACCTTTGTGAACCGTCAATCTTAAACTTTGACCTTTTACAGCATCATTTTATGGAGCGCCCAAGCGCTGACGCTTAAACTTTTTGAGTTGTTCCCCCGTTTGGAAACAGGCACATCGTCTGCCCTAGCCTCTGCGGTATCAGAGCGATCGCACTGCTATTTGTCCAAGGCTCGTTCAGAGTTATACGCCAAATCTGCTCCCTAAACAGGACTGGTGGCGATCGCCACCAATTTTGACAATCTTGACAAATTCTGTTCTATAGTGTAGCCGGAAATGTAACCCTTAAGACAGCACCCGCATCTCCTGACGAAGCCCAGGGCCGTTCGGTTTCCACAACCTCACCTTAGACCGCCACAGCATGGCCGGGATTCCTCACCACACAAAAACAAGTTACAATTACGTTAAGATTGATGAACATAAATAAAAATTCCCAGATCACAGGGACTAAAAATTAGGAGGATCGACCTCGGTGAATAAACGCTGGAGAAACGCTGGCCTGTACGCACTGCTGGCTATTGTAGTCATTGCCTTAGCAACGGCTTTTTTTGACAAACAGCCCCCAAGCCGCGAAGTTTGGAAGTACAGTCAATTCATTCAGGAAGTCGAAGGCAAGAGAGTAGACAAAATAAATATCAGTTCCGATCGCAGCAAAGCCCTGGTCACAGCCCAGGACGGCAACAAGGTGATTGTCAACCTGCCTAACGACCCAGAACTGATCAACATCCTGAGCAAAAATAACGTCGATATTTCAGTTCTGCCCCAAAGCGACGAAGGCTTCTGGGTAAAAGCCCTCAGCAGTCTGTTCTTCCCGATTCTGCTTTTGGTCGGACTGTTTTTCCTGGTGCGGCGCGCCCAAAACGGGCCCGGCAACCAAGCTATGAACTTCGGCAAATCCAAAGCTAGAGTCCAAATGGAGCCGCAAACTCAGGTGACTTTTGGCGACGTGGCCGGCATTGAACAAGCCAAGCTAGAGCTCGCAGAAGTCGTGGACTTCCTGAAAAATGCAGACCGCTTCACCGCAGTCGGAGCAAAAATTCCTAAAGGCGTGCTGCTGGTCGGCCCTCCCGGAACTGGCAAAACCCTGCTGGCAAAAGCAGTGGCTGGAGAAGCAGGCGTTCCCTTCTTCTCGATTTCCGGTTCAGAATTTGTGGAAATGTTCGTAGGTGTGGGTGCTTCCCGCGTCCGCGACTTGTTTGAACAAGCTAAATCGAACGCTCCTTGTATTGTATTTATCGATGAAATTGACGCGGTAGGCCGCCAGCGGGGCGCTGGTTTGGGCGGTGGTAACGACGAACGGGAACAAACCCTGAACCAGTTGCTGACAGAAATGGACGGCTTTGAGGGCAATACTGGCATCATTCTGATTGCTGCCACAAACCGCCCCGATGTGCTCGATGCGGCGCTGCTGCGTCCGGGTCGCTTCGATCGCCAAGTTGTAGTCGATCGCCCCGACTTCGGAGGCCGCCTAGAAATTCTCAACGTTCACGCCCGCGGCAAAACTTTGTCGAAAGACGTGGACTTGGAAAAAATCGCCCGCCGGACACCCGGTTTCACCGGTGCGGATTTGTCCAACCTACTCAACGAAGCAGCCATTTTAGCCGCCCGCCGCAACTTGACAGAAGTCTCAATGGATGAAGTCAACGATGCGATCGACCGCGTGCTCGCCGGCCCAGAAAAGAAAGACCGCGTGATGAGCGAAAAGCGCAAAACTTTGGTAGCTTACCACGAAGCCGGTCACGCTTTAGTGGGCGCGCTCATGCCCGATTATGACCCCGTGCAGAAAATTAGCATTATCCCCCGCGGCCGCGCTGGCGGTTTGACTTGGTTCACACCAAGCGAAGATCGGATGGATTCTGGCTTGTATTCTCGGTCTTATTTGCAAAATCAAATGGCGGTAGCTTTGGGCGGCCGCATTGCTGAAGAGATTGTCTTCGGCGAGGAAGAAGTAACAACCGGTGCGTCAAACGACTTGCAGCAAGTGGCAAGAGTAGCGCGGCAAATGGTGACTCGCTTCGGAATGAGCGATCGGCTAGGCCCTGTAGCTTTGGGTCGCCAACAAGGCAATATGTTCATGGGTCGCGATATCATGGCTGAACGCGATTTCTCAGAAGAAACCGCAGCGACGATCGATGATGAAGTGCGTTTGTTGGTAGAGCAAGCTTACCGCCGCGCTAAAGATGTACTCGTCGGCAACCGCCACGTCCTTAATGCTTTGGCAGATATGCTAGTTGAAAAGGAAACGGTGGATGCGGATGAATTGCAAAATTTGTTAGCTAATAGCGATGTGAAAATGGCGACGATCGCCTAATCGATTTTACAATTTAGATTTGGGATTTTAGATTAAATCTAAAATTTGAAATCGATAATTGGGGTGATTCTGGGATTGTCTGGAATCGCCCCGATTTTTTTGTGGGCACACAGGAAGCAGCCAAAAAAAGCATTGGAGTAGCAAACCATGATCGTCACTGAAGATAGAGCGCGTGAACTTGCACTTGATTGGGTAGAAGCTTGGAATACTCATAACCTCGATCGAATCATGTCCCATTACGCAGAAGATGTAATTCTGATATCGCCTGTCGCAGCGCAACTGCTAAACGAACCATCTGGGACAGTGACAGGCAAAGAAGCGCTACGAAACTACTTCAAAAAAGGGCTGGAAGTTTATCCTGACCTCAAGTTTGAGTTGCTTGATGTGATGTGGGGAGTTTCCAGTGTTGTCCTTTACTACATCAACCAAAAAGGCACGAAGGCAGGTGAGTTTATGGAAGTCAGTTCAACCGGAGAAGTGACTAAAGTTGTTGCTCATTACAACGGGTAGAGCGAGGTTATGCAAATGGCGGTAATATGGATGGCACAACCGAGCGATGCTGAGGCTTTACTTACTCTCGCTAGCGAGTCAAACGCAGTCCACTCGCCTGTGGTGTAAAGAAAATAACGCAATTTTAACCCCCCCTCGGAAACCCACGGAGGTGGGTTTTGTTTGTATAGACGCGGTTTCAACCGCTGGGTCTTCCGATATGAACTGTATAGAATTATCTGGCGGCAAAATCAGTTAGCATGAATCATCAATCTTGGTTGACACAACTAAAAAAACACCGGGCGATCGCAGTCATCCGTTCATCAGAAAAGGAACTTGCTTGGCAGATGGCATCAGCGGTAGCAGCAGGCGGAATCCAGTTTATTGAAATTACTTGGAACACCCACAAAGCCGCTGAATTAATTGCGGAACTCCGGTCAGAATTTCCTACTTTTAGTATTGGCACCGGCACTTTATTAAACTTAGAACAGTTGCAGCAAGCACTAGACTGTGGCGCTCAATTTCTGTTTACTCCACACACCGATGTAGCGATGATTAAAACAGCAGTTGACGCCGGAGTGCCGATCGTCCCCGGTGCTTTTTCTCCCACGGAAATTGTCACCGCGTGGCAAGCAGGCGCTACCTGCGTTAAAGTGTTTCCGATATCGGCTTTGGGAGGCGCGGCCTACCTGAAAAGCCTGCAAGGCCCCCTGGGAAACATTCCTTTAATTCCCACTGGCGGGGTGACGCTGGAAAATGCGAAAGTATTTATAGACGCTGGGGCGATCGCCGTGGGTTTGGCCGGAGACTTATTTCCTAAACACTTAGTGGAAAATCGCGATTGGCGGGCGATCGCCCAAATTGCCCGAGATCTTACCCAAAACTTAACAACTTGTTAAGCCCTGTTTCCCAATCCAACATTTCAAATCTAAAATCTAAAGTAGGACAAGCCAATCTAAAATCTAAAATCTAAAATCTAAAATAGTACGAGGTGTGAGAAATGAACAGCATTATCAACTCAATTTACTTCCGCCGCGCAGGAACTTTCTGTGCCGGCTGCGCCCTAACATTTGGTGCATTCTGCGGCGGTTCAATGACCGCATTAGCCGGCGAACAGCACAACATAATTGCTAATAAAATTATGCAGTTGCAGCAATCCAGCCAGCGCTGGATTGAAATAGATTTGTCAAGACAAAGGTTAATAGCTTGGGAAGGAAATATACCTGTTTACGCGGTGGTTATTTCCAGCGGCAAATCATCGACTCCCACCCGCACGGGAACCTTTGCCGTTGAAACCAAATACCGCGTTGCTAGAATGACTGGGCCGGACTACGACGTGCCGGACGTTCCCTATACAATGTATTACGACGGTGGCAATGCAATTCACGGCGCTTACTGGCACAATTTGTTTGGCAATCCCGTTACTCACGGCTGCACAAATGTAGCTGTAAATCACGCTAAATGGCTATTTGAATGGGCCTCGGTGGGGACGCCAGTGGTGGTGCACAAATCTGAGATTTAGGGCATTGGGCATGGGGAATTGGGCATGGGGCATGGGGCATTAGAGCCCCGACTTCTTAAAGAAGTCGGGGCTCTGGGTATTCTCTTTTTTTAAGTTTGCTTACTTAACGGCTGCTTTCAACCACAATCCCAATTGTATAAAACCTTACTAAAATCTAATTGTTTGAGTGCTGATTCATCAATAAAAAAGTTACCTACACCAGTGTCTCCCCACATGATATCTACTGTCTCATTGCAATCGGTATTCATTTGGAAGAGAAGAATTTTTGGTTTTTGTACCAGATCACAGTTACTACTATATTCTCTTACGTCATTTTGTACAAAATCAGGATAACCACCTATTTTATGATCAAAGGAAGGCGATATTTCTAGGTACTCATCCTCAATTTCAGGGTTCATAAATAACTCATCGATTTCCGAGCCTAAAAGTTCGGTAAATTGGTAGTCACTGGTACTAATCGGCGCATATTTTTTAGTAAATTGCAAGCTGCAACAGCCATCAACAGGAAAAGCTTCGGGTTTCGGCAAAAAATCATAATTGGTAATCATGTTTTCAACTTGGAAGTCGGGCTGAGGAAAATATATTATTTTGAATTTTTGTTCGACTGCGGGATTATCTACATTGGCGTAATTGCCGAAATCTAAACCATACAGGTCATCGTCGGCTATATAGAACTGTAAGATGCCCCGATCGGGAAAACCATCTAAAGGCGGTATTTCATCAAAGTTGAGTTGCGCTAGCAAAAATAAATATTTACCGTCACAAGTTTTGGGATATTCAAAGCCTTTAGGTAAATAAGGAAATCCCCCAAATTTACTCTCCCACCAATTAACGTCATCATTATTCTAAGTTTGAATTTCGATGTAAGGTTTAATGGTAGCTTCGATTATGTCGCGATACTTTTCTAGTTCCGGAGAGAGTGGAACTTCTAGTTTGTAGTCCATCTGCTTTTAAAAATTTGTTTTGAACGCAATCAGTAGGGTGCGCTTCGGCGCACCTTACCTGTAAAACTTATTCCTAACTTAGCTGCACCACGGGTTTATCCTCTAACAATGTTTGATTGGTCAGCAAATCTTCCACGGTAATTCGCAAAAAGCGCTGTTCGTCAACGCGGAACAAAACTTTTATGCGATCGCTCCCCGGATACCCAGGCGGCGTCAATTGAGCGATGCTGCGTGCTCCGTCTTTGTCATTTAGCGGCTGTACCGATCTTTGACCAGCGAGTTGGCGAGTAATTAGCCTGTCCCCGTCAAAATATATCTCCGTGCCGCCAGTTTCCGCTCCCAATTCGCCGACAATTAATTCTATACTCGGCTGATTTTCTAAAGAAGCCCCCAAGACTAATTCTACCGGTTCGCTCATCGGATAAGACTGGCCGGATTTAATTAAACTGTGCCAACTGTGGCAATTTTCGCGGCGGTTCCAGTAGCGAATGCCGTAACTGTGATAGAGAAAATCTTTGATTTCTAGCCCTTGACTCAGTTGCAGAGCACCTTGGGCGATCGCCTCAAAGGGTTTGTCGCAGCGAATTTTTGCCGGCTCGAAATATTGCTGCACCCAACGCTGGACAGCGGGAATTTGGACAGTACCCCCAACTAGCAAAACTGCATCGATGTCGCCAATTTCTAAACCTTGGCGTCGCCCTTGCTGCAATACTTGATTCATGCAGTCGTCTAGTTTGTCAAAAAACTGATGTTCAGCGAGGATAGATTCAAAGCGAGATCGGTCTAATTCTAATTCGTAACTCTCAAAATTTTCGTCATCAAAATAAACCTCAACCGCCTGATTCACTAAAGACAACTGAATCTTTAACCGTTCTGCTAATCTCGTTGTGATCGGAGACTTTGCCAGCCCTTTTGTTTTGAAAAAATAGTCAACCAGCCAATTATCAATATCAGAACCGCCCAAATTTCGTCCGGATTTAGCCAAAACCCGCGCAACTTTTGTTTTTTGTGCTGAAGATTCCGCCAATAACTTTTCGCCCCACTTGAGAATAAAACCGAGGGGCTTTTTGTCGGAGGAAGGGTCCAAACGCACTACAGAAAGATCGAGAGTGCCGCCGCCGAAATCAATGACTAACAGAATTTCGCGATCGGCTAAACCGTAACCCAAAGCAGCCGCCGTAGGTTCGTCCAACATCCGCACCTGTTCTACTTGCAGAGATTGAGACACTTTGCCCAACCAATGGCGGTAAGCTTCAAAACTATCTACCGGCACAGTAAAAATCAAAGAATCGATCGGCAAGGGCAGTTCGCGAATTGAGTTCACAATTTGGCTCAAATACCACTCACCTACTTGTTCAAAAGTAATAAGTTGCCCGTCAAGTTCCGGCACAAAACCCTGAACAGAAGTGCCAATTCCCCGCTTAAAATTGCGAAAAAACCGAGAATCTCCACTCAAATCAAGGCCTCGGTCGCGGACTTGCTGACCGAGTAAGACTTTACTTTGAGCAGCGTCCTCAATGTAGAGTAAACTGGGAATTAGGGGCGGATTTTGAGCCGAGATTGCCGACAATCCCGGTAATTTCAAAGTTTCGGGCTGCTGGAGGACTTGATTCCAGCGAGCGACGACGGTGTTGCTAGTTCCAAAATCAATTGCGATCGTCATTCAGCCAAAATACACAGCTATTAGGGATTTAATCATATTATGGTATTTCGAGTCCCCAATGCCAACCGATTATCAAATTGTGCTTGAATAAAGACCTTGTACCCACAAAAACTTCTTTAACGGCGGAGTCTTCAATTTTGGGTAACTGCATATTTTTAGTCGCCACAAATTGGCACCAATTTTATAAGCGGCACAAATCTCATACCATCTTATATTTTAGATTAAATAATTGGGAATAACTGACTGGATACGGGTTTGGCTATTGCCTAAAGTTGCATTGTTTTTTGAAAGTGGTATCGCCTGTCGCCAGTGGCTAAGCTTTTACCTTTGATATCAATCCAATTTTACAACAATAAAGCGTGAAAAATGCTGAACAGGGGCGATCGCAAAACCGCACTATTGGCTTTAACACTACTTGTCCCTGCTGCTAGTATTGGTATAATAGCAGGCTTGTATATTGCCCCTGGAAGCTGGGGACAAACACTGTCAGTCTTTTGTCAAGTTTGGTTGCTGGTTTTTCCCATCGCGTGGTCTGTTTTTGTCGATCGCGAAAAGCTCAGTTTATCCATACCCAAGCGCCAAGAATTGCTGGCTGGATATATTTGGGGAATATGGATGTTGGCGGTAATTCTGGGTATTTATAGCCTTTCTCAGAAATATGAGGTATGATGTTACTGACACTCATTCATGAGGGTCAAACAGAGAACACACGATCG